>JBGOVR010000015.1:0-50347 GCA_041478205.1 Candidatus Acidiferrum sp.
ACGGCCAGAAAAATGCTGATCCGTTTGCCCGGCCGTCCGGCGTTTTCCTCATCCGTTACGACCACCACGCGGCCGTCCCCGGGCGACACCACGGCGCCAGGGTTCGCGGGGATCACGCGCTCCGGATCGCGGAAGAAATAGAAGACGAACGACGCGAGGGCCAGCAGCAGAACTCCGGCGATTGTCCAGTGCGCCAGAAACGCAACGCCGCTCAACAAAAGCGGCGGCAGCCCGAAGTAGTAGCCTTCCTTGACCATGGCTCTTAGACAATACCACAGCGCTCCCGCCCGCGGTTCCAGCGGCGCGAGAAAGCACCGGCATTCTACGCCACAATTCTAGAGGGGTTCGTTACTGCGTGTGAGCGCGCGCACGTTGGACACGCGCGGCAATCCGTTCCATCTCATCTTTACAATAGAGCTTCATCTTCTTTAACTTGATTTCTTCCAGGAGGGCTTCCGAGTTCAGGTAGGCTGCTGAGGTGAGTTTTTGAAGTTCCGCTTCGTATTTCGAGTGCTGCTCGACCAGACGCTGATACTCGGCGTCTGTATCGAGCAGTATGTCCCGAGGGCTCCGCTGCAGGGTTGCCATGCGTTCCTCCTCATAACTGGGGTGTGATTACTTCATGAGCGCAAGGTAACACACTGCGAAGCCACGTCAAGTAGCAACCTGTAGATTTTTGGTCCTAGCCTGTGAGTTCTCTAATCATTAGTACTGCTGCTTCCGCAGGTTCCCGGTAGTATCCTGCACGCAGACCCGTTCGCGCGAACCCTTGTTTCTCGTAGAAGTGGATCGCCGCCCTGTTGGACTCCCGCACCTCCAGGAACACCCTGCGTACTCCGCGCCCCCGGAGTTCCGCAACTGCTTCATTCAAAAGAGCGTTCGCGATTCCCGCCCGCCTCTTCGCGGGATCCACCGCAAGGTTCAAGATTTCGGCTTCGTCGTCCACCCTGCGCGCAACGAAGAATCCGCATACCGCTCCGCCCGCCTCCGCTACCCAGGCCGAGTGCCCCTGGTCGACCAGAGCAGAGTAGCTCTCGCGCGACCATTGCGCCGCTTCCGGCGATCTCTGGGTAATTTCTTGTGTCGCCCCCGCATCTTGCGGCATGAATTTGCGCACTGCCGCGCCTGGAGCTTTCCGTTCTGCGCTTGCAGGCAGTCTGGAGACGTCCTTCCAGAGAACCTCGGCATCCGTGCGTCGCACGTAGTTTGCATCGAGTGACAACGCGTCGGTCAGTCGCTTCTCAAGCGCCAGCCGATGGCCAAGGCGGCCGATCGCCGGCGCCAGGATCGGCGAAGCCGTCTGCACGCTTTCACCGGCGGCCTGGCGCTTGACCCACATCGGCGTTTCGACGACGCACTTCGGGTCGCTGGAAATCCATTCGATGCGGCCGGTCCCCGCGGTCTCGGCAGCCCACGCCACGAACCGCTCCGGCGCGATCACCATTTCTTCCTCGATGCGCTCCAACTCTCCACGGCGCCGGCGGTACATGGCCCCGAATACCTGGCCTCGCCGCCCGTCCGCAAACGCGGCCACATAGGGTGCCACCTGAGATGCCTGCGTTGCGAGGGCCTCGAGCCGCGAAACCGCCGCAATGGGTCGTCCGTAGACCTCGGCCCATGCCTTGACGGTCGCAAGTCCCACGCGCACGCCGGTGAACGAGCCGGGGCCTGCAGCCACGGCGTATACGTCCAGATCGGCCAACGTGATCCCCGTAGCCTGCAAAACCGCTTGGACGGCTGGCAGCAACCAAGAGGAATAGTCGTCCGAGGACTTGTGGACGACCGTGTGGAGCGCGTCGGCGTCTCGCAACACGGCCACGCTGCCCCGTGAATCGCAGGTATCCAGAGCGATGAGAAACACAGCTGGATTCTAACAGGAATGGCCGGAGAGTCCGTCTAACCGATACAAGCGATTGCATTTGCGACAGAAGATCGAGGAGGCTATTCACTGCGACTAGTGCGAGGCGACGAGCGCCGAGAGATGAGGTAGAGGTTTCCTTTGGAGGTTGACACGAGATCGCTTAGCAATTTTCGTGCCAAATTAGTAACTGTTCTTCCCTAAGCCCCTGATTCCACTGGATATATCTTGACTCTTGGAACACATTTGCCTTACAGTACCTAATGTATGCCTAGGGGGGCAACCGAAGCTATGGATTACAAAATCGGCGACAAGGTCGTCTATCCGAATCACGGCGTTGGGCTTGTGGAGCAGATCAACTACGGACTCTTGAACGGCAGGACCGAGCGGTACTTCATGATTCGCATTGTTTCCAGCGGTTTGCGCGTCATGGTTCCGCAGTCAAATGTGGATATCGTCGGTCTTCGTTCTGTAATTCGTTCTAATGACGCGAGTAAAGTTCTCGGCTTTCTCGAAAAAGGCAAGCTCAACTCCCATCACGACTGGAAGCATCGCTTCAAGGAAAATTCCGAGCGCATGCGCACCGGTGCCCTCCTGGAAGTCGCCGTGGTCCTCAAGAGTCTCGTTTCCCTCAGCCGCAGCAAACCGCTTTCCTTCCGCGAAAAGAAAATGCTGGAACGCGCCAAGTATCTCCTCGTCAGCGAGATGGCCACCGCCCGTAACACCACCGCGGAAAGCGCAGAGGCGGTCGTCGTAAAATCACTCGCCAAAGCCAAGCTGACCTTCCCCATCATGACCGAAAAATTTGAATAGCTTTATTCGCAAGTTTCCTCGGCGGGCAGCGGCAACGTTGCCCGCCGTTTTCTTTTTGGGAGCAAACCACCTCGGGTTACCCAGACAGGGTTCAATCTCAGTACCGGCAGGCAGCGGCATTGCAGCAACATCGCCTTCCCCGGGGAAGGCGGGTAGGTTGCACCGGATATCAATTTAGTTTGTTTGATGCAAGGACAGCGGAAACTCAAAAACTTGGTTGTCGATCGGCACCCGCATCACGTACTGATCCGGGCTGGCATCGCGCTCGAACCAGACCGCGCCGGAGACCTTGTCGTCGGGTTTCACTACACCCTTTTTCAGCGCCTCCGCGTTGAATTGTTTTGCGGCTTTAAGTAACGCCTGGTTTGGCTGCTGCTGCTCCGGTGTCTCGTCGTCCCCGGCGTGGCGCGCCGGAGTGTAAGCCACCGTCGGAAAAAGCGATGAGTCATCGGATGCTTTGTACTCGAGGTTCGCCGGCGCGGCTTCGCCACTGGCCGCTTGTTGGGCCATCTCATTTGCCAGTTGCGCCGGACTTACATACGCCAGCGATTTCCAGTGTTCTCCCCGGCTCTCCAGCGAAATCCCGATCGGATTGACATACACGTACTCTGGGCTGGCATTGTCGACGCCGACGCTGGCGCGCAGCTTCGCGCCCAGGTCACGCAAAGAAACCTGAACGGTAACGCCGTTGGCGGTCAGGGACTCGACAACCGCGCCATCCTTGGTTGCCTGCTCGCAACCCTGCGCTCCGCGCCTCCAGCGCGCCACGCCGTCACGCACGATGGCGGAAGCGGGCGCCACGCGCGGCGCTGGCTTTGCGGCTGCGGCAGCCTTTACGGCTGGCACAGGCTTTGAGGCCGGCGCTTTGACGAGGTACATCCCGGCGACGTAGCCGGTTTTCCCGTCGGCGATGCGCACGTTCACCGTATAGCCCTCGACGTCCGAAAGCACCGAGACCTGATCGCCGCAGTTCAACGTGGCCACGAGATGCATTGGCAGGGCCTGCGCGGAGTCGGCCGTCAACGGGACACTTGCCGTCAAGCCGGGACAGCGAATCAGCCAGGCCGGGCTAGAACTTACAACCTGTGCCGACGGCGCAGCAGCTTCCTGCGCACGTGAAGCCTGTGGCAGAACCAACCCTGAGGCCGCGGCGATAAGGACGAGTGTGCGTGTCATACCGACTCTCTCTTGGACCGAGATTTGAGTTTCCTAATCTAGTGTTAGAGTCGCATCTTTGCGTGGCGCGTGGCGCACGTGAGTACCAAAGTGCAGTAATACTCTGGGCACACGCCGAAGGCGCGGAAAAGCCGCTGCGCGGGACGATTCCGGAAATGGGAAAGGTGCGGTGAGAACGACGCGACATCGCTGGAAACACCGGACCGGCGATGCGCGGAAGCCGCTCTTTTTTATGGCACGGCGGGGTTGGGAGTTTCCGGCTGCGTCTTCGGAAAATATTTCTCGTACCACGCAATCGCCCGATCGATGCTGTCCACAACGTGCCCCGACTCGCGAATCCCGTGCCCCTCGCGCGGATAGCGCACGAAGATCGTGTCGACGCCGACGTCCTTCAGCGCGATGTAATACTGTTCCGCCTCGGCGATGGGCACGTCCGGATCATTTTCCCCATGCATCAGCATCGTGGGTGTCGCCACCGCGGCGACATGCTTCAGCGCCGACCGCTCCCATAAAATGTTCATGAAGTCACCCTGATGCGGCAACTGACCGAATTCCATCTGCTCGTATTGGTTGTAGTAGGTCATGTAGTTGTAGCTGATCAGGTTCGCGATGCCCGCGATGGGAATCGCCGCGCGGAACATCCGCGTCTGGGTAATCAGCCACATCGAAAGCTGCCCGCCGTAGCTGACGCCTTCGATCCCCATGCGCTCGCGGTCCAGCCATAGGTAACGCCGCAGCGCCGCGCTCACGCCGTAGAGCACGTCCTGCGCTTCGTTGCCATCCTGGTCCCCAAACACAGCATCCGCAAAGCCTTGCCCGTACCCCGTCGAGCCGCGATAGTTCACGTGCAGAGTAGCCCAGCCCCGCGCAGCGAACACTTGATCCCGGAAGTTAAACGCCGGCCCATTCTGTCCGTGCGGGCCACCGTGAATGTTCACGATCAACGGGCGTTTCGAGTCCGCCGCCATGCCCGGCGGCTTCACCAGAAACGCTTCCACTTCGTATTTATTATCGTTGCTGATGAACGTAAAGGGTTCCACTTCGGCGATTTGCTTGCCTCGCAGAACGTCCGCGTTCAAGTCCGTGACTTGCTTTGAGCCGGCTCCACTGCGGACGTACAGCTCCGCCAAATCCTGTGGGCTTCCGAACGTGTACGCGATGGCTCCCGACTTTGCCAGCGAGAACGAGCTAACACTGCCTCGCCCATCGATCACGATTTCAGAACTGCCGCCCGCTGGATGAAGGTCGCGCCGCTCGCTCGTTTGCATTTCCGCTCTTCCGCCATCCAACCCTTGCCGGTACAAGTGCACGCTCCCGCGTTCCTGCACCGTGAAGTACACCGATTTCCCGTCCGGTGCCCACCGCGGCGCGCCTTGCCGGTTGTCGATCATGGGCAGTTCGTGCCGTCCTGAGCCGTCGGCGTTCATCACCCAAACGTGCGTATCTTCCATGGTCGTCTCGCGGTCGGTCAGGCCGCGCTTCGTTGCCAGGAACGCGATCATTTTTCCGTCGGGCGACCAGCGCGGATCGTACTCGGCGTTTTCCGTCGCCGTCAGACGCCGGATCGAGCCATCGCTCACCTTCAGCGCAAAGACGTCATAGTTAAAAAACTGATCGGTCTCCGGCGAACGGTCCGAAATGAAGGCGATCTCATCGCCGCGCGGTGACCAATCGATGGAGTGTTCGTAGTAATTTCCGCTGGTAAGCTGGCGCACCTGCTTCGTCGCCACGTCTACCGCAAAAATGTGCAGCCGCCGGTTGTCGTTGAAATGCGTGAAACCCTCACCGGCGTCCGGCTTGTACAAGTAACGGGTAATCACGATCGGGTCACCGCTCGCGTCCGCGGTTTCCGGGCCCGGCGTTGCGGAGATGAATGCGATCTGCTTGCCGTCCGGCGACCAGGTGACCTCCGCCCCCTGCGAAGGCAGCGGCGCGTTGGTGCCCGACGCCTCCGCCAAAAAAGTCGCCGCGGACCCATCCGGATGCGCGATCGCCAGTCCGTGCTTGCCCTCGGCCGCGCCGAAGTATGCAATCCGGCGTCCGTCGGGCGACCACACGGGGCTCCCCGCGGCTTCGTCTTCCATTCCGATACGCGTTGATTTTCCCGTCGCAACGTCCAGCACCCACAACTGCGGCCACGGGCGCCCGGGCCGGTTGTATCGCAACACGGTGTAGGCGAGCAGCTTGCCATCCGGCGACAACTCCGCTTGAGCCACCGCGCGGAGCCGCTGATAATCCGCCACCTGCAATCCAGAAGTAGTCTGCGCCGGAGACGCAGCCGCAATCGTGCTCGCGGCAAAAACACAAAGTAGAAGGCGACGGCTTATGCGCATCTTTCTTACCTCGGTAACGCGTTCGTTTTGACGGTCCGCATTGTATCGGAGATTCGCCGATCGCGCAGTTTCCGGGAAACTTTTGAATCCCGGCCAGCCTGTTGTGGTCTCCATGAGCCTTCCCGGCAAAAAACATTTCGGGTAATCTGCTCAGGCGAGGTCACCTGATGAAAACGATTGTCACGTTCCTTCTGGTCGCGAGTGCAGGGGCAACCCTCAGCGCACCGGCCGCCAGCGCGCAGACACAAGCGGACGCGCCATCCAAGCCGCCGGCGAATTGCGAAGAGTTGGTCCCCATTGTCGAGAAATTGGCAGTCGCTCACAACGTGCTGCAGGATTGGCCGAACCTCGCGCGGTATCGCCAGGCAAACGCCGAGCTCCCGCCGCCTGCGGAAAAAGAGCAGAGGGTCGTCTTTATGGGCGATTCCATCACCGATCTCTGGGTGCATCCGGAGTTCGGCGGATTTTTTCCGGGCAAGCCGTATATCGGACGCGGTATCGGCGGACAGACTACCCCGCAAATGCTGATTCGCTTCTACCCGGACGTGATCGCGCTGCAGCCGAAAGTGGTCGTCATTTTGGCGGGAACCAACGACATCGCCGGAAATACCGGACCGATGACGCTCGTGGAAACAGAAAACAACCTCGCCGCGATGGCCGAGCTGGCCCACGCCAACGGGATTCGCGTGGTGCTGTCTTCCGTGCTTCCCGTGAGCAATTACCCTCGCGATCGCGACGGCAACCCCATCGACATGCGCATCAAGCGCCCTCCAGAGAAAATTCTTCAGCTGAATTCCTGGATCAAGAAGTACGCCGCGGACAAGAAGTACGTTTATCTCGATTATTTCCCGGCGACGGTAGACGATCAGGGCCTGCTCAGCAACGAGCTGAGCGAGGATGGCCTCCATCCCAACGCCAAGGGTTACGCTACAATGACGCCTCTCGCGGAGGAAGCCATTCGCTCCGCCCTGAAGCAGCGGAAATAAACCCCGCGGGCCGCTGCTTGTGAGCTCGCATCAATTAGCAGATTGGGAACAACGCTCGTCTTACGCGTTTAGCCCCGCTCCTCCCCGTGATAAAACGTAGTTACAGCGAAAGAGTCGGGAGCCTTGCACTTTCTTCCGGGCCAAGACGGGCGTTCCCCTCCGTTATTTCTTTCGAAAAGCAAGGTCACCGTGAGTTCATCAGATTCGCTGCGGAACGTTCGGGTATTTGTGTGCTGCACGCTGCTCTCTGGCGTGCTCCCGCTGGGTGTTTCTTCTCAGGAGGGCGAGCCGAAACCTCTGAAAAAGACTCTGCCGGTGTACCCCGAGGTGCTCCGAAAGATGGGTCTCAGCGGGACTGTCCGCCTGAAAGTAACCATCGCCTCGGATGGTTCGGTGAAGGACATCGAAATACTTGGCGGAGGCGCGATCTTTGCGGAAGCGGCGTCCAAGGCCGTCCGACAGTGGCGCTATCCTCCCGGCGCCAAGGATAGAGTCGCCGAGGTCTCGGCGGAATTTGAGTGCTGCAACACGGTGAAGACCTCTCCCTGAGATTTTTTGTTTTCCGCTCCTCTCGCGGTGCCTTAGCCCTCCACTTCGAGAAGAGGTGCGTTCCACGGTACAATTTTGTTCAAGCCCCGAATGCCTTCCATGTTTCCAACTCTCAGCCACACAAAAGCCTTACCTTGGTCGGTTGGTGCCAAATGATTGCCAAATCTGATGTTATTATCCCATCACGCAGAACCCGAGCGACAAGCGGTGAAAAATGAATAGATATGGTCTTGCAGGTTGTTTGCTAGTCGCTGGAGCACTTACGGCAGCGGTTCCACGCAATCAACCTAATGGCATCAAGTTTGAAGTCATCTCCGTGAAGGTCATGTCCAATGAAGAAAGCACAAAGATTGCCGGACCCGATTTCATCGGCGCGGACGTTCTTGTGCGCTTACGCCTATCAGCATCACGCGGGGACATTTCCTTTTACGCTCTTAAGTACAATAAAAAACCAATCGGACACCGCACCGAGTGGTCCAGTGCAGGTGAGATGTGGGTGCATCCGATAGGCGCAAAGAAAGCTAAAGAGGTCAGCCCCGGAATCGGGGGCTTGGGCCGCGTCGGGCTGCCAACCGCATGGTTTCCTCTAGATGCAGGAACGACAGTTGAATGCGAAGTACTTGACGGGACAAGCAATACCGGGGAAAAGCATGGCACGAGTGCATTTGTTAGGTTCCTGCCCGATGAAACTCCTGTGGAGATTTTTTCTGAGCCCTATTTAGTCCCGGCAGCTGCCCCAACGAAGCCCTAACCATCCCATCACGCCACCATTCTTGGGCTAGGTCCGAGACTCTTCGGCCTACCAAGCCCAACCCGTTGGACGATGGACGTATAGTCGGATAATCGGAAACTGGCCCAATTTCAATCAGCCTGTAACTTGACCCCAGCACACTGCTGCGCTAGGGTGTAGGAAGTTTCTCCCAGTGTGGGGCGCTCCAGAACCCCACGGGGATGCACGGACGCTCTTCGCGGCGCAACCTGTCACCTGGAGGAATCCGCCATCGGCCAGCCGGTTCCCGTAGCAGGAAAACCTTCCACTTGGATGCGACGTACCGTTCACATTTCCGGACAAATTGAACCCTTCTTCGGCACGCTGGATGAGAACGTGCGCCTGCTTGAGGACGTGCTCCACGTGCGCACGCACTTGCACGACACGCGCCTGACCATCGAAGGCGAGCAGGACAGCGTCGATCAGGCCGTGAAGATTGTCGAAGAGTATAACCACCTGACGCGCCATGGCCGGACGCTGTCGAGCACCGAAGTCAAATCGTTGATGCGCGTGGCCACCGAAGAGCCGCACGAATCGCCACGCGCCTTATTCGAACACCACCGCACGCGATCCTTCGGGAAAAAAGTCGTCACGCCCAAAAACGCCAGCCAGAGCCGCTACATGGAGGAGATCGAGAAGCACGACATGATGTTTGCCGTCGGTCCTGGCGGAACGGGCAAAACCTACCTCGCCGTGGCCATGGCCGTGAGCGCGTTGCTCACCAAACAGGTCAACCGCATCATTCTCGCGCGCCCCGCCGTCGAAGCCGGCGAGCGCCTCGGTTTTTTGCCCGGCACCCTGCAGCAAAAGATCGATCCTTACATGCGCCCGCTCTACGACGCGCTCTACGACATGCTGGACGCGGACAAACTCGAGCGGTTTCTGGAGAAGGGCATCATCGAAGTCGCGCCGCTGGCCTTTATGCGCGGCCGCACCTTGAACGATTCCTTCGTCATTCTGGACGAAGCGCAGAACACCACCAGCGAGCAGATGAAGATGTTCCTGACGCGCCTGGGCTTCAACTCGAAGGCGGTGATCACTGGCGACGTCACGCAGATCGACTTGCCGGCGGGAAAGAAGTCCGGATTGGTCGAGGCCCTGGAAGTATGCGGCAAGATCGAAGGAATCGGCGTCGCCCAGTTCAGCGAAAAGGACGTCGTCCGCCACAACCTGGTCCAGCAAATCATCCGCGCCTATGAAGAGTATGATAGTACCCAGCCGCAGCGGAGCGGCAACGCCACCAATGGCAAGTCCCTCGCGCGCGCGGCAGAGCCCTGGAAGCAACCGACCAAAGAAACTCCGCAAGGATGATCCTGAACCGCCAGCGGACCGTGCGCGTGGCGCAGCGGCCACTCCAGTTATTCTTGCGCCGCTTGCAGGAACATCTGGGCCTTGGCGCGGCGGACGTCACGATTTGCCTGGTGAGCGACGCGGAGATTGCGCGCATGAATGAGGTCTTTCGCAAAAAGAAGGGACCCACCGACGTGCTGTCGTTCCCTGCGGTCGTGCGCCGCAAGCCGGTCAAGCAAACCCGCACAGGGCGAGTGGTCCAGAACGGTAACCGCGCGGCGACCCGCGCCAGGCCCGGAACCCCTGATGGCGAATATCTTGGCGACGTGGCCATTTCTCCGGCCACGGCGCGGCGCAATGCCAAAGAATTTGGGCGCACTCTGCGCAGCGAACTCCAAATCTTGATCCTCCATGGCGTGCTGCATCTGCTGGGCTACGACCACGAAACCGATCGCGGCCAAATGAACCGTTTCGAGCAGCGGCTGCGCCGAAGGCTCGGGCTGGCGTGAAGACGTACTTCTGGGCGTATACGCTCGGCACCGTGCTTCTCGCATTGGGCCTGCCGGTATTTTCTTACCTCGGCCTGATCTATCGCGAGCTCGGACGCATGAACACTGGCCGCGTCCACGAGCATCTCGAAATTTTCGAAGCCGAGATCGAGCCGAAACTCAGGATCAACCGGCGCAGCGGCGGCCGGACGTTCCGCATTTTGGGGCATTTCTGGCTTGCCTTTCTTGTGCTCGAAACCACGCGCGGCGTCGTGTATTTCGTTCCTGGCACTTGGGAGTCCTTCGTGGAGTTTTGTGTGTTTCTGAGCCTCGAAGTCGTCATGGCCATGCACTTCATTCCGGACATGCTGCTGTACCGCACCACCGGGCGCTGGCTGCTGCCGCTGCTTCCCTTGATTCGCGCCGCGATGTGGCTGGTTTGGCCCGTGCGCATCTTCCTCGAGGGTGCCGAGTCGCTGGCCAGAATTGCCGAGCACGAGCCCGAGCGCACCGAAGAGCAACGCACGGAAGAAGGAATCGAAGCGCTGGTCGAGCAAGCCGAGGAGGAAGGAATCATCGAACCCGAGCAGGCTGACTTGATCGAGCAAGTCGTGGAATTCAGCGACAAGCGCGTCCGCGAGGTGATGACCCCGCGTCCGGACATCGTCGCCATGGCCGCCGACGCAACCCTCGAAGAGCTGCATGCCAAGTTTGTCGAGATGCGCTTCGCCCGCATGCCGGTTTACGAAAAATCGCTCGACGATATTTTCGGCGTCGTGTACGCCCAAGACTTGTTGCACATCGCCGATCAGGATCTGCCAAAACGCAAAGTACGCGAGTTGGCGCGCCCGGTCATGTTCATTCCCGAAACGAAGGCGGGTTCCGAGCTATTGCGCGAAATGCGCCAGAAGGACCAGCCCCTGGCGGTGGTCATCGATGAGCACGGACTAGTGGCGGGCCTGGCGACCGTCGAAGACCTGGTCGAGGAAATTGTCGGCGAGAGCGGTCGCGACGAAAAAAAGCCTTCGCCCGATGTCGTTCGCGAACCCGACGGAGGTCTCGTGATGCGCGGAAGCATGGCCATCGGAGACGTCGAGGAACTCCTGGGCATTCAATTCGGAGATAAAACCGATGAAGCCGTCACTACCATCGCCGGTTTACTGAGCCACGTTTCGGGCAAGGTCCCGGCGCCCGGCGATAAGGTCGACCTGGAGGGCCACCGTTTCGAGGTGCTCGAGGCTAACCAAAGAAAAGTATTGCGTGTCAGAATCCGCAAGCAACCAGCGGCCAAGGTCGTGAAATCGTGACGCGCGAAGAAACAACTACAGACGCGAAGAAAAAAGGATTTCGCGCGGGCTTTGTCGCCATCGTGGGACGCCCGAATGCGGGAAAATCGACGCTTCTGAATCACCTTGTCGGCCAGAAGGTCGCGATCGTCACATCGAAGCCGCAGACGACGCGAAACCGCATCCAGGGAATTGTGACGCAGCCGCGCGGGCAGATCGTTTTCATCGATACCCCGGGGTTGCATGAAGCGGACTCCGCACTCGGGCGGCAGATGATGCACGAAGTGGCGGCAGCGTTGGAAGGAATCGACGTGCTGCTACTGATGGTGGATGCCAGCCGCGCGTTTCCGCACGCGGATGCTCTGCTGCTCGAGAAGGCCAAACGCTTCCGCGGAAAAACCATTCTCGCGCTCAATAAAATCGACCGCTTGCCGAAAGCCAAGTTGCTGCCGCTGATCGATGCGTTTCAGAAGGCGTTTGAGTTTACCGCGATCGTTCCGATCTCGGCGTTGAAGGGGAGCGGTTGCGATGAACTGCTCGAGGAAATTCTGCGGCAGTTGCCGGAGAGCGAGCCGTATTTTCCGGAGGACCAGATAACCGACCAGCCGGAGAGATTTCTTGCGGCGGAAATTATCCGGGAAAAAGCGATCCAGGTGATGTACCACGAAGTGCCCTACGCGCTGGCGGTGTTCGTGGATAAGTTCGAGGAAACGCCGAAGATTCTGCGCATCGACGCGACGCTGAACGTGGAGCGGGATTCACAGAAGAAAATCCTGATCGGCCACAAGGGCGAAATGATGAAGAAGATCGGGACGGAAGCGCGGAAAGAATTGGAAGCGTTGCTGGGCACGAAGATTTTTCTGAGCATGTTCGTGAAGGTGGTTCCGGGTTGGCGGGAGAATCCACAGAAAGTGCGCGAGCTGGATTGGCATTTCCAGCTCGAAGGGCTGAGCCACGAACAAGAGAATGAGTCAGAAGACGACATAAGTTAGTCCGGGGCGGCGATGCCCAAGGACTTCATTTTGCGGTAGAGGTGGCTGCGTTCCAGGCCCAGGGCTGAGGCGGTTTGCGTCATATTCCAGCGGTGTTCCTGCAATTTTCGCAAGATAAATTCGCGTTCGTAGGCGCTGCGGGCTTCGTGCAGTGTGGAGTACGGGTGTTGCGGGCTTTCGGCTACGCCGCGGAACAGTTCGGGCGGCAGATGATGCGGCTCGATGCGCGCTTGCGGGCAGACGATGACGAGGCGCTCGACGAGGTTGCGGAGCTCTCGGACGTTGCCGGGCCATGGATAGCGCAACAAGACTTCCATCGCGGTGTCCGTCAGTTCGCGAGTTTTCTTTCCATACGCGGAGCTGAATTCATTCAGAAAATAACGGGAGAGGCTGGGAATATCTTCCCGGCGCTCGCGAAGCGGGGGCACGAAAAAGGGAATTACGTTCAAGCGATAGAAGAGGTCTTGGCGGAAGGCGCCGCGCGCGATTTCTTGTTCGAGGTTCTTGTTTGTAGCGGCGAGGACGCGCACGTCCACGGTCAGCGTCTGGTTCGAGCCCACCGGCTCGAAGCGCTGCTCTTCGAGAACGCGCAAGACCTTGGATTGCGTGCGCAGGCTCATGTCGCCGATTTCATCGAGGAATAAAGTTCCGCCGTCGGCTTTCTTGAATTTTCCGGTTTTGTCGTCAGTTGCGCCGGTGAAGCTGCCTTTGATATGGCCGAAGATTTCCGACTCGATTAATTCCTCCGGTATGGCGGCACAATTCACTTCCACGAACAGGCCCTTGTTGCGCAGGCTGGCGGCGTGGAGTGCGCGGGCCACGAGCTCTTTTCCGGTACCGCTTTCCCCGTAGATGAGCACGCGGCCGTTGGTGGGCGCGGTGACCGCGATCTGCTGGCGCAGCGCTTTCATCGGCACGCTCTCGCCGATGACTTGATAGCGATGGCCAAGCTCGCTGCGCAGAAGCTGGTTTTCTTCCGCGAGACGCCGCTGCTGAATAGCATTGCGGACAAGCACGATGATTTTTTCGAGAGAAAGAGGCTTCTCGATGAAATCGAAAGCGCCAAGTTTGGTGGCCCGCACGGCGGTCTCAATCGTGCCGTGACCGGAAATCATGATGACCGCGGGAGGGCGCGGAGAGGCCTGCAAGCGGCTGAGCGCTTCCAGGCCATCCATGCCGGGAAGCCAAACATCAAGAAGCACGACTTCGAGATCGCCGGCGGCGGCGCGCTCGAGAGCTTCCTCGGCGGAGGCGACGGATTCGACGTGATAGCCTTCGTCGATCAGAATCGAAGAAAGAGATTCGCGGATGCCGGCTTCATCGTCGACAACCAACAGATGCGGGCGTGGGGTCATCAGGAAGCTTCGACTCCGTTGCGATCGGTGACCGCGGCGGGTGCGAGCTCCGCCACGGGAAGCTCGACCAGAAAACGCGAGCCGACCGGGAAATTATCTTCAACGTGAATCGTGCCGCCGTGCTCGGCGACGATGCGCGCCGCGATGGCCAAGCCCAGGCCAGTGCCGCGATCTTTGGTGGAGAAATGCGGAAGGAAGAGCCGGTCTTTGTCTTCGGGAGAAATTCCGTGGCCAGTGTCCTGGACGCAGATTTCGACGGTTTCCGCGTCGCCATGCGCACACGTCGAAACGATGATTTCGCGCAGCGGTGCCGTTTCCAGGGCTTCCGCGGCATTGTCGATGAGGTTGACGACGACGCTCCGCAGGAGGCCGCCGTCGGCACGAACGGCGGGAAGATTTTCGGCGAGCGAGGTTTTCAGGGTGATGCCGTCGAGACGGCCGGAGAAAAGCTCCACGGCTTCGTGAACCACGGTGTTGGCGCTGGTGGGCGCAAGCTTGGCAGTGGGGAAGCGGACGAATTGAGAGAACTCGTTGACCAGGGCGGCGAGCGTGGAAACTTCCCGCTCGATCAGGCGGGAGCATTCCTGGACGAGGCGTGTAAGTTCGACGTCGCGGGGCGCGGAGGTTTCGGAAGGGTCGCGACGATCCAGGAAGCGCGAGAGGCGCTGCGAGGAAAGCTGAATCGGGGTGAGAGGATTTTTGATCTCGTGGGCAATGCGGCGGGCGACTTCCTGCCAGGCGGCGGACTTTTGCGCGCGGAGGACTTCCGTGAGGTCGTCGAGCACCAGGACAAAGCCGGTGTTGGCACGGCGAGGGCCCAGGGAGCTGACGGTGACGGCCACGTGCAGAACGCGTCCGGAGACGACCGTCTCGATTTCACGGGACACTACACCCATGCGCAGGGAGCGGCGCATCAGGAGTTGCACGGTGCGCGAGGCATCGGAGCCGAGTAATTCCTCGAGCGATTGAACATCGCGGGCGCGCTCGCCGAACATGCGAGTGATGGCGGTGTTCTCGCGAAGGATGGCGCCGGCCGCGTCCAAAGAGATGACACCCGTGGGAATGTTCTCGAGAACGGTTTCCATCAGCTGACGGCGGCGCTCGAGTTCCTGGACGGCTTGTTGGAGATTGCGGGTGAACTGGTCAATTTGGGCGCGGGAGTCGCGCAACTGCGTGGTCATGGCGTTGAAGGAGCGAATGAGGATGCCGAGCTCGTCTTGGACCTGCTCGGGGACCTGGTAATCGAAATTCCCGGACGAAACTTCGCGGGTGCCCTCCGCGAGAGCTTGGATGGGCACGGTGACCTGCTTGGCTAGAAACAGAGCGATCCACATCAGCGAGAACAGGAGGAGGATCGTAAACAAGAACAGGATAAGGAGCATCTGGCGCTTGAGGGTGCGCAGATTCTGCTTCTCTTTTTCGTATTCCTGCGTTTGCTTCTGGATTTCCGTAATTCTTCTGAAGAAATCCGGGCTTGTCTTATATCCCGCCGCGACATACCCCATGCGGGCAACAAGATAATTTTTTCCCTGCGCTTCCCATACTTCGATGCCGCTCGGCAATGTGCGAACTGGGTTTCCGAAAACGCCGGCACGCCCACAGACTTGGCCGCTTCGGTCCTCCGATTGGTCGTCACATACAACGCCGCCCCGGATGGGCTTGCCGTCCTTATCGAGAATCCAAAGCGCGTCGAGACCGGACTCGAGGGCATGCTTCAGAAGTTCTTCGGTGGGTTGCGATGAATTCATTTGGGCCAGGCGCGCGAGATTGCGGAGACGCGGCAGAGTCGTGCGCCCCAAATCGTTCAAAAGGGACTGTGTTTGTTCGGAAGCGATTTCGAGGGGTCGTGGAAACCAGCGGCCCAGCGTGCGGTTGAGCAGCGAATAGCTGATAAAAAACATGAAAATGACGGGAAGAAGGGACAAGGCCATGGCGCCGACGACCATCTTGGTCTTGAAGCGTGCGCCCAGTTGTTCTTTGCTGCGCTCCGCCCAGAGCCGCAGGACCGAGCGCGTGAGGATCAGTCCGAAGACGAGCAGCGCGGCGGTGATGAAGCTGGAGACGGCATAGAGGGCCATGGCCGCGCGCCAGTTTCCCGGCTCGAAGGGAAAATCGAGAGAGCCAAAGGTGAATACGGCGGCGAGCAGCAGGGTGAGCAGAATTCCGCCGATCGCGAGACTCCAGCGATGTTTTGGTTGGCGCGAACTCATTGTGTAGCCGCGCTCCTTTCCGGCAGCAAGTGATTCAGCGCGCATTCGTTGCAGCGGGGATCCCGCGCGCGGCAGTAGTGCTTCCCGGTATGAACGATGAGAGCGTGAAATTCATTATACAGCGCGGCGCCGGCAGATAGGCTGCGCTCGAAGAGTTGGCGGAGGTCTTCGTAACTGTGTTTTGCTTCCGCGAGGCTATGGCGTTCGAGGATGCGGCGGGTATAGGCATCAACAACGAAGACGGGATGCTTGCCGGCATAGAGAAGAATGGAGTCCGCGGTTTCCGGGCCGATTCCGTGGACGGCGAGAAGCTCTTCGCGCAAGGCGGGCGTGGGGGTGCGAAACATTTCCGCCAGCGAGCCGTGATATTCCGCGCGGAGGAAGCGAACGAAGGCCTTCAGCTTCTTTGCTTTTTGACGGAAGTAGCCGGAGGAGCGAATCAGGCGCGCGAGACGTGTCAGGGAGACCGATGCGATGGCGCGGGGCGTGAGCAATTTCTCGCGGCGAAGATTTTCGATGGCAGGTTCGACGTTGCTCCATGAGGTATTTTGCGTAAGGATCGCGCCGACGATGACTTCAAAGGGAGTGCAGCCCGGCCACCAGTGCTGCGGACCGTGGGCGGCAAAAAGCGCGTCGTAGTATTCGCGCAAGACGGGTTGCGTGCTGGCCGGGCGCTGCGATGCGCCGATACGGACAGTCGGAGCTGCCGATTCTGACTGGGCCTCAAATTGTGGCAATTGCGGAAGCGCAGACATCTCCCTCGCACGATAGCTACCGCTTGGAGGCAAGTCAAGAATGGCAGCGAGGGATGGGAAGGTGGGACGGGAAGCGGCCTCCGGCTAGCCGGGCATCGGGATTGGCTGAGCCACTCTGAAGCAGTACCTGTCCCATAGTGCAGGTATTAGCCATTTCACAACGGTGTGCCAACTTCGGACTACCGTCGGCTCCGGCATTTGCTAAGGTGAGCGCTGGGCTCCACCCAGTAGGGAGTACTGCGGATGTCTGTGCGTCTCGGCGAAATATTGATCAAGGAAAGCTTGATTACGCAGGATCAGCTGCAAAAGGCGCTGGAGTTCCAGCGTTCCAATGGCGGTAAGCTGGGAAGCTGCCTGACCAAGATGGGCTTCATCACCGACGACGACATCACCGGGGTGCTCTCGCGGCAATACGGCGTTCCTTCCATAAACCTGAAGTATTACGAGATCGATCCCAACGTCATCAAGCTCATCCCGCAAGATACGGCGCTGCGCTACCAGGTCATTCCGCTGTCGCGCGTCGGGTCGGTGTTGACCATTGCGATGACCGATCCCACCAACGTCTTTGCGATGGACGATATCAAGTTCATGACCGGTTTCAACGTGGAGCCGGTGGTGGCTTCCGAATCGGCGATCGGCGACGCCATTACGAGGTTCTACGGCGGGAGCGAAACGAATCACGAAGAGCTCAGCAAGATGATGAAAGACCTGGTCATGGACGACCAGGAGCTGGAGCTGGCCTCCGAAGAAACCCAGTTGGACACCGCGACACTCGAGAGAGCCGCCGAAGAAGCGCCGATCATCAAGCTGGTAAACCTGATCTTGACGGACTCCGTGAAGCGGGGCGCCAGCGACATTCACCTGGAGCCGTACGAACTCGAGATGCGCGTGAGATTCCGGATCGACGGCGTGCTGCAGACGGTCATGAGTCCGCCCCTGCGTTTGAAGGATGCGATCACCAGCCGCGTGAAGATCATGGCCAAGCTGGACATTGCGGAAAAGCGCTTGCCGCAAGACGGCCGCATCATGATCAAGTACAAAGCGGACGGTAAGAAAAAGGAACTGGATTTCCGCGTATCGACGGTGCCAACCCTGTACGGCGAAAAGATCGTGATGCGGCTGCTGGACAAAGAAAACCTGCGGCTGGACATGACGAAGCTGGGATTCGAGCTGGAATCGCTGAAAAAATTCGAGCGGAATATTTTGAAGCCCTACGGCATGGTGCTGGTGACGGGGCCGACTGGTTCGGGAAAGACGAACACGTTGTATTCGTCGGTGGCGCGGTTGAATACCGTGGATACGAACATCATGACCGCGGAAGACCCGGTGGAATTTCAGCTGGCGGGCATCAACCAGGTGCAGATGAAGGAGCAGATCGGGTTGAACTTCGCGGCCGCGCTGCGCGCCTTCTTGCGGCAGGACCCCAACATTATTCTGGTCGGTGAGATTCGCGACTTCGAGACGGCGGAAATCGCGGTGAAAGCGGCGCTGACGGGACACATGGTGCTGTCCACGCTGCACACCAACGACGCGCCTTCGACGATCAGCCGGTTGATGAACATGGGCATCGAGCCGTTCCTGGTAGCCACGTCGGTGAACCTGATTTGCGCGCAGCGGCTGGTGCGGCGCATTTGCGTAAACTGCAAGACCGAACTGGAGGTTCCGCAAGAGGCGCTGATCGACGCGGGATACACACCGGAAGAAGTGAAGACCACTAAGATTTACCACGGGAAGGGTTGCACGACCTGCAACAAGGGCGGGTACAAAGGCCGCACCGGCTTGTACGAAGTGATGGAAATCAACGACGAGCTGCGGGAGTTGATTTTGGTGGGCGCGTCGGCTCTGGAACTGAAGAAAAAAGCTATCGAGCAGGGGATGATCACGCTGCGGCGCAGCGGATTGGTGAAGGTGGCGCTGGGGCAGACCACCATGGAAGAAGTGCTGCGGGAAACGGTGCTTTAGGAAGAAGGTGAACGATGGCCGGAATTACGCTGAGTGAGCTGTTGAAAAAGATGATCGAGATGGGCGGCAGCGACCTGCACATCACGACGAACAGCGCGCCACGAGTGCGAGTGCACGGACGTCTGCGTCCGCTGGACATGCCGCCGCTTACGGCGGCGGACACGAAGTCGCTGGCATACAGCGTGCTCACGGACGCGCAGAAGCACCGGTTCGAGGAGAACCTGGAGCTGGACTTTTCGTTCGGGTTGAAGAATTTGGCGAGATTCCGCGGCAACGTGTTCAATCAGCGGGGCGCGGTGGGAGCGGTGTTCCGGACGATTCCCTGGGAAATCAAAGGTTTCGACGCACTGGGTTTGCCCCTGGTGGTGAAGGGGCTGTGCGATAAGCCGCGCGGCCTGGTGCTAGTGACCGGACCTACGGGATCGGTAAAATCAACGACTCTAGCGGCGATGCTGGACAAGATCAACAGCGAACGCGAAGAGCACATGATCACGATCGAGGACCCCATCGAGTTTCTGCACAACCACAAGAAATGCCTGGTGAACCAGCGCGAGGTGCACGCGGACACCCATTCGTTCTCGAATTCGCTGCGCGCCGCGCTTCGTGAAGACCCGGACGTGGTGCTCATTGGCGAAATGCGCGACCTGGAGACCATCGAATCGGCACTGCGCATCGCGGAGACCGGCCACTTGACGTTTGCGACGCTGCACACGAACTCGGCGGCCTCGACCATCAACCGCATCATCGACGTGTTTCCCGCGCACCAGCAGCCGCAAGTGCGCGCGCAGCTGTCGATGGTCATCGAAGGCATTTTGTGCCAAGCGCTGCTGCCGCGGGCGGACGGGCGGGGACGCATGATGGTCATGGAGGTGCTCGTTCCGACACCCGCCATCCGCAACCTGATTCGCGAAGACAAGATTCACCAGATTTATTCGGCGATGCAGACCGGCACCGGACAGACCGGCATGCAGACGTTCAACCAGGGTTTGGCGAACTGCTACTTTGCGAAGACGATTTCGCTGGAGATGGCGCTTTCGCGCTCATCGAATGCCGATGAACTGCAGGACATGATCAATCGCGGAGTAGCGGGTCCCAGCGGCAGCAAGACGCCGGTGGGCAGCAAGCGCTAAAAGTTTAGGTGCGCCGTAACGGCCCAGGGCTATTGAGTAGGACCGATTGAGGAGGACAACATGCCGGTTTATACGTATCGGGGAACCAATCGAGCGGGAAGCAACGTCAGCGGAGAGATGAACGCGACGAGCAAGGACGACGTCAAGAACCAGCTGCGCCGGCAGCAAATCACCGCCACGAAAATGTCCGAGAAAGGCAAGGAATTCAACTTGCCCACGTTCGGCGGGGGCGTCAGCGCCAAGGAGTTGGCGATCTTTACGCGGCAATTCTCGGTCATGATCGACGCCGGCTTGCCATTGGTGCAGTGTCTGGAAATCCTGGCGGGTCAGCAGGAGAACCAGACCTTCCAAAAGGTGCTGACGGGCACGCGAGGATCGGTGGAAGGCGGCGCGACGCTATCGGCCGCGATGCGCCAGTACCCCAAGGTCTTCGACGCTTTGTACGTCAACATGGTGGAGGCCGGCGAGACCGGCGGTATTCTCGACACCATTCTGCAGCGCCTTTCGACCTACATTGAAAAAAACGTCAAGCTGAAACGCGCCGTGCAGTCCGCGATGATCTACCCCATCGGCGTTTTGTCGATCGCCGGCGCGGTGATCATCTTGCTGCTGTGGAAGGTCGTGCCGATTTTTGCGACCTTGTTTGCCGGACTTGGCGTGGACCTGCCGCTGCCAACGAAAATCGTAATCGGATTGAGCAACCTTATTGGCAGCATCTTTGGGTTCTTGGTCGTGGTGGCCTTCGTGGGCGCCATTTTTGCCATTAAAGTGTGGTACGGAACCGAGCAAGGACGCTTTGTGCTTGACTCCATCGTCCTTAAATTGCCGGTCCTCGGCCTATTGATGCGAAAGATCGCCGTGGCGCGCTTCACGCGCACGCTCGGCACGCTAATCGCCAGCGGTGTTCCGATTCTCGAGGGATTGGACATCACCGCAAGGACGGCGGGAAACGCTGTGGTGGAGCGGTCTTTGCAGAAGGTAAGGAAGTCGCTCGAGGAAGGCAAGTCGTTGACCGAGCCATTGAAGGATTCCGCCGTATTTCCCGGCATGGTCACGCAGATGATCGCCGTCGGCGAACAGACCGGCGCGATGGATGCGATGTTGCAGAAAATTGCCGACTTCTACGAAGAAGAAGTGGACGCGGCGGTGAAAGACCTGCTGACCGCCCTCGAGCCCATCATGATCGTGTTCTTGGGCGTGGTCGTCGGCGGCGTGGTCATTTCCATGTATATGCCGCTCTTCTCGCTGATTGGCAAGTTGAGCGGACACTAAACCGCGGCAGCGGTCGGCGCAGTGTTAGTCTATTGTTTGGGGCAGGGAGGAGACTTCCTGCCCCGGCATGTTTCTGGCGCCTAGGCGCAATGCCCGAGGACCAAGGTAAGGCAGGGAGTACGGGCGATCGATGGATCAGAACCAAACCACGCGCGAGTGGCTGGATTGGCTGACGCGAGTCCGCTTGTTGCTGATCGCGTTGATCCTCGCCGTCGGCGTGCTCTGGCCGCAGTACGTCCCCGCGCCAACCACCAGCCACTACTTTCTTCCGCTGATCGTTTTTTGGATCACGCTCGGCACCATCCACATCATCCTGTTGCGCTGGATCCCCACCGCGCGTTGGCACGGCGAAGTGCAGGTCGCCAGCGACGTGGTGATGATCTCCGCGCTGGTGTACGCCACGGGTCTGCAGGACAGTTACTTCATTTCCTTGTATCTGCTGGTCATCATCGTGGCCAGTATTCTGTTCTCACGGCGCGTTGCTTATGCCGTCGCGACCGTATGCCTCTCCTTTCTCGGCGGCCTGGCGGCGCTGGCCTTCGCCGGGAAGATACCGCGCACCTCCAGTAGTTTGCCTACTGCAACAGGGCTCAGGTTCTGGTTTTTGAGCAATCTCTTCGGTTTTTTTGCGGTCGCCTATTTGGCCAGCCTGCTGACGCAGTCCTTGCGGCGCAAGGGGGTGGAGCTCGAGGAAAAACGCGAAGAACTCCTCGACTTGCAGGATTTCACGGAAGACATCATTCACTCCATGCGCGGCGGGCTGATTACCACCGACCTAGACGGCCGCATCGTGCTGCTAAACCGCACCGGCGAAGAAATTCTGGGGTACCGCTTTGCGGAAATTCGCGGGCGGAAGCTTTCGGAAATCAGCGAGGCGTTTTGGCTGCCGGGTAGTCCGGAAATGAACGAAAAGCTTTCGCTCCGCAAAGAAATCGACTTCGTCACCCGCGAGGGACAGCAGCGGTTTCTGGGAATCAGCGTTTCGCCGCTGCGTTCTCGCGACAACCGGCGCAGCGGCTTCGTATTCAATTTTCAAGATCTCACGGACTTACGGCGGCTGGAGCAGGAGGTCGCCACGAAAGAGCGCATGGCGGCGCTGGGACGTCTTTCGGCGGCCATCGCGCACGAAATTCGGCAGCCGCTGACGGCCATGGCCGGAGCGGTGAAAGAACTGGCGCGCCTGGTTCCTCTGGAAGAGGACGAAAAGCACCTGGTAAGTATCGTGAGCCGGGAATCGGAACGCTTGAACCAAATCATCACCGATTTCTTGAAGTATTCCCGCGAGAAAACCTACGAATTTCAGGAAGCCGACGTGCGCGCGCTGCTGGACGAAACGCTCATGCTTTTTGAAAGGAAGCCCGGCGTGGGAACGAAATACCAGATCGCCCGCGTTTTCAACGGCCGCGAAATACGTGCGCGGGTAGACGCGAACAAGATCAAGCAAGTGTTCTGGAACTTATGCGACAACGCGCTGCGCGCGATGCCGGAGGGTGGCACGCTTACCGTAGGTCTGGAAGAGCGGCCGTTTTGGCTGCGTATTGCGTTCCGCGACACCGGCGTTGGACTCGATGCGAAGCAGCGTGCCAAGATTTTTGAGCCCCTGCAGTCGGGCTTCGAAGGCGGTACGGGGTTGGGGCTTTCCATCGTGTATCAGATCGTCCAGGCGCACAGCGGGCGTATCGGGGTCATTTCGGAGAAGGATCGCGGGGCGGAATTCATCGTGGAGTTGCCGCGAGTGGCTTGAGGTGTTATGCAAGCAGCGAAGACCGCAGTGAAGGAACAAGGCAAAGACCAGGTGCATATCCTGGTCGTGGACGACGAGCGCTCCATCTGCGAACTCCTGGAGATCACCTTCCGCAAGGAAGGCCACCGCGTCGAGGTGGCCCACAATGTGGAGGCCGCGAAACGCAAGTTGGAATCCCAGATTTTCGACATTGTGATCTCCGACGTACGCATGCCTGGTGAGAGCGGCGTGGATCTGCTGAAGCTGACCAAGGAAATTGCGCCGTCCTGCTTCTTCCTGTTGATCACCGGCGTACCGACGGTGGAAACAGCCATCGCCGCGATCAACTCTGGCGCCGACCGCTACGTCATCAAGGACCACGAACTGGTCGACCAGTTGCGCCGCGCCGTCCGTGAGGTTTCCGAAAGTCTGCGGTGGAAGAAAGAGGCGGGTTACCTGCGCCGCGAGCTGCGGCGGCTGACCGGCCTGGACAACATCATCGGACAGAGTCCGAAGATGCGCGCCATCTTCGACTTGATCCAGACCGTGGCGCCGCAGACGAGCCGGGTGTTAATCACCGGCGAGAGCGGCACCGGAAAAGAACTGGTAGCCCGGGCGATCCACGAAAACAGCCTGCGAGCGCAAGAGCCTTTTATCACCATTAACTGCGGGGCATTCCCGGAAACGCTGCTGGAGTCCGAATTGTTCGGGTACATGAAGGGTGCCTTTACGGGAGCGACGGAAAACCGCCCAGGCCTGTTCCGGGCAGCGCACGGCGGAACGCTGTTCATGGATGAGATCGGCAACATGAGTTTGACCATGCAGGTGAAGCTCTACCGCGTCCTGCAAGAAGGAAAGGTGCGGCCGATCGGCAGCACCGAAGAGAGCGACGTGGATGTGCGCATCATCGCCGCGACGAACAAGGATTTTGAAAAAGAGATTGCCGAAGGGCGCTTCCGTGAGGATTTGTACTACCGCCTGAGCGTTATTCCCATCCAACTGCCGCCGTTGCGCGAGCGCCGGGAAGACATTCCGCATTTGGCGCGGCACTTCCTGGAAAAATTCCGCAAAGCAATGGAGAAGCCCATCGAGGGCATCTCTCCGGAGGCCATGCGCCGGCTGGAGTCCTACGACTGGCCGGGAAATGTGCGCGAGCTGGAAAATACCATGGAGCGAGCGGTAGCGCTGGAAACGCACGGGGAGATTTCGCTCCGCGTCTTGCCCGATAAGATCGCGGGGTATTCGGGAAGTCTGGCCGTGGCTGCGGGCGAGAGCGGAAGCGCAGCCTTTCCGCCCGAGGGCGTCGACTTCGAAAAAGAGCTTGCAGAGACCGAGCGCCGCTATCTCCAGGCGGCCCTGGAAAGAACGCAGGGCGTACGCACCCAGGCGGCCGACCTGCTGAAGATCAGCTACCGGTCCTTCCGGCACTACGCCAAAAAGCACAACCTATAGGTGCGGTTGGCCTTGGCTGGTTTCCAGGCTGCTTTGCCGGGGGGGTGCCCTACTAAGCTGATTTGACCATTTCCGTCTTCCACAGGGTGACACAAAACGTCATTTTGCAGCCGAATCTTCGCTCCTTCCGCAGCCCCGGCTGCGGTGGTATCCACATAAGTCTTGTGTTATGCTTATGTTAGGTGGTTCCAGGACTTCGTACCATTGGTTTGCGGAGTGGCATACGCCGTGCCCTAGTGTATGCGTGCTCTGGCACTTACAAACTTCTTAAGGAGACCGAATGAAGAAGCAAAAGGGTTTTTCTCTTATCGAACTACTGATCGTCGTGGCGATTATTCTGATCATCGCGGCGATTGCCATCCCGAACTTGCTGCGTTCGCGCATCGCGGCGAACGAAGCGTCGGCTGCTGGCTCGACCCGGACCATCGTTACCGGCGAGACGGCATACTACTCCACCTACGGCAACATCTACGCCACGCGAGCCCAGCTCGGTGGAGCGGTGCCCTGCGCGGCCGCGGCTGCCAATGCTTGCCTGATCGATCCGGTTCTTTCGACGGTCGGCGTCAAGAGCGGCTACAACATTGCCGTGGCAGTGACGAATGCCAACCAGGGGTTCGTTGCCTCGGTGGTTCCCACCACACTTCAGGTTAGCGGCGTGAGCGACTTTTGCGCCGACGAAACCGGTGTGATTCGCAAGGATCCCAGCGGCGCTGCCGGCGTTGTGGCAACGGAAGCTGCCTGCGAAGCGCTCACTGCGATGCAGTAGTTTGTTTCTCAGTCAGACGGGGAGGAAGCGCGACTTTCTCCCCGTTTTCTTTTGTAGCTGGGCAAACGGGCTCTGGAGTAATGGCAGTATCGCAAGATCGCGGGCAGGCAAAGTGGGCGGCACGTGGATGATTAAACTACACCCGCCGAAATAGAGATGGAATACGGAACAGACCAATGAACACTCAAACAAAATCCGCCCACGGGAACAGCGCAAGGCGCAAGGAGCAAGGGTTCTCGTTAATCGAACTTCTGATCGTCGTGGCCATTATCCTCATCATCGCGGCCATCGCTATTCCGAATCTTATCCGCGCGAGGATCGCGGCCAACGATTCTTCCGCGGCCAGCTCCGTCCGCAGCATCGGCACCGCGCAGATCGCCTACAACTCAACATACAATGCTGGCTATGGCACGTTGGCGCAGCTTGGCACCCCCGCGCTTCCCTGCGTAGCATCCGCGGCCAGCGCGTGTTTGCTGGACGACGTCGTAACCGCTGGAACGAAGAGTGGCTATACGATAACGGCCGTGCCCGCTGGGGCAGGCAATACCACCTTCGTGGGTGCCGCTGTTCCGGTGAGCGTAGGAGTTACCGGCCAGCGCTCTTTCTGCGCCGACGAGACCGGCGTCATTCGTTATGATGTCAGCGGCGGTGGCGCTCCGGCGAACGACGTGGCGTGTGAAGTATTTCCGCGACTTCAATAGTTAGTTTTGCGGTCAGACATGCGCTCGAAGCGATTCACTTGGCAGCAACACTCCCAAGGCCAGCCAGCTCGGCCGATTCTGCGTGGAATCTAATCCATCGTCCAGAGAACTTTAGCGCCCAAGGCGAGCGGTGCCAGGGAGTAATCCCTGCTAAACTCCAAAAATGTTCTCCCTGTGGCTCATTTGTTGCCTTCTCAAACCGGCTATCCCGGCGGAAGCGATTTCCGGCGCGACGCGGTTGGTCGGGTTGTTTGAGGCCCGATACCGACCCGCGAGAACACTCGAAGCGACCTTCCTGGAGCGGTACACGGAAAATGGCACCGTGGTTCGCACCGAGGCGGGAACCGCGTACTTCCGGCGGCCCGGAAAGATGCGCTGGGAGTATGAGTCTCCCGAGAAAGACCTGTTCCTTGTCGACGGGAAGACCGCCTGGTTTTACGTTCCTGGCGATCGCACCGTAACACGTGTCCCCGCGAAACAAAGTATGGATTGGCGGACTCCCCTGGCACTGCTTGCCGGGGAAATGAAGGTGTCGCGCGTTTGTGCGCGGGTCGAGCTGGCTGCAACCGAAAAACCGGAAGACAAAGATCATGCCATGCTTCACTGCGTGGTGCGTGGCGCCGAGCCCGACCATTTGAGCCGGGAGGGTGGAGCGGAAGCCTCTCAGCGCGGCGAGCCAGGCGATGCGGTCTTCTTCGAGATTGTGCGTGACACGGGCGAACTGGCGCGCCTGCTGGTGCGGCAGAGCGGCGGAGTACAAGTGGAGTTCCGCTTCGAGAATTGGCGCATGGACCCACCGGTGCCCGACTCGCTCTTCCGGTTCGAGGTGCCCCTGGGCGTGGCCATTGTGAACGGCGAGTTACCGGCGGGCGACCCAGCCGTAAAATAAGGCGCGACACCCTTGCGCGAAGCCTGAAAAGAAGCCTGTTACGAAGAAGCAACGGCCAACCCTTCCCAGCTTCCCTGCATATCAGTTAGATGAGGTAAACTGAAGGCCTTATGGGGGAGTTTGTCTGCCGAGTTGCGGATGCCAACGGGCGTGTCTTTTCCCACGTCGAGGCTGCTGGTTCTGTGGTGGAGGCGCGCCAGAAGCTAACCGACCGCGGGCTTTACATCTATTCGGTGGAGGCGCGAAACAGCCTGCTGACCGGGTTTCGCCGGCGCGGCGAGCGGGCCATCGGCGGCACGGAATTTCTGATCCTCAACCAGCAGTTCAATACCCTCATCAAAGCCGGCCTTCCCATTCTCCGGGCCCTGGATTTGCTCGCCGATCGCGCCTCGTCGCCCAAGCTTCAGCCGGTCATCTCGCAGATTCGGGATCGCGTGCGGGAAGGGAAATCGCTGTCCGAGGCGGTTGCCGAGGCGGGTGTCTTTTCGAAGGTTTATTCCACCGCGATTCTGGCTGGAGAGAAAAGCGGAAATCTGTCCGGCGTCCTGGATTATTACATCGCCTATCAGAAGGTGAGCACCGGTGTCCGGAAAAAGATTCTGGCGACACTGGTTTATCCCGTCCTGTTGATCACCGTTGCGGCGGTCATCGTGACCTATCTGGTGACCGCGGTGATCCCGAAATTTGCGCTGTTGTATCGGGATCTGAATGTGGAGTTACCGGCGGCGACCAGATTGCTTATCTCCTTGACGGTTGATTACCGTTACGTCTTCCTGGGCACGATCGCGGGCTTTGCGCTGCTGGTGGCGGCGATATACTTCTGGTCACGCACCGACGAAGGCGGAGTGGTCTTTGACCGCTTGAAATTCCGGCTGCCGGTCGTCGGAGACACGATGTTGAAGTTTCAAGTGGCGCAGTTCTCGCGTACCTTGGCGACGTTATTGACGGGGGGTACGCCTCTGGTAGCGGGTCTGCAAACAGCGGCGGACTCCATCAGCAGCAAGCTGGTACGCGGCACGGTGGCTCAGGCCACGCAGATGGTTCGTGAAGGGGAGTCGCTGCACGGCGCGCTGGCGGCCAAAGGCATCATGCCGGTGCTGGCGTTGGACATGATCGAAGTGGGTGAGTCCAGCGGCGCGTTGGCACCCATGCTGACCAGCGTAGCGGAATTCTACGAAGACGAAGTTAATTTGAGACTCGGCGCCCTGGTCTCGCTCATCGAACCTCTGATGCTTATTGTTATGGGGCTGTTAATCGCTTTTATTATGATTTCGCTATACCTGCCGCTCTTCTCGTTTTCGGCGGGAGGCGCGACTGGTTAAGGAATCATGGCCACCACGGATCAACATTCGGATGTGATCGCCGGACTGGCGTCGGTAACCGACGAGCAGCACGAACGCGAGCGATCGATTCAGGTCGCCGCGCGCTATCGCTGCGCCTTCATCGATCTCCGCGAGCAACGCATCGACCCGGAGCTGTTTCGGACCATCCAGGCGGACCTGATGTTCCGCTACAACTTCGTGCCGCTGGAAGTGCAGAACAACGTGTTGTTCATCGCGGTAGCGGATCCGAGTCAGGTGCTGCTGAGCGATGAGCTGCCGCTGCTGCTGGGGAAGAAACTGGCGATTAAAGTCGCGACGCCCAAGCAGATCGGCGACCTGCTGAAGCGTACGGAGCAATCCCAGCGCGTCCTGGAACAGGCGACGGAGGCTTTCACGCTGCAGGTTTCCAAGGACGAAGAGGAAAGCGACGAGACCATTTCCGGCGACCGCCTGACGCGCGACACGGCCGTCAGTCCGGTTGTCCGCCTGGTGGAGACCATCATATTTACCGCGCTGGAACGCCGCGCGAGTGACATTCACATCGAAGCGCGCGACACCGAAGTGGCGGTCAAGTACCGCATCGACGGCGTATTGCAGCATGCCATGCAGCCCATTGCGAAAGAGTGGCACGCCACCGTCCTTTCGCGCATCAAGGTGCTCAGCGATTTAGACATTGCCGAGCGGCGCGTGCCGCAGGACGGGCGTTTCCGCGTGAAGTACAAGGGGCGCTTCATCGACTTGCGCGTTTCCATCATGCCCGCAAGTCATGGTGAAGATGCGGTGCTCCGCGTGTTGGACAAAGAAACGCTGTCGGAGAAATTTCAGAGCCTCAGCCTGGATGTCGTGGGCTTTTCGCCGGAAGAGACGAAGCGTTTCCGCCGTTACATTCGCGAGCCGTACGGCATGGTGCTGGTAACCGGTCCGACGGGGTCCGGCAAAACGACCACGCTGTACGCCGCCATCAATGAAATCAAGACGGACGAAGACAAGATCATCACCATCGAAGATCCGGTGGAATATCAGCTCCGCGGAATCACGCAAATCCCCGTGAATGAGAAAAAAGGGCTCACATTTGCGCGCGGGTTGCGCTCGATCCTGCGGCACGACCCGGACAAAATCATGGTTGGCGAAATCCGCGACCAGGAGACCGCGCAAATCGCCATCCAATCCGCTCTGACCGGACACTTGGTGTTCACCACCGTGCACGCCAACAACGTCACCGACGTGATTGGGCGCTTCATCAATATGGGTGTAGAGCCGTACAATTTCGTCTCCGCGCTTAACTGCATCATGGCGCAACGCCTGCTGCGCGTGGTCTGCGAGAACTGCAAACGGCCCAAGAAGTATTCCGCGACGGAGCTCCAGGAACTAGGTCTCGACCCGGCAGCGTTTTCTAATGTGCCGCTTGTGGAGGGTGCGGGTTGTCTGGAATGTTCGGGAACGGGGTATCACGGGCGTACGGCAATCTGCGAGCTGCTCGATCTTACCGACCGCATCCGTGAAATGATTGTGGATCGCCGGCCGACTTCTGAAATCAAACGCATCGCGCGAGAGGAAGGAATGATTACGCTGCGCGAAAGCGGGCTGGCGAAAATCCGCGCGGGGATTACCACCGTGAAGGAAATCAACAAGGTGACCTTCGTTGAGCAGTAGCGCCACATTCCGGCAGGGGATTTACCAGAGTGAATTCGTGCGGCGGGTGGCGCGCTGGCTGGAGGCCATGCCGCATCCTCCGTTGGCCATCGAGATTTGTCCGGATTGGGTGGCGGCAGCCCGTTGGACGAGGACGGGGGGACTGGACAGTTTCGCGGTGGAGGCGCTTCCGGCAGGTGCGCTTTTGCCATCGGCGGTGGAGACCAATATCGTCAACGCCGCCGCGGTGAGGAGCGCGATCGCCGGCCTGACCACTCGTCTGCGCGCCAAGGACGAAGAGGTCGCGTTGTTGGTACCCGATCCCGTGATTCGCGTCTTCGTGCAGCATTTCGAGCAGTTTCCGCGTTCTCCGCAGGAAGCGGAGCCCATGCTACGTTGGAAACTCAAGAAGAGCGTGCCCTTTGAGGCCGATGAAACCGTTATTTCCTACATGCGGCAAGCGCCGCGCGAGGATGGCGTGGATGTGGTCACCGCCCTGGCGCGCTTGCGCATCGTGCGCGAATACGAAGCGCTGGCGGAGGCCGCCGGACTGTACCCCGGAGTGGTGCTGAGTTCCTCGCTCGCTGCTATCACGCTGCTCGATGACCGGAAACCCACTTTGCTCGCCCGCGTCTCCGGACTCGCGCTGACCACCGCGATCGTGCGCGAAGGAGTGCTGTGCGGGTACCGCTGCACCGAGCTCCCCGCGCACAGTGGGAACATCACGCCGCAGACGCTGCTCGAAGAAATCTTTCCGGTGGCGGCGTACTATCAGGATACCTGGCAGGAAGGCATTCAGTCCGTGCGGGTGGCCGGGCTTGGTGCCCGGCTGCCGGATTTCGTGCAGCCTCTCGAAGATGAATTTCACTGCGACGTGAGCTCGCTGCTGCATAGCGCCGTCTCCGAGGGCCGCGTCCCGGAAGATGCGCAGCCGATGGCGGAACGCGAAGTAGACGGATTGGTTGGTTGGATGCTGCATCGCGGTTAGTGGCAATACCGGCTAGAAGGGAATCGCAGGACCCAAGGGAATGAAGGTACGCCTCAACTTAGCGACCAAAGCGCTGGAAAGTCATCGCAGATTTCTGGCCGCCTCGGGTGTGCTCGGGGTGGTCGCGGGGATTTTCTTTCTGGGACTGGGATGGCACGTCTATTCGGTGCGCAAGGCGGACGAGGCGCTGCGCGTGAAGGCCGCGGCGATCCGCCAAGAGATGATCGGGCTCGAACAGCAGCGCAACGAACTGGAGAGGTTCTTCACTCAGCCGGAAAATTCCAAGCTTCACGACCGCTCCGCGTTTCTGAATACGCTGATCGACGAGCAGAGCTTGAATTGGACGCAGATGTTCATGGACCTCGAGAAAATCCTGCCTGCGGGCGTTCGTGTGGTGAGCATTGCTCCGGCGCACGAGAAAGATCGCGTGACCGTGAAGCTGACGGTGGGCGCGTCCAGCGATGAAGCCAAGCTGAAGTTCCTGCACGCTTTGGAAGAATCAGCGGCGTTCAACCATGTGGAACTGCTCAACGAAAAAATCAATGCGCCGGGCGTGGCGGGTGTGGATCACATGGAAATGGAACTGATGGCGGTGTATTCGAGAAGCTGATGAGGCGCGATTTCAAATTCGAGAAGCGCGCGATTCTGGTGGGAGTCGCGGCGCTGGTAATTGCGGACGTGGCCCTGGCGGTTTACGGCTGGAAACTGGCGGCGGCGCCGCGCTCGCAACAGGATGTGGTTGTTCTCACGCGCAACCGCGATCTGCTCCGGGCGGACATCAAGCGCGCGCAAGACATCCGTCAGAAGATTCCCGCCATTCAGAAAGATTGCGACCAGTTTGAACAATCGTTGTTTGCCGAGAACACCGGCTACTCCTCGGTTTCCGCGGAGCTCGACGCCATTGCCGGCAAGGCGGGTCTGCAGTTGGAGAACCGCTCTTTGCGGTCAAAGGAAGTTAAGGGACGCGGGCTCACCGAAGTGGACATGGATGCCACCGTAAGCGGCAGCTACGTGGGCGTGGTGCGCTTCCTGAATGGATTACAGCGATCGGGCAACGTGTACGCCGTCGAAGGTCTGACGGCGAAGTCCGAATTCGAGCAACAAGCCGGCAGAGGCGGAGTGCGGGTAACCCTGCACATCAAGACGTATTTCCGGGCGGCCTGATGAACGACAAGACCAAAATCGCATTGCTTGTTGGGCTGGTCGCGGTAGCCGCGATGGTCTGGTATTTCAACAGCAAGGGACGTGCGGCGATCGCGTCAAATGTTTTGTCGGTTGCGGACTTTTCCTACAAGCCGCTGGGAATTGACAATCCCGAGCTGCAGCGTGCCAAGCTGGAAACCAGCCGAAAGACGGAATACAAGACGAGCGGCCGGGATCTGTTCACCGGGTTTGCCCCGCCTCCCCCAGAAGCGCCTAAGACGGAGCAGGCAAACATTCCTCAAGGGCCGGTCGTAGCGCCGCCACCGCCGCCCCCCGCGCTTCCGGCAAGCATGAAGTTCTTTGGTTACGGCACGGTGCCCAATGGCACCGCGCGGCGCGCGTTTCTGGCCGACGGCGATGAGATTTACATCGTCGGCGAAGGGGACACGCTGCTCGGGAAGTATCGCGTTGTGAAGATCGGGAATGCCAATCTGGATTTCGAGGAAATTGCCACCGGCAGGCGGGGTTCCACGAACCTGTCGGAAGAACAGGCCGCGACACCCGCGTCATGAAGAAACGGCTTCCTGGACCGAGAAGAACGCACCGGCAGAGTGGTTATGCTTTTCTGCTGATGATTTTTTTGACCGCGCTGCTGATGCTCGCGACCATGTTGGCTGCTCCCTCGACGCGCACGGAGCGCCAGCGCGAAAAAGAACAGGAAATGATTTGGCGCGGCAAGCAGTACGTCCGCGGGATCAAGCTCTACTATCGCAAGAACGGGCGCTTTCCAACGTCCCTGGAAGACCTCACCAAGCCCAAGAACGGCTCCTTGCGCTACCTGCGACAAGCCTATAAAGACCCCATGAATAAAGAAGACGGCGCCTGGCGGCTGATTTATGTTGGGCCGGCCGGTCAGCTCATCGGCAGCCTGAAGCCGCCGCAGACGCTGCAGTTTGGGGGGGCAAGCGGAACTCAACCGGGCACGCCCGCCTCCGCATTGGGCGGCTTTGGCACACAGGCGCAGCAAGGCGCCAACCCGGCACAGGCGGGACAGGCTGTCACCGGCGCCCAGCCTGGGGGAACGACGCCCGGGACGCCTGGCGCTGGCCAGACCAACAGTTCCAGTACAAGCGATAGCGGGTCGATGTCCACTCCCGCACCGCTGTCTTTCTCGGACAGCCCCACGACGATTATTGGCGGCAACATCATCGGGGTCGGCAGCAAACGCGACAAAGCTTCGATCATCGTTTACGAGAAGGCCAAGAATTATCGCTTGTTCGAGTTTATTTGGGATCCTTCCAAGGACGTTATGGCCATCGGCGGGCAGCCGGGAACGCAGGTAGGCACACCGAATGCGCCGGGGCAGGGACTCGGGCAAGCTCCCGGGCAAGGATTCGGGGGCCAGGGCAGCTTCGGCACTCAGCCGGGGAACAACCCGATGCAGCAGCCCAACGGTCCGCCGCTCACGCCTAATACGCCGCCGCCGCTGCCATAAGGCCAGGCTTCCGACTGGGCCTTTTCCCTCCCCCACCCTTTTTTGTAAGAGTGTGATTCGATGGGACTTTAAGTCCTACAATTTTGTAAGAGTGAGCTTTAAAGGACTTACAGGCGCGTTTTTCGTAAGAGTGAGCTCTAAAGGACTTAGCGGAATCCGTGATTGGTTCTAAAGGACTTACACCGCGATGATCGCGGCAAGTAGGCGTCTTTTTCGTAAGAGTGGAATCTAAAGGACTTAGCAAAATCTCCGACTGATTCTAAGGGAGTTACGGCTATGCGAATTCGGCCGCGTCGGTGGATTCCTCGTAAGAGTGAGCTCTAAAGGACTTAGCGGCGATTCGGTCGGGAAAGGCCCAGACCGGGATTTTCACCGCAGAGGACACAGAGGTCACTGAGATAGGCAGGGCGTGTCAGACGTCTCTGCATCTCGACTTTTGCACCTTGCCCCCTCCCCCCGTATGTTTTGTTCAACGATATGATTCTGTGTGGTTTAGTTTGTTGCCTGTTGCAACGATTTGTTTCTAAAGGAGTTAACGATAGCGACCCTACTCGCTGGTGAAGAGGGGATTCAAGCCGTCGAACCGGGATGAGTTTTAAGGTAGAGATGAGTCGAAAGGCGCTACTTTGCAACTAAGAGTATAAGCAATTCGTTACATACTGTCAAGTAAAAATAATCGGGTAGGGGATAGGAACTCGCAAGTCGATCATTTGAGCCTTGCTAGGAGCTTCTGAAACCGCGGGTCGTCGCGCAAGCTGTCGTAGTCCGGATCGTGCTCGACCCAGTCACGCTTTCCCCAGCCTCGAGCGAAGATGCGCTCCAGAATCTCCAGAGCTTCTTCTTTCAGGCCAGACTTGGCGCGCAGGCAGGCGGCGTTAACCAGGGTGCACATGTCATCCGGATAGAGTTCGAGCGCTCGTAGCGACCATTCCATGGCACGCGCTTTCTGACCAGCGGGGAAGAGCGCACACGAACCGAGAGAGAGCGCCCGTCCATCGAGCGGATTCAGAGCGAGGGCATTTTCAGCGCGATGGATGCCCTCTCTCAGGGCTTTGCTCGCTTCTTCCGTCCGTCCGAGCATGCGCAACGATTGCGAGAGGAGCAGGGGGCTTTCAAAGTCTTCGTGGCGAATTTTCGCAGCCATGCGGAAGAGCTCCGCAGAACGCTTTATCTCACCGCGCGCAAAGCTGGCACGCGCGAAATAGTAGTAGGCGTCGAAGAAATTGGGATTGATGCGGATAGCGTCCTCGAATTCGCGCACTGCTTCGTCGTAACGCCGGTAGAGCGAGAGGGTGAAGCCGCGCGAGACGCGGGCATCGGCAAGGCCCGGTGCGAGTTGCAGCGCTTTTTGGCTGGCGCGATCCGCGCGGACCAAGTCGTCTTCTCTTGCGCCAAACCACTCGTAAAGGATGGCATGCACGGTCGCCAATCCGGCAAAAGCGGGACCGTAGCCGGCGTCCAGCTCAATGGCGTGCTCGAACATTTCACCGCTTCTCTGCAAGTCTGTCGGCGTCAAGCGGGGAAGGTACTGCCGTCCGCGCAGGTAGTACTCGTATGCCGCCGCGCCTGTGTGAGGCCGCAGCAATAATTGTTTCTCATGCCGGCTCAGGACGCCTCCCCGCAGGGAAGTCGCGACGCTTTCGGCGATCTCGTCCTGAATCGCAAAGACGTCATCTAGCGTGCGATCGAAGCGCCGCGACCAGCGGTGAAAACCGGTTGCGACTTCGATGAGCTGGACGGTGACGCGCAGACGATCGCCGGCTTTGCGAACACTGCCTTCGAGCAAGGTTCCGACACCGAGATGTTGGCCGATCGCGCGAACATCCGCGCCGGTGCCGCGAAATTGAAAGGAAGCAGTGCGGGCCGCTACCCGAAGGCCATCAATAGAGGTGAGGGCGTTAATCAACGCCTCTGCGAGACCTTCGCAGAGGTAATCCTGGTCGCGAGCGGGACTCATATCCGCGAAGGGAAGGACAGCGATGGCGGAGATGCCATGCGTTGGCAACGGTGAATCGGAAACGTGTTCAGCGGGCGCCGCGGAGAGCCGGGCGACGAAACGATATCCAAGGCGCGGCACGGTTTCAATGAACGATTGGCCGTCGGCCTGTTCTCCCAGCACTTTGCGTAGCGCGGAGATGTTGCGATCCAGGTTGTTGTCCTCGACGGTAGTCTCCGGCCAGACCGCGTTCATCAGGTCCTGCTTCCGAACGAGCATGCCGTGGTGTTGGACTAGAACAGACAGTGTGTCAAAGGCCTTGCCGGTGAGCGGGATGGAGCGACCCTCGCGCAGCAAGCGGTGCTCGCGTAGTTCCAGCCGGAAGGGGCCGAATTCGTAGACGGCGTTGGCGTGGTCCGGGAGCATGTTGTCAGAAGGATAGCAGGAAAAAATCAGGCTCGCCAAAGGACATGGAGGCGGCCTTGGAGAGTTAATAGAAAGCGACGGAGGTTGTTCCATTTCGTTGAGAGCAGCCTTTGTACCCCGCATGAAACTCTCGCGTGGGCATTATTCTTTGGGAATCAGCAAGTTACGGCGATATGCGGAAGATATAAAAAGTGTATCTGCTCGCAATTGAAACCGCTCTGCGGTCAAGAGAGCATTTTATCAGCGACGGCGGCCGTCCTGGATTATTTCAAGGTTGGAGCCCACGGGCGGCCCGAAAGAGGAGAGATGATCGGACGAATCACGACGTTTGTTTATGGTGTGGTGTGCTATTTGGTGTTTTTTGCGACCTTTCTGTATGCGATCGGTTTTCTGGGGAATTTCGGCGTTCCGAAGTCCATCGATTCCGGACCGGATTTACCCTTTCTCCAAGCGCTGGCGATCAATGCCGCGTTGCTGGGGCTATTCGCGGTTCAGCACAGTGTGATGGCGCGCCCATGGTTTAAGGCCGCGTGGACCCGAATCGTGCCCACGGTGGCCGAGCGAAGTACGTATGTATTGTTTTCAAGTGTTGCCTTGCTTCTACTGTTCTGGAAATGGCAGCCGATGGGCGGCGTGATCTGGAACGTGGACAGCGCGTACGGGCGGCTGGCCTTGGAAGCTCTGTATGCCTGCGGCTACCTGACGGTGCTGATCGCGACGTTTCTCATCAACCATTTCGATCTATTTGGGTTGCGGCAGGTCTGGCTGCACCTGCTCGGCCGGGATTACACACCCCTGGCGTTCGGTACGCCCGGCCCGTACCGCCTTGTCCGCCATCCCTTATACGTGGGATGGCTGCTGGTGTTCTGGTCGGCCCCGGTGATGACCTCCGCGCATCTGGTCTTTGCCATCGCCACGACCGCGTACATTCTGGTCGCGATTCAATTCGAGGAGCGAGACCTGGTGCGATCCCACGGAGAATACGCCGAGTATCGCCGGCGCGTGCCGATGATCCTGCCCATAGGGTCATTCAAGCGAGGAAAAAGCACGGAAGCACGCGCGGCTGCCGCGAAGCACGTGGGTTAGCTCATCCGCGCGGGCGAGTGGTTGGAGGGAGGCGCCCCTCGAAGCGCAGGTAGACGAGCGCCTCCCGTGCATAGGTTCTTTTCACCCCATTTGTGTCGGAGCTGAGAGTGACTGCGTGGCAACATCCTGCGGGGACCCTCGATTTGCTGGTGTTGAAGACGCTCGATTCCACTCCGCACGACCACGGCGAGTGGCCAGACAACCCAACTATCAGAATTTAAAAAGGAAAAGGTTAATCATGCAGGCATTCGTCATTGCACCGATGCTGGGCGTGTTCGGCATCGTTTCATTTCTTCAGAACGCGGCTTTCACATGGTGTTCACGTAGCCGGAACAGCGGTGACCCGGATTACCACCGCAAGGTGTCCTGGGCTTCCAACGGCGTCTGCTACATCACCAACGTACTGCTGACCATCTACATCATTAAGTTTGGTGGTCTGCTGATGCTGGCCTTGCAGGGTCTGGTCTACACCGTGTCCTCTGCGGAAGGTTCGGTGCTCATGATGAAGCGCCTGATTGCCGAGGAAAAGGGAAAGCAGAAGGTCGGAAACCAATTCAATGAGCAGGAAGCAATTGAGCTGCGCGAGCTTTTGCGCCAGTACACAGCGGCAGGCGCGTTCACGGGAAACGGCAGTCACAGCTCTCACTACACCGCTGGTGAGCAAAAGGCCGTGAACGCCGAAAGCTACGCAGCACCACAAGGAAAGGATTCAACAGGAAACTAATGAACCCCACGGCGAAGACGTGGCTTGGTTTTCCGGCGTGACGCGCTCACGGTAGCCGGCGCCGACGTAGTCGCGCGCGCGGCAGAGGCGGTATCCCGCGGCGGGAGGGGCAAGCCTCTCCCATACAGGGTTTGTTAGGAGCGGCAAGTTTCTACTACGGCGCGGTTGAAACCGTGCCCTGACGTTGCGGCGCGGAGGAACTAGCCTGGGTACCAGGTCACGCGCGAGTCGTTGTGGTCGCGGCGATAGGCCCAGGCTTCGTCGATCAGGCGTTTGCAGTCGAAGCGGGGGCGCCAGGCGAATAGGAACTTTGCTTTGGCGTTGTCCAGCCAGGTGGAGCAATACGGAGTTTGTATTTCGACCGAGGGCAGTCCGCGGGTTTGGTACAGATAGTTGGCGACCTGGCGGTAATCCACCGGTTCATCCATACAAATGTTGAAGGTCTGGCCGAGCGTTTTGGGGTGGTCCAGAGCGAGGAGAATGGCGTCGACGAGGTCGCTGACGTGCACGAAATTACGTTTGACGGGTTGACCCTGAGGGTCGAGCATCACCGGCACAGCACCGGTTCTAAGATATTCGTCGGCGCGCGCTGAGCCGACCAGGTCGCGCCAACGCGGTCCTCCGAAGACGTCTTCGCCAAACGAAAGCGAGTATTTGAAATCGTCCTTTTCCATAATCCACGGCGCGCGCAGGCAGCAGCCGGGGAGATTGTATTGGACGAAGTATTGTTCGAGCATCACTTCTTCGAGGACTTTGGAGAGCGCATAGCAGCCGGAATAGGCGCTGTGTTTTTGTTGCTCGGTTACCGGGAGCGCGTGCGGGTAGAAGAAGTGGCCGAGAGCAGCGTCACCGCCAATCAGGATGATCTGCTGGAACGAAGGGCTGAGGCGGCATTCTTCCAGTAGCCAAAAAAGTCCCTTGATGGCCACGTCGATCACATCCTCCGGGGTTTCCTTGCAGGTTGCGAAATGGAGGACATGCGAAATTCCGGCCATGGCCTTGCGCACCACATTGCGGTCGGAGATGTTGCCTTGGGCGACCTCGAGGCGAGCTTGCGGTGGCAGAAGGCGTTGGTGGCACAACGCACGAATGCGAACGCCGGGATGATCGGGAGACTGCAGAACGCGGTCCACGAAATGGCGGCCGACTTTGCCGGTCGCGCCGGTGACCAGGATGTGTTTGGAAGAGTCTGGGGCTAGCATGCAGGCACTCCTTACGGATACCGGAAGAAACCTCGAGTTCTAGTGGTGCGCATACTATAGATGCTAGCGCCACAATCGTTTCAACAATTCAATTTGTGGGGTGGTACGCGGGGCCGCGGAGGACTTGGCCGGGGGTGGCGCCGGTGAGCTTGCCGTGGTCGTAGGCGATTTGGCCGTTGACGATGGTGAAGTCGACGCCTTGGGAGAGTTGGGCTGGCTCGGTGTAGGTGGCGTGGTCGAGGATGGTTGCGGGGTCGAAGATGGTGATGTCGGCGAAGTAGCCGGGGTGGAGGAGGCCGCGGTTGGCGAGGTGCTCGCGTTGGGCGGGGAGCGATGTGATTTTGCGGATGGCCATTTCGAGCGGGAGGAGATGTTGGTCGCGGGAGAAGTGGCCCAGGAAGCGCGGCATGGAGCCGTAGCCGCGAGGGTGCGTGTGCGGCTCGTAGAGGGGGCCGTCGAGGGACATTTCGCCGGAGTCGAGGCCGATGCTGGTCCACGGTTGGGCCAGGCCGGTGCGGAGGTCCTCTTCGCTGGCCATGAAGTAGATGGCGGCGGTTTGGGCGCTGTCGGCGAGGACGAAATCCATCAGCGCGTCTTCGGGAGATTTCTTCCAGGCTTTGGCGACGTCTTCGAGGGTCTTGCCTTCAAATTGTTTTAGGTCGGCGTTGTCGACCGAGGAAATGAGGACGCCTGCGGCGCCGCCGCAGTCGTAGTAGAGATTTTCCCAGTCCGCGTGATCGCCGGCGAGATCTTTTTTGATGCGGGCGCGAACCTCGGGATCTTTGAGGCGCGCGAGAAGCTTTTGCGGGCCACCGTCAGCGGCCCACGGCGGCAAGGCCGAGGCTAGCGCGGTGGAGCCCGCGGTGTACGGGTACATATCGGCGGCGATGTCGAGGCCGGAGTCGCGGGCGTTTTGGATGGTGGCGACGATGTTCTTCATGTTTCCCCAGCGGGATTTGCCGCTGACCTTGAGGTGGAAGATTTCGACGGGGAGATGTGCTTCGCGGCCGATGCGGATGGCTTCCGCCAATGCAGATATTTCGGAGGCGCCTTCGCTGCGCATGTGCGTGGCGTAGAGGCCGCCGTATTTCGCGGCGACTTTGGCGAGCGCGATGAGTTCTTCGGTCTTGGCGTAAATGTTTGGCGGGTAGATCAGGGCGCTGGAAATGCCCAGAGCGCCATCTTTCATGGCCTGTTCGACGAGGGCCTGCATTTGGGCGAGCTCGGCTGGCGTGGGGGCGCGGTCGTCATCGCCGAGGATGGCTTCACGGATTTGGGCGGAGCCTACGTAGGTGCCGATGTTCAGCGGCGTGCCTTGTTTTTCGAGGCGCCGGAAATATCGATCGAGGGTGGTCCAGTCGATGGTGAGTTTGTAATGCTCGAGGAACGGTTTTAGCGGGGCGATGGTTTTTTCATTTTGCGGCGCGATGGAGCCGCCCTCGCCGGTGATTTCCGTGGTGATGCCTTGGGAAAGTTTGCTGAGGGAGCGATTGTCAAGGAGCAGTGAAATTTCCGATTGCCCGAGCATGTCGATGAAGCCGGGTGCGACGACGCGGCCTGTCGCGTCGATTTCACGCTTGGCGTGAGCGTCGCGCAAGTCGCCGATCGCGGCGATGCGATCGCCGGAGACCGCGAGGTCGGCGGCGTACCAGGGGTTGCCGGTGCCATCGAGGATGTGTGCGTTGCGGATGAGGATGTCGTAGTTTTGCGTGCCTGCCGCATCGAGCGGTGCGTCGTATGCGGCGGCGGCGATTTCGCCGAGCGCTTGGCCAGCGACGGATTGGGCTGAGTCCGGATCAGGAGGAAGGGAGACGTGGTTCACGTAAGCGGCGAAGACGAGTTTTTGGCCGCTGGCGGTGATGACGTAACCGGCGAGGCCCTTGCCGTTGAGCATAAGCTTTCCGTTGACGCGGTCTTCGGAGCCGAAGGTGCCGGTTTTTGCGAAGACGTGACCTGCGCCGGGATTCGCGGTCTGAATTTTTGCGAGCGTGCCGTCCTTGCCGAGGATGGGGAGCGCTTTGAAGAACACGGGATAGTCGGGGCGCGCGGTCCAATAGGTGAGGTAGTGGCACATGAAATCAGGGCTGAAGAGATCGGCCCAATCGCCGCCAGCGCCGTCGCCTTGAGAGATGCCAGAAAGATCGAGCTTGGCGTCTTGTAGAAAGGTGTGCTCGAGAGCGAAGCCGGAGGCGAGAGGATCTTTCGCGTTCTTTGCTAGCAGCGTGCCGAGGAGATAAGGGCCCATGCCGGCGTGGAGATTTTGGCTGACCTTTAGGGTGACTTTGATTTCTTCCGCGAGGGGGAGAGAAACATGCTCGGCGAGTTGGTAGTCGGCAGTGTAGAAATGGGCCGAGGAAGGGAAGTCTGGCGGAGAAGGGTGCTTGGGACTCTTGATGGAAATGCCCGCGGCAGAGAGCGCTTCGCGCAGCACGGTTTCCGCGAAATTTGTGGGTGAAGGGACCGCGAAGGCGGAGGTGATGGAATGGGAACCGGCGGGGAGGTGGCCTGAGATGGTCATAACAATCGTGCCGTCGGGATTTGTGATGGGATCGGAGAGGTTCACATCGGGCTTGGCGTCCGCGGCGGCGGTGGTCAGGATGTTGATGAATTTGACGTAGGAGGTTTGCGGGGAAGATTCGAGGAGGGCAGGATCGCCCACCTTGGCACCGGGCGTTGCGACCAGATCGATCACGTTGTCGTTGACGATGATGGAAGACATCACGACGTTGGTGCCGCCTTCGCGGGGGCCGTCGGGGAAAAGACGAGTGTCGACGAGGACGCGACCCTCGATTTTGCGAATGCCTTTGGCGGCAACATCTTTTGCAAGTTGCTTGATGACGGCGAGAGAATCGCCTTGCACGGCGGGGCCGTTGTAGGAGTGGTCTTCATCGACGAAAGCGAGCGTGCCGTCCGGCTGGATGCGATTGGAGAGATTCGGATCGCCGCTGGCGACGAGGATCACGTCGCCTTTGAGGCGGCCTTTGGAATCGACAGGGCCGGTGCGGTAGATGCGGGTGTGAAAGCGGTAGTCCGCGCCGAGCTTGGCGAGCAGCGTTCCTTCCGTCAGAAGTTTCGTGGTGGAGGCGGGCACGAACATCTTGTCGGCGTTCAAGGCGTAGATGACCTTGCCGGTGTCTAGCGAATAAAACTCGATTCCGAAATTCGCGTGGGCGAATTCGGGACGGCTCATCACTTTCTGGATCCGCTCGGCGAAGGTTCCGGCTGATTGCGGTTGTGCGGGAGTGGTGCTGCCTAGCGACAAAAGCGCAATAGCGATGCAACTCAAACACAAACGGGCGCGAGCATTCATGGGCAATGTGAAGTTCCTCTTAACAGAAAGGCCGCAGCGTGGAGAAGCTGTGACCCAGCTTCTCCACGCAGATCAAGGTCGCTGCTACTTGGCAAGGTTCGACCAAGATTCTGGCGAAGATAATAGCTGACTCCCGCCCACTGCGGGAGGTCCACCGCGTTATGGCTGTTTGCTCCGGCGGATGAGGCTCACGGGTTGTACCAGCGGAAACCTTTGCGCTGTTCTTCGGCGATTTCCTTGGCAACGGCCAGGGTCAAGGGGCGCCGGTACTGCCCACAAGCAGCGATAAGCGCGTTCAACAGGGAAATGGGCGCCGCGAAAGAGAGCAGGAATGAGGTGGTTTCCACCGACGCGAGAAAAAGCTCGTGGCATACGCTGGCGAGCGGGGAAAGATAGGTATCGGAAACGCCAACGCAGTAGGCACCATGTTCGCGGGCTTGCTGCGTGCCCTCGACAGTTTGCCGGAGACCGCGGCGGAAGCTTATAGCGATGACCAGATCCCGTTTATTAGCGGCACGCGCGGAATGCGTGATAGCACCCGCCGAGGTGACCGCGAAAACGGGCAGACCGAGAGCGCTGATCTGGTATTGCAAATAGTCGACAAGGACGGCGTCGATGTCTCCCGCAAAAAGTACGATGCGGCGGGCGTTGTGGAAACGCTTCGCAAGGTCCGCCAAGCGTTGGGCATCTACACTGTTTTTGAGTCCGTGCAGGTTTTTCAAATCCTGCGCGAGAGAATCGAGCACAAAGGCCGGCATGCTAGAGTCGCGGCCGGCGGGCTGAAGAGTGTCCAGCGGGGAAGCGAAGGCCAGGGAAAGTTCATGCAAGTGATGTTGAAACGCGCGATAGCCGGCGAAGCCCAGCCCGCGAACGATGCGAACTACGGTGGCGGGATCGGTGTGCAGACGCTTAGCCATCGCGCGCACGCTGAGCAGCACGTACTCGCGAGGGTGCTCCAGGATGGGGCGAATGATTTCCTGGCGCTTGGCACTGAGTTGGTCGATGCGTTCCGGTAGGTTTGGGACGGGCACCTGGACCCGGGGTTCTGTGCGTTTCATGCCGCGAGAGAATCGCCCAAATCCAATGCCATGTCAACCATCTTGTTGATGGTTTAACAATTAAGTGACGGACGCATTGTTGCTATTTATCTGATCCTACGGCCTTGTTGGCAAGACCCGGTGCGATTACCGGCTGCAGGAAAGGCATCATGGCGCGAAGTTTGGGTCCCAATTGTTCGATGGGATGGGTCTGTTCGCGCTGCCGCGTGGCGAGGAAGTTGGGGCAGCCCTTTTCGTTTTCTTCGATCCACTTCTTCGCGAAGCTGCCGTCGACGATCTCGGCGAGAATTTTCTTCATCTCCTTGCGTGTTTCGGCGGTGATGATGCGCTTGCCAGCGGAGTAGTCACCTTGTTCCGCGGTGTCGCTAACCGAATAGCGCATGTAGCTGAGACCGCCCTGATAGATGAGATCGACGATGAGCTTCAGTTCGTGGAGGCACTCGAAGTAGGCGACCTCCGGCTGATAACCGGCGTCCACGAGAGTTTCCCAGCCGGCCTTGATCAGTTCGCTGACGCCGCCGCAGAGGACGGCTTGTTCGCCGAAGAGGTCGGTCTCCGTTTCTTCGGTGAACGTTGTTTCGAGAACGCCGGCGCGCGTGCAGCCGAGAGCTTTGGCGTAGGAGAGAGCGAGAGCTTTGGCGTTGCCACTGGCGTCTTGTTCGACGGCGATGAGTGCGGGCGTGCCTCCTCCTTCCGTGAAGACTTCGCGCACGCGATGGCCGGGCGCTTTGGGCGCAATCATTGAGACGTCCACGTTAGCCGGCGGTTTGATGGCGCCGAAGCGGATATTGAAGCCGTGCGCGAACATCAGCGTTTTGCCGGTGGTGAGGTGCGGGAGGATGGAATCGCGATAGAGCTTGGGCTGTTTCGTGTCTGGCGCGAGAATCATGATCACGTCGGCCCAAGCCGCGGCTTCCGCGGGAGTGGTGACGGTGAGACCGTCTTTTTGCGCTTTCGCGAGGGAAGCGCTGCCGGGTTGCAGACCGACGCGAACGGAGACACCACTGTCGCGAAGATTCAAGGCATGAGCGTGACCTTGAGAGCCATAGCCGATAATCGCGACCTTTTTTCCCTGGATGAGGTTGAGGTCCGCGGAATCGCCATAATAGAGTTTTGCCATTCGGTTCCTCTCGTTGACCGTTTTGCGGTCGTTGGTATTCCTTGTGTCGCGTGAGGCCGGATGGAGCAGTGCGATCCGGCTTGCAGCTTACCCGGAATAGGCGGGAATGCCCGTCCCACCGGGTGCATTCCTAAACTTTGGAGTTGGCCGCCTCAAGTTCCGCGCTCTTCGTGGGAGCCACCGGAGGACGCAGCAAGTCGCCTCCGCGGGTCATGGCGATGCGGCCGGTGCGCGCCATCTCCAGAACGCCGAAGGGGCGAAGCACTTCGAGCAAGCCGTCGATCTTGTCCACCGTTCCGGAAACTTCCAGGATCAGCGATTCCGGAGCGACGTCGATGACGCGCGCGCGGAAAACCTTGATCAATTCCATAAGGTGCGGGCGGGATTTTTGATCCGCCGACACCTTGATGAGCGCCAGGTCGCGTTCGAGCAAGGAGCGTTCGGAGACATTTTCCGCCAGCAACACGTCGACGAGTTTTTCGAGGCTGGCCTCGAGGCGGTGCGCGCCTCGTTCATCGGTGTGCGCCACAATCGTCATGCGAGCGATCTCTTCGTTCTCGGTGGGTCCGACGGTGAGCGAATCGATGTTGATGGCGAGCCGCCGCGCCAGCGAGGAGACGCGATTCAGGACGCCGGGTTTATTTTCGACGTAAGCGACGAGTGTTTGCATAGTCTCCTCGGATTTCCTCACGGCTCCGTCGCGGTTTCGACGAGCGGATTGTTGGGACGGCGAATCATTTCGTGCAGCGAGCCGCCCGCGGGCACCATCGGGTAAACGGAGTCTTCCTGTTCGACACGGAAGTCGATCAGCACAGATTCGGAAGATTCCCGCGCGGAGCGAATCGTGGAGGTCACATCGGCCCGCGAAGTGATGCGCTCGCCGCGGATACCGAAGGCGTTGGCCAGCGCCGCGAAGTCCGGCGCGATCATAGGAGTCGCGACGTAGCGCTTGTCATAGAAGAATTCCTGCCACTGCCGGACCATGCCGAGGAAGCCGTTGTTGATGATGGCGATGTTGATCTTGATTTTCTCCTGCACGATGGTGGCGAGCTCGCACATGGTCATCTGAAAGCCGCCATCGCCCACGACGACCCAAACATCGGCTTCCGGCTTGGCGAATTTCGCGCCGATCGCCGCCGGCAAGGCAAAGCCCATGGTGCCGAGGCCGCCTGAAGTGACCAGCGTGCGCGGCTGGTTGTGGTGGTAATACTGGGCCTCCCACATTTGGTGTTGGCCGACGTCGGTGACGACGATGGCGTCGCCGTGAGTTTCTTTCCACAGGTCGTTGATCACATGGGCGGCGTATAAGTGGCCACTGTCGGGCAGGCCCTGAATGTCGCGCACGGCAGAGTCGCCCTTAAGCTCGCGAATGTGAGCAAGCCAGTCTGCGGGGCCGCGACGATCAAGGCAGGGAAGCAACTGTTCGAGCACCTCGCGCGCATCGCCAACCAAGGCGGCGTCCACTTTGACGTTCTTATTGATTTCGGAGCGGTCGATCTCGATGTGAATCTTGCGCGCGTCCTTCGCGTAGGTACGTAGGTCGCCGGTGACGCGGTCATCGAAGCGCATGCCAACAGCGATGAGCAAATCGGCTTCTTGGATGGCGTGGTTCACCCACGCCTCGCCGTGCATGCCCATCATGCCGAGATTCAGCGGATCGCTGGCAGGAAAGCAGCCGATGCCGAGCAGGGTCATGGCCACGGGAAAGTTGCCGGCGCGCACGAACTGGTCAAAGACCCGCGTTGCTCCAGAGACCATGATGCCGTGGCCGGCGAGAATGAGCGGGCGCTTGGCGGAGTTGAGAAGCTCGACGGCGCGATCGAAGTCGGCCTTTTCGTAGTTGATGCGCTGGCGTTTCGTCGGAAGTTGCGGCGCGGACGAGTCCCAGTTGAGTTCGCAGGACGCTTGTTGCGCGTCCTTGGTGATGTCCACGAGCACGGGTCCGGGACGCCCCGAATGGGCAATCACGAACGCTTCGCGAACGGCACGGACAATGTCTTCTGCGCGCGACACGATCACGTTGTGTTTGGTGATGGGCATGGTGATGCCGGTGATGTCGACTTCCTGAAAGGCGTCGGAGCCTAGCAACTTGCTGCTGACTTGCCCGGTGATGCAAACGACTGGAGAAGAGTCCAGCATGGCGGTGGCGATGCCGGTGACCATGTTCGTGGCGCCCGGACCCGAGGTGGCCATGGCCACACCAACGCCGCCGCTGGCGCGCGCATAGCCATCCGCCATGTGTGTGGCGCCTTGCTCGTGACGCACGAGAATGTGATGCAGCTTGGATTTGCCGAGCGCGTCGTAGACCGGGAGAATCGCGCCGCCAGGGTAGCCAAAAATGTGGCGCACGCCCAGGCGAGTCAGGGTTTCGCAAAGAATCTCGGCACCAGTGAGCTTCATAAGGTCCTCGCGTGCACAACCTCAGAAATCGAACGGCTGGAAACTAACGACGGCGTGGTCACCGCGCCTTGCGACGCCGACGAAACCATAAGAGCATATTTGGCCATCACACCGCGGGTGTAGCGCGGCGCTGGTGCTCTCCAAGTAGACAGACGACGCTGAATTTCCGTGTCGGTGAGAGCGACGCTAAGAGTTCTCTTGGCGACATCGAATTCGATGATGTCGCCGTCGGCCACCGCGGCAATCGGCCCGCCGTTGGCCGCCTCGGGCGCGACGTGGCCGGCCATGATGCCGTGCGTCGCCCCAGAAAACCGGCCGTCCGTAAGCAGCGCGACGGAATCGCCAAGACCCGCGCCGACCAATGCTCCGGTGACGGCCAGCATCTCGCGCATCCCCGGGCCGCCCTTCGGGCCCTCGTAACGGATAACGATCACGTCGCCCGCTTTGATGCTGGCATCTTCCACGGCGGCGAACGCGGCTTCTTCACTGTCAAAAACTCTTGCCGGGCCGCGAAACGTTTGGACATTATTGCCGGCTACTTTGAGAACGCAGCCTTCCGGCGCGAGATTGCCTCTTAAAATGACCAGGCCGCCGGTGGGTTTGAGCGGAGCGGCGAGCTGGTGTACGACTTCTTGCTTTGGCGCTTCCTTGGCGGCAGCCGCTTCGTCCGCCAAGGTGCGCCCGGTGACAGTGATGCATTCACCTTGCAGAAGCTTGGCGTCGAGCATGCGCTTGGCGATCAACGCCGTGCCGCCCGCGGCGAACAGATCGGTAGCCATGAAGCGGCCGGAAGGTTTCAGGTCCGCCAGAATGGGCGTGCGGGAACTGATGCGGTCGAAGTCATCGATCGAAAGAGAGATTCCGGCCTCATTGGCAATCGCCAGCAAGTGGAGCACGGCGTTGGTCGAGCCGCCCGTGGCGGCGACACCGGCGATGGCGTTTTCAATCGAAGTTTTCGTGATGATCTTTAAGGGAGTGACATCGCGGCGGAGAAGATCCATCACCAACTCGCCGGCTCGATGACCGGCACCGGCTTTGGCTGCATTGGTGGCCGGGACGCTGGAAAGCCCCATCGGGGCAATGCCGAGGAATTCGCAGACCAGCGCCATGGTGTTGGCGGTGAATTGGCCGCCGCACGCGCCTGCTCCCGGGCACGCGGCGCCCTCTAGTGCTTTGAGGCGCGCGTCGGTCATTCCGCCGCGAGCGTGCATCCCCACGGCTTCAAAAACGTCTTGAATTGTTACGGAGTGGCCCTCAAATTGGCCTGGTGCGATCGAGCCGCCGTAAAGAATCAGTCCGGGGATGTTGAGACGGGCCAGCGCCATTACCCCACCAGGAATGGTCTTGTCGCAGCCCACGAGAACGATGAGGGCGTCGAAAAGATTTCCGCGAGCGACCAACTCGATGGAATCCGCGATCACTTCGCGGCTCACGAGAGACGCGCGCATTCCTTCGGTGCCCATGGTGATGCCGTCGGAGATGGAGACCGTGTTGAATTCCAGAGGCGTGCCGCCCGCGGCACGAATGCCGGCTTTGACGTCCACGGCCAGTTCGCGAAGGTGATAGTTGCAAGGGCCGATCTCGATCCAGGTGTTGGCCACGCCGATGAGCGGCTTGGAGAAATCTTCATCGCAAAGCCCGGAGGCGCGAAGCATCGCTCTGGCGGGCGCGCGATTCGCGCCATCGGTCAAGGTGTGACTTCGCGGCTTGAGCAATGAGTCTGTCACTTGCTGATTTCCTCCCAGGTTTCTATGCCACGCGAACTCTCGGCCAAAAAACTTGAGGCCATCACCCTGGTCTGGATGATGGCCCCGAAACTCTCTTGTGCTGCTTGGCTAGGCCGCCATCATCCCGATGTGTTTCCCCCTACAATTACGGGGCTAATTCGTACGACGACACGGCGCACGCTCTGGGTGCGAATGGCTGCGCTGCTGCTGCCGTGAGTGATGGCGATGCGGAACATAAGCGTCGCCATGAAGGTAACAGGGTAGGGGATCGAAGTCAATCATTCAAATTAATACTTATGGGCAACTGAATAAATTAAACTTATCGATGAAAAATGGCATAAATGGCCGGAACTGCTGTTCCCCGCTGCAAACGTGCCGGACCATACGCCGGCTGCTTCGACGCTACTCCGAGGCAATCGAGGCATCAGCGGAGCAAAGGCCCGCATCTATGAACAGGATAGTGGCCAAGATTGCGACAAGTATTTGACAATCTCTTGATGCTGCCGTGCCTTACCCTAGGACGGCCACAAGCATCTAACCACAAGCAACGGTGCAGGAATCCCTTGTATAGGCGGTGTTGTGCAACCATCGGCCCGGCGGGTGCCAGGGTCACTAACAAGACTTGAAAGGAAGAAATGGTCCAGCGAACGGACGTGTTCGTTATTGGTGGGGGCCCAGCGGGTTTGGCGGCTGCGATTGCGGCGCGAAAGAAAGGCTTCCGTGTGACCGTTGCCGACGGAGCGCAGCCGCCGATCGACAAGGCGTGTGGCGAAGGACTGCTGCCGGATACGCTCGCAGCTCTGCGTGCGCTGGGGGTTGAGGTGTGCGCTGCTGAAGGTTATGCGGTCCGGGGGATTCGTTTCCTCGGTGCAGGATGCGAAGTGGCTGCGCGTTTTCCCGCCGGGCATGGAATCGGGATGCGACGGCCGGCGCTGCACGAGAAGTTGGTGGAGGAGGCGCGGGCGTGCGGGGTCTCTCTGCTGTGGAAGACTCCCGTGCATGGAATTTGTGCCGAAGGAGTCGAGGTGGCGGGAAAGGTCGTAGCCGCAAAGTGGATCATCGGCGCGGACGGCATTCGTTCGCGAGTGCGGAGATGGAGCCGACTGGATGCTCATACCAAGCACGAATGCAGGTACGCGTTCCGGCGGCACTATCGCGTGAGGCCATGGTCGGATTTCATGGAGATTTATTGGGGTGAGAACGCGCAAGCATACGTCACGCCAGTCGGAGAAGAAGAAGTCTGCGTGGTCTTGATTTCACGCCAGCAGGGGAAGCGTTTCGTTTCACTCGACGCGGAATTTCCCCAGCTTGCGCTGCGCGTGCGGCAGGCGGCGCATGCGAGCACGGAGCGCGGGGCTATAACGGTGATGCAGCAGCTCAAACATGTCTATCGCGGGCGAGTGGCGCTGATTGGAGATGCCTCCGGCAGCGTCGATGCGATTACCGGCGAAGGACTATGTTTGAGTTTTCGCCAAGCCAGCGCGCTTGCGGAGGCTCTTGAGGCCGGCGACCTCAGCCGCTACCAGAACGCGCACCGGCGCCTGGCACGCCGGCCGACGTTCATGGGTCGCGTCATGCTCTTGCTGGACGGGCGCACCGCGGTTCGCGAACGCGCCATGCGTGCGCTCGCGTCGGATGCGGATGTCTTCGCGCGCTTGCTGGCTGTGCACGTGGGCGCGACGTCGCCCGCACATCTCGCCACCACCGGAGCGCTCCTCGGTTGGCGCTTCGTCGCTGCTTAAGATAGAAAGGTCAAGCATGAATTTGGTTGGCATACGGCGGCAGTTTGTCTTCGCGGCTATGTTGCTCACGCTGGGAGCGCTGTTGTCTGCCAGCGCGGCGCATCGGCCTCCCGAAGCGCCAGCTCAGGCCGGTGGCAATGAAATCGTCTTGTCGCTCGATCCCGCGCAGAGCAAAGTGCATTGGACGCTTGGTAGCACAATGCACACGGTTCATGGAACGTTTGCGTTGAAGCGCGGCATCCTGCGGTTCGATCCGGCGACCGGCAAGGCCGGCGGAGAAA
>JBGOVR010000065.1:0-23386 GCA_041478205.1 Candidatus Acidiferrum sp.
AGTCTTTGCCACAATCGAAGCAACGGGCAAAAAGGTTCAGGTTCCTGGCTGCTCCTTCTACGAATACGACCTCGAAACCAGAAAGATTCCGGCGGGACGGATCTATTTCGATTTTGCTACCCTTTTGCGGCAGATTGGCGCGGGGGCCTAAGCGCAATCGCTTGACGGGGTAGCCGCCACAGTGGCGAGTCGCGGCGGGCTAACTCCTGGTTAGTCGGGTAGCCGGACAAGTGCCCGTCGCTGGCTAGAAACGGGGTTCTGGGAAGTTGAAACGGCAAAGGGCGCGGCGTCAGTGGGACATGTAAAGCGGTGCTTCCCGAGGACGCACCGATTCGGATGCAGAATCAGTCACGCAACGCGCGGGCTGGATCGGTGCGCGTGGCGCGCCAGGCGGGCAAAAAACACGCCGCCAACGCGGCAACGGTCATCACCACGAAGGCCGAGCCGAACGCCAGTGGGTCGCGAGGGCTCACCTGGTAGAGGAGGTACCCGAGCAAGCGGGTCAAAGCCAGCGCCGCCGCTGCGCCCAGGACCACGCCGCCTGCCGTCAACGCGAGGCCATGCGACATCACCAGCCGCAACAGGTCGGGTGCGCGTGCGCCAAGCGCCATGCGCAGGCCCAGCTCGCGCGTGCTCTGCGAGACGGTGTAGGACATCACGGCATACAGTCCGACGGTGGCGAGCAGCAACGCCAATCCGCCAAGAACTCCCAGTAAGGTCACGGCGACGCGCTGCGGCGATGTGGAGCGGTCCATCTGCTCCTGCAGGCTGATCACTTCGTAAGGGGCGAGATTGGCGTCGAGCGCGTGCACTTCGCGGGCCAGCGCGGCGGCGATGGTCTCCGCAGGCAGGCGCGTTCGAATATTCAAGCCGGCTCCGACCGAGAAATTCTGGCGCAGAGGGACATAGAAAAACGGCTTTGGATTTTCCCGAACGCTTTGGTATTTGGAAACTTTCGCCACACCGACTACCTGCCTCCACTGACCCTGGACCTGAAGGCGCTTGCCGACGGGATCGTCACCGCGCCAATATTGCGCGGCCATGACGTCATTCACCACGGCGACGGGAGCGGCCGTTTCGTTGTCGGCGCGAGTGAATTCGCGGCCGGACAGAAGCGGGATTCCGGCGGTAGCGAAATAGCCGGGTCCGACTTCGTTGTACTGGATGGCCGGCTGCTCGTCAGGCGGGGGTTGATAGCCGTCGACAGCGACGGGCGAGGAAGAAAAACTGCCGTACCCCAACGGCGTGGCCCGCGCGAAGGCAGCCGATTCGACGCCGGGGAGCGCCTGCACACGTTCGATCAGTTCGTCTTGAAAATTCTTGGCGTGTTGCGGATCGTATCCCGCGCCTCGCAAGTCGACGGCGGTTTCCAGCACACCTTGCGTGGAAAAGCCGGGATCGGCGCTGCGAATTCGCTGCAGGCTCTGCAGAAGCAGACCCGCCCCGACCAATAACAGGAAGCTGAGCGACACCTGGACGACCACCAGACCCGAGCGAAGCCACGACCTTCCGTGGCCGCCGCCGACAACGCCCGCCATTTCGGATTTCAGCGCGCCGGCCAGATCGATTTTGCTGGTCTGAATCGCGGGAACCAGCCCGAGCAGAACCGTGGAGATGAGGCAAACGCCGGCACTGAGCGCGAGCACGCGCCAATCGATTTCGCCGGGTAGCGTCATGGCCACCCCCCCGCGCGCCGGGAAAAGCAGAACGAGCGCATGGCGGCACCAATGCGCGACAAGAAGCCCGCCGGTTGCGCCAAGAGCCGACAGGATAAGGCCTTCGGTGACCAGTTGCTGCAACAGCCGGCCACGGTTGGCGCCGACCGCCACGCGAACGGTCATTTCATGGCGGCGGGCGAAAGACCTGACCAGCAACAGATTGCCGACGTTGGCGCAGGCAATCAGGAGAACAAAAACGACTACAACGAGCATGATGCCGAGTGTGGGGAGAAGAGTACGGGCATTGTTGAATGGCGTTTGCCACAAAGGCCACAGTTGAATGCCGCGGCCGCGGTTGGTGGCGGGGTAGTCGGTTTCTAATCGTTTCGCAATCGCCGACATTTCTTGCTGGGCCTGCTCGGAGGTCACGCCGGGCTTGAGCCTTACGTAAGCTTCGATCCAGCGCGCGCCGCGATCTTCGAGTTTGTATCCGCCGCCCTCAAAGGTTTCTTCCATCGACGTCGGAACCCAGAACTGCATGCCCCAGCCTACAAAGGTCCCCAGAAAGCCTTCTGGCGCGACGCCAACAATGGTGTGCTCAATGCCATTCAGGCGCTGCTTCTTCCCAATGATTGCCGGGTCTCCTTGGAAGCGCCCTTTCCAAAGCTGGTAGCTGATCACGGTTACCGGATGGGCGTTGCTCCCGACGTCTTCGCCGGGCTCGAAGCCACGTCCGAGAATCGGATGCACGCCGATAGCGTCAAAATAATTCGCCGACACGACGCTTCCGGTGGTGCGCTCCGCGCGGTCGCCGAGGCTGAGCGTCGTGCCCATAATTTTGGTCACGATAAAGGAGTCAATCAGCGTGGAACTCTTCTGTAAGTCGACCAGATCGGGCCATGAGATATAGGTATGGCCAACCTCGCCGCGAGCGGTTCCAGTGATGGCGAGCAGCCGTTCCTGGTGGGCTACGAGCGGGTAGGGGCGGAACAGGATTCCTTCGATCCAACTGAAAACGGCGGCATTCGCGCCGATCCCCAGGGTCAGACAGAAGATCGCCAAGAAAGAAAAGCCCGGACTGCGCCGGAGCATCCGGAAGCCGAAGCGGAGGTCTTGCAGGGCGGTCTCGATCATGGGCAGTCCTCTCTGATCGTGATAGAGTTCCTTGGTTTGCTCGACGCCGCCGAAGCCGCGAAGCGCTTCGCGACGGGCGTCTTCGACGGTCATGCCTTTCCGCAGATTCGATTCGACGGCCATCTCCAGGTGCGAGCGCAGCTCCGCGGCCAGGTCGTCTTCGAGATGACGGCGGCGAAAGAGCGCAGCGAGACGGTGGAGGAACACGCGGCAAAGTTCGCGCATGGGCTAGCTCGTCCTCAGCACCCGGTTGATCATGGCCGACATGCGATCCCAGCTTTCCGCTTCTTCTTCGAGCTGCTTGCGCCCGGCGCGGGTCAAGGAGTAATACTTGGCCTTGCGGTTGTTCTCCGAAACGCCCCACTTGGACACGATCCAGCCGCGTTGCTCGAGGCGCAGCAGGGCGGGATAGAGCGTTCCCTGGTTCAATTGCAGCAGGTCTTCGGAGACCTGCTGGATGCGCACGGCGATCCCGAAGCCGTGCATGGGTCCCATGGAATCGAGCGTCTTCAGCACCAGCAAATCGAGGGTTCCCTGCAGGACTTCGCTTTTGGAAGAAGGCATATGGTCCTTTAGATGATCAACAGGAGTCTAGCACAGTCGTGTTGATCGTCAACAGGAGTTTTGCGGGAACCAGATCCGCTTGCGCTGAACTGTGCGAAACGTTGCAAACAGAAAGGCCGGTTGGATTTCGTGGGTCACGTTCCGGCAAAACCTTGTGATACATTTGCGGGCCATGAGGACTCACTCGCGACGCGCCGAGCTGGCCACCCGGCGCGATCCGCGCCTCTTCGACACCATTACGTTTGCACGCCTCTGCCGCGCTCGGGATTACGTCGGCGCCTGCTACCGCGACCGCATCACGCTGGAAAACGCGGCGCGGGAGGCTTGCCTTTCGCCGTTTCATTTCAACCGCTTGTTCGTGCAAGCGTTTGGCGAGACGCCGCACGAGTTCGCCACGCGGATGCGGATCGAAGAAGCCAAGAAGCTGCTGTTGGCGGAGAATCGCAGCGTCACGGACATTTGCCTCGACGTGGGCTATGAGAGCCTGGGATCGTTCAGCACGAGATTTCGTTCACTGACCGGCCTATCTCCGGCAGCCTTCCGCCGTGAGGCCCGAGCCACCTTCGGCGGATTCGCAGCCCATTGGCCTCTTTATTACATCCCTGCCTGCTACCAACAGTTCTTCCTACGACCGCAGTAGAGCTGGTGCAAAACCGCAAGAATCGAGAAGCATCGTCCTTTGCCGATCGGATAGTCTGAGAAAGAAGAGGAGGTTCCCATGATCCAACGACTTTCCCACGCAACGTTGTATGTCTTAGACCAGGACGCCGCCCGCGACTTCTACGAGAATAAGCTGGGGTTCGACGTGCGCAGGAACGCGAAGATGGACAATGGCTTCCGCTGGCTTACGGTCAGCCCGAAAGGCCAGCCGGATCTGCAGATTATTCTGATGCAAGTCGATGGCCCGAACATGCAACCCGAAGTGGCCGCGACGATCCGGGGTTTGCTGACGCAGGGCAAGCTCAACGGAGGAGTGCTGCAGACCAGCGACTGCCGCAAGACCTACGAGGAACTCAAAGCCAAGGGCGTGGAGTTACCTTCTCCGCCAAAAGAGCAATTCTACGGGATTGAGGCCATTCTGAAGGACAATTCCGGGAACTGGTTCAGCATGACCGAGCCCAGTGGCGTGTGACCGAGATCGTCAAAGATCGCTCAGTCTCGAGGAGGTTGGCTTGGCGGAGTTGCGAGAGCATCGAAGCGACGTGGTCGTGGACGGCAATCGCTTGGAGACACTGTCGTACCGCGCGAACGGTGATCGGCCCACCATCGTCATGCTCCATGAGGGCCTCGGATCCGTTTCCATGTGGAAAGATTTCCCCGAGCAACTTGCGAAAGCGACGAGCTGCGGCGTGGTGGCGTATTCGCGCTACGGCCACGGCAAATCGGAAGGGCTTCGAGAGAAGCGCTCGGTGGAGTTCATGCATCACGAGGCAACCGTGGTGTTGCCCGGCTTGCTGGCGCGGTTGGAGATCGCAAGGCCGATTTTGCTGGGCCACAGCGATGGCGCGTCCATCTGCATTATTTATGCGGCGGCTTCGCCTGCGAGTCCGCGAGGACTGATTCTCGAGGCGCCGCATGTTTTTGTGGAAGAGTTGACGATCAACAGCATCGCGAAAATCCGCACGGTATATCGAACGACGGATTTGCCACAGCGGCTGGGCCGTTACCACGATCACGTGGAGGAAGCATTTTCGGGGTGGAACGATATTTGGTTGGACCCGGCGTTTCGTGCTTGGAATATCGAGGAGTGCCTCGACGCCATCGCGTGTCCGGTTCTCGTGATCCAAGGCGAGGACGACGAGTACGGCACTGTGGCTCAGGTTGCAGCCATCAAACGCCGATTGCCAAGCACGCAAGCGCTGGTGCTGCCAAACTGTGGACACTCGCCGCACCGCGACCAGCCCGCCACCACGCTGGAAACAATATCGCAATTTGTACGGAAGCTTTCTTAGGAGACCGCAAGAATCAAGAGGGTTGCGTCGTCGTGCCAGTTGCCGTGGCTGAATGCGCCGGCGGCGTCCAGAATCTTTTTCTGAATTTCCCGCGCGCCGCACTCGCGGTTTTCTTCCAGCAGACGCACGAGGCGTTCCTCTCCAAATTCCTCGTCTTGCGGGTCGCTGGCTTCGGTCACGCCGTCGGTAAAGAGAACGACGCGGTCGCCCGGCTCCAAGTACATCGTCCCCAGTGCAAAGGTCGGACGGGGAAAGACGCCGAGGACGCCACCGCCTTCCTGCAAGCGATGGTGCGATCCATCCGGGTGCAGAACGATCGGTGCATTGTGTCCGGCGTTTACATACCGCAACATCCGTGTGGGCCCATCGAGTTGCGCGTAAAAAAAGGTGATGAACCGGTCGCTCGCGATATTCCGGCAAAGCAGAGAATTCAGCCGAACGCAAAGTTCGTCCGGCGACACCAACGGTGAAGCCAGCCCCCGGACAGCTGCCTGCAAATTTGACATAAGCAGGGCCGCCGGCATTCCCTTCCCCGCCACATCCGCAATGCAAAGTCCGAGCGTTTCTTTTTCAAACGGAAGGACGTCGAAATAGTCCCCGCCGACGATGCGAGCAGACTGCCAGGCGCTGGCGATTTCGTAGCCGGACAGCTGCGGAATTTCTTTCGGCAGAAAGCCCTCTTGGATGGATCGCGCCTCGGCGATCTCGTGCTCCTGCCGATGGAAGTGAAGGGCGATCTCTTTCTGGGCCCGGCCTTCCTGCGCCGCCCGGCGGGATGACTCCCGGCGCTCACGACCCAGTGCAATCTGTTTCTCCAAGATTTCCAAGAGCTTCGTGTTCGTCCACGGCTTCTCGACAAAATCAGTGACGCCCCGCTGCATGGCCTCGACGGCGATGCCAACGGTCGCCCAGCCAGTCATCACCACAATCGGCGGAACACCTTCGATCGCTTTCAATTGCGCCAGGAGGTCGAGCCCCTCGCGACCTGAAGTCGTATCGCGCGCGTAATTCAGGTCCATCAGGAGCAGGTCGAAATCGCGGCCCGCTACCGCCGCGAGCAAATCCGCAGGTGACGCCACCGTCTCGGTCGCGTAGCCGTGCCCTTTCAAGAGCAGGCACAGCGCACGCAGGACGTCCGCCTGATCGTCTGCGATTAATATCCGGGGCTGCATGCTTTCGACACCAATGTTGATCTCAATCGCGGGTGTGGCCATGGTTCTGACCCCTCGCCCAGGTCTTCGGCTGGTCGATAAGATGTTGGCAGGCGGGCTTCCAGCGAGACCCAAGCCTAACAGTTGTGCTTTCAATTGCGTGCGAGAAATCAGAAATGACTAGCACCTGCGTCTTGACCACTTGCGGGAATATCCGTCCCGTTCTCGGACAGTGCCCCTGAATCAACCGTCTTCGATTCTCAGCACAGCGGCACCCGGGATCGCATCGTTCTTGAGGGCGTTGAGGGCCCGATTAGCTTCCGGGAGCGAAAATAGTTGTACGTGCGTGCGTATCGGAATCTCCGCCGCAACGCGCAAGAAGTCCTCTCCATCCTGTCGCGTGTTGTTCGCCACGCTGCGAATCACCCGCTCCTGGTAGAGCAGCTCGTAATCGAAAGAAGGAATCGCGCTCATGTGGATGCCACCCAAAACAAGCGTCCCACCCTTCCGAAGCGCCTTGAGTGCCGCGGGAACGATTTCTCCAGCGGGAGCGAAAACGATCGCGGCGTCCAGCTTCGCTGGCGGCTCTGCGAAAGTGCCGCCAGCCCATTTCGCACCCAGCACCAGCGCCAGCTTCTGATGCCGTGCGTCGCGCGTGCACGCGTAGACCTCCACGTTCCAGTGGAGAGCAACCTGGATCGCCACATGAGCTGCCGCGCCGAACCCGTAAAAACCCAGCCTGCCGCCGGGCTTAATTCCAGAAAGCCGCAGCGAGCGAAACCCAATGATTCCCGCGCAGAACAACGGAGCCGCTTGCTCGTCGGAGAACCCCTCTGGAATCGCGTACACGAAATCTTCAGGAGCAACAATGTACTCCGCGTATCCCCCGTCCACGCTGTAGCCGGTAAACGCCGGATTGTCGCAAAGATTTTCCTCCCCAGAGCGGCAGTATTCGCACGTGCCATCGGTGTGATGCAACCAAGCGACGCCCACGCGCGAGCCGACACGGAACTTGCGCGCATCGGCACCAAGCTTCTTCACAACGCCCACCACTTGATGTCCGGGAATCACAGGCGACTTCCGCGGCGTCAATTCCCCTTCGACAACGTGCAAATCCGTCCGGCACACGCCGCAATAGCGGACGCGCACAAGCACTTCGCCTCTAGACGGCTGCGGCGCGGGCACGTCCACAAACGCAAGTGGGTTTGTCTCGATCGGAGCAGGCATTTGCAGGAGGCAGGCTTTCATGGGATCGAGACCGTGGCATTCCCGGCTCCGGCCACGATGTATGCCCTGAAAACATGCAACACAAAGCCCGCCGGGTCAAGATTCCACGCACGCCAACTGGAAATCAGAACCTCTCACACGCGACCAGTCATTGACGCGAACTGAGCGCCGCTGGCCAATCGACGACACCGATTTTCCCATCTGGCTTGCGCTCCAACGTCGGAGCATACAGCCCCAGCAACTGGCGCCGCCACCAAACACCCTGCGCGCGTTTTTCGCTCACACTCGTGAACCAGTATTGCCAGATGACCGTGCGCACCTGGCGCGGCGGCTCGTTCGGAAACGGGTTGCTTGCAAAGAGCGCCAGCACGTCGGCCTCGCCCGCAAGCAGCCGCTCCTCGGTCCGCGGCACGATGGGATTCGTACGCCAGCCTCCAAGCGAGGCAAACCATAAGTTCCAATCAAAGCGCGGCTGATACGGCGCGTAGATGCCCGGCCGTTCGCGCGGATCCTGCGGCTTATGCCGGAAGGAATAGGTCAGCCAGTCTTGCCCATCGGCCGATCCCTGAAACTCGATTTCATAGCGCCCGCGCGTCATCACCGCGAATAGTCCGTACCGGTCGGCGATGCGAAACGGCTCCAGCGCGGCCACGGGTGTCGCCGGCAGCGGGAACCCGGGCGAGATCATCCAGACCATCTGCACCGTGCTGGCATAGAAGATCCAGGCGAACATCGCCGCCGTGAGCGCAAGCTTCCCGGATCCGAGTTGGCGGCGCAAAACCTCCGGCCACGCGGGAGATCGCACGAGATCAGTGGCGACGCCCGCTGATTGCTCTGCGGCGGGCCGCAGAATCGATTGTGCATCGAATGCCGGAGCCTCTTCTGCTGCCGCGCCCGCCGCCGGACTCGACTCTATCGGGAAGCGCTCTTTCCACCGCCGCGGGATGTAGCGCACCAGAAAGCGGTCGTCCAGCAAAAGAAAGCCCAGCGCCAGCACCAGATAATTCAAAAACGTGTAGTTCGCCGTCACGATAATACCAATCTGCCACGGCGTCACGATTAAGAAACAAACAATTCGCCACCGCCGCGGCAGAAAGAGCATCCAAACCAACACCAGCTCCAACGCAAGCGTCCCGAACGCGGTCGCAGCATGAAACCAATGCGGAAAATGTTGCACGTACCATCCGATCCACGTGGGCAGCGGGCCATTCTGGTAATACTCGTCCATCGCCGTGAACTGCCGCCATTGCGGATCTCCGCTCACGATCTTCGCGATGCCGGACTCGAAATAGATTCGGAACCATTCCCACAACAGAAGAAACACGCCTGCGCGCATGGGCGGATGCGTCTTGCCCACTCCGGGGCGAAAACCCGGCGGTGCGAGGAACAGCGCGATGAATCCCGCCTCCAGCAGCATGCCGTCGGACTGATAACCAGAAAACTCCGACGCGGCACTCACAAAGGAAATAAAACACACAAAGCAGATCAACAGCGCGCCGCGCGGCCAAACATCCAACACCGCCAGCAGCGAAGCCACAATGCCGACCCAGCATAAACTCATCAGCATGTGCGAGCTGCTCGAGAACCACAAAAGCGTCGGCGCGTACCAAAACCGCGCGTGGCCCACGGAACTCGCCACCGCTTGCAGATATTCGCTCGCCGGGAGAATCCCTGCCGGCCCGATCAGGCCGCGAACTTGAAAGATCAGCGAGAAAAACGCGGAGAAATAGATCAGCCCGAGCGCGCGCAAAAATAACCAACGCGGGATCAGCCGATCTGACGCACCGCGTTCCGAGTCGCACAGCCAGCGAATGACGAACGCAGGTCTCCCATCCATAAACGTCAGCCACTATACAAGAGCGAGGAATCCGAAGTCTCAGCGGTTCCTTCCCCGCTCTTTCAACGTATCTTTTTCGCGTTTCCGGAATCCATTTCTACGAAGACAAGCGTCGCGATCTCCGTGCTAGCATGAGGCACTCATGAAATTCAAAAAGATGGACCCCGAAACCGTCCAGTGCACCACTTCCGTAGCCCGACCCTTCGGCTGCATGGAGCTGTGGGCCGGTAACGAGAAAGCGCATCGCTCGCTGGAACTCGCGGGCCTCGAAGCCGACGTGATCGCCGTCCCCTCCGGCGCCGAAAGTGGTGGAGACCTCTCCGCCGTTTTTTCCTGTAGCGACAACGTTGCTAGGGTCGTCCTTGCAGACTGCGTTGGCCACGGCTACGTCGCCAGCAGCGTGGCCCGGCACATTCATCGCCTGCTCCACAAATTTCAGGACATTCGCGACACCGCCGGCCTGCTCGCCGCGCTCAACGACGAATTCACTCTCAATGTCGAGGAGTCCGACGGCCCGCTGCGCATGACCACCGTTGTAACCGGCACCTTCGATGGCACCACGGGTGAGTTCAATTACGCGTACGCCGCCCATCCCCGCATGCTTCTGTGGCGCGCCCGCGACGCCAGTTTCTACGAGCTGGGCCAGGGTTTAGAGAATTTTCCTTTGGGCTACATCACCGGAGAGCAATACAACGAGCAGAGCATTCGACTCAACGTCGGCGACATGATCCTGGCGTTCTCCGACGGCGCCACCGAAGTGGAATCGCCCAGCGGCGACCAACTGACTGCAAGAGGCTTCCTCGAATTCGCGGCCACCACCCTGTCGAAACTTCCGCAGCCAGTCCCGCTGCCGGAATTCTCCAAAGCGCTGCTGGATGGCATCCATCAATATCGCGGCCACTCCGCGCTCGAAGACGACATCACCCTGCTCACCCTGCGCCGCTCGGCCTAACAGCCTCGCAAGTAAGTTTTTTGCCGGCGTGGCCTATTGCGCCGCCGCACTCACCGGATGCGCTGCAAAATATTGCTCCAGGCTCGCTTTCATTTCGTTTACACCGCTCTGGACATTGCGATCCAGGGCCGCCACCACGGCCGCTATGTCCTTGCCGCTCACCGCCTCGTCATGCGCGTAGTAGTGGGTCCACACGGTCGCTCCAGTCTTCGTGTCCTTCAATTCGAATTCCATCGCGACGCGCGCCAACAGCGGGCTCCCCGCAACCTCCTTGAAATCGTAAAGCCTCCCGTGCAAAAGATAATCCCCGCGCGCATTGCTGCGCGCGGAATTCACAGCGCGATAGCGCCCCGACGCGCGAAGTTCCCGGAACAACACCTCGTCGATCATTTCCGTAGGCGGTTCCGCCCAGCGTTGATATTCGTACGTGCCCATGTTTTGGCCGGCCGAGCTATACACGATGTGGTCTTCGCGGTACAAATGCGAAGCCGTCAGCGGACCTAGCAGCAGCGTCACCGGATAAGGATTGGGATCGGCCGCGGGCGCCAGGTCACCCGGAACGGTAAGCTGATAATATTTGCTGGGTCGCGCGGCTCCGCAGCCGCTCACGACTCCCGCGCACAGCGCCAACACCCCAACAATAATTCCGCCGCTCTTCATTGCTGCTCACCCGGTTTGTGTTCGCGAGGATTCGTCGCGCGAATCAGCGTATAAGGCCGGCTCTTGATCGTGGCCGTGAATTCTCGCAGATTCTCCGTGACCTGCCGCAGATTGTCGAGCAGCTCGTCGATATTTTCACCGTTTACGTCGAGCAGTTGGTCCATCCGCGACGTGAGATCCGTCGCCGTCGTCAACGTGCGTCGCAGCTCAACAACCGACTGCCGCACATCCGCCCGATTCTCTCCGATCATGGCATCGATGTGATCCAACGCCTTGTTTGCTTCCTCGGAGGTCTTCTTGAAATTGTCGAGCAGCGGGTCCAGCTTCTCGCTCAGCGCATTCACGTGTTGCAGCGTGGATTTAACAACCGGCCGATTCTCGTCGATCATGCCGCGCGTACTGGCCAGCGTCGCCGCCAGGTTCGCCCGATTTTGAACGCTCAGCATGTCGTTGACGCGTTCCACGGTCACCTTGAGTTCCGTCGCCCGGTCGTTCAGCGTGCTCAAAAGTTGCTGGGCGCGCGGCGCGATTTCGTTGATCTGCTGCGTGATGGCGTTAAAGTCCACGTAATTCTCGGAAGTGAGCAGCGATCCGTCCGCGGCGTTTCCTGCCTGCACCGAACCAGGAACGATCTCCAGGTGATTGTCCCCCAGCGGGCTCAAGCTCATGATCCGTGCCTTGCTATCGGTCTTCACCGGCAAATCCGATTGCACGCTGAAGGTCACGTCGATGCGCGACGTATTCTGCGGATCGATGCGCAATTTGTCCACGCGCCCCACCTTCGGCCCGCCCGAATAGCGCACCGTTGCGCCCGGCTCGAGTCCCCCCGCGAAGGGAAAGTAAGCATGGAACGTTTTGACCGTATGGCCGAAAACTCCGCTCATGGTAAAGACCGTGCCGATCAACACCCCCGCGGCCACGATCACAAACAGCCCTACCAGGGCCTGCTCGCCTTTTGCGTTCATCGTCGTCCTCTCTTTTACGCCACTCCGCTTCCCCGTCGCCCACGCTCTTGCGTCAGCATCTGCAAGTAATCCAATTCCCGCGCAATTTCCGGTTCCGCCACTCGATCCAGAAATTGCCGCACGCGCGGCTGGGTGCTCGATCGCATCTCCTCTTTAGGCCCGATCGCCACGATATTCCCCTTATCGATCAGCACCATTCGATCGGCAATCAGGAAAGCGCTTGCCAACTCATGAGTGACCACGATGATGGTCATGCGAAACGCTTTCTTCAGCTCCAAGATCAGCTGGTCGATGCCCGCGGCGATAATCGGATCTAAGCCGGCCGAGGGTTCGTCAAAGAAAAGAATCTCCGGGTCCATGGCCAGCGCTCGCGCCACCGCCGCGCGTTTCTTCATGCCCCCACTGAGCTGCGAAGGCATGTAGTATTCGAATCCCGCAAGCCCCACTTGCTCCAATTTGAGCCGCAGCATGATTTCAATCGTGGAATCTTCCAATCTCGTGTGTTCGCGAAGCGGCAAAGCCACATTTTCGCCGACCGTCATCGATCCGAACAACGCTCCACCTTGAAAAGACATCCCGATCTTCTTGCGGATCTCGTCCATCTCCCCCTGCGAAATCGCCGCAATATCCTGGCCCTTGATCCAAATCTGCCCCGAGCTAGGCCTTTCCAATCCCACCAGCGTTCGCAAAAGCGTGCTCTTCCCGGAACCCGAACCCCCCAGGATCACCATCGTCTCGCCACGCATCACGTCAAAGTTGATCCCGTGGAGAATCTCTCTCTCCCCGTAGCTGACCCGCAGGTCGCGCAGAGAAATCATCTTCTCCGAATCCACCACTTCCCTATCTTCTTCCCTCATCCGTTCACCCGCCACATCACTCGCCCCAATCACCGGGGTCTCAACTATTTGGACTGCGGCGGCTCGGCGCCGCTTTTTCCCAAGTACGCGAAGCTGCCAACCGCAACTTTCCCTCACCTCGCCCGCCAACCTACACCCCACTCACAAAAAAGAACAACATCGTAAAAACCAAATCCACCACCACCACCAAAAAAATCGACATCACCACAGCCCGGGTCGTCGAGCGCCCAACCTGCTCCGCCCCCGCCCCCGTACTTAATCCTTCCAGACACCCCACGGCCGTAATGGTAATGCCAAACATCACGCTCTTAATCAGCCCGGTCGTGATGTCCCGCAGGAACAGCGCATCGATGGACGCCTGAATGTACCGGCCCCACGTGAAATCCGCTTGCGCAACGCCGAACAGCGCCCCTCCCAGAATGCCCATCGAATTCGCCCAGATTGTAAGGCATGGCAGCATCACAATCATGGCCAGAAATTTCGGTGTCACCAGAAAATGGATCGGGCTGATCGCCATCGTTTCCAACGCGTCGATCTCTTCGGTCACCTTCATGGTGCCGATTTCCGCCGCGAACGCGGATCCCGAGCGCCCAATCACCACGATGGCGGTAATCAAAGGCCCGAGTTCCCGGGTCATCGAAATCGCAACGGCTGTGGCCACCAGGTTCAGCGCGCCAAACTTTCGCAGCTCGTACGCGCTCTGCAGCGCCAGGATCAATCCGATGAAAAATGTAATCAGCGAAAGGATCGGCAATGCCCGCACGCCCACGTCCATGGCCTGCGACACGGCTCGCTGCAAACGCAGCGGCTTTCCCTGAAACGGCCCCACAAACGTGTAGTAGGCCGCGCGTCCCCCGAGCGATGCCAGGGAACCCACGTAGGCAAGGCTGTTCGTTACCGACCCGCCGATTTGAGAGACCACTTGCATATTCTGTTGTGCAAGCCGCTGCAGTTTGCCGGCTCGACGATCTCAGGAGGCCAAGGCCTGCTCTTCGTTGTCGTGGACCTCGAAAATCTTCAGCAGCCGCGAAAGCTGCAACACTTCACGCGCGGCAGGGCTCAATCCAAACAAAATAAATCGCGAACCCGCGTCCCGGGACGCCTTGAGGCCCTCCACCAACGAAGCCACGCCAGAGCTATCGATGTATCTCACCTTCGTCAGGTTCATCACCACTTTCGGCGTGCGAGCTTCGCGGATCTCGTGCAAAAGAGCCTTCCGTATTTGCGGTGAGTTCGCAAGATCGATGTCTCCAATCACATCGAAAATCGTCGTCTTATCCACTCGCCGGGCCGAAATCTGCACAGGGTGTTCTCCTTCGCAAAATCAGTCTTGCTTTGATGGCTGCAAGTATTTGACCAATCGAAGCTGGTTCATCCCGCGCAGCCTCTTGAACTCTACGGTGTCCATGCTCTGCCGGATGAAGTGCAGCCCCAGCCCGCCCGGCTTTATCTCGTCCAGCCGGCGCCCGCGCAGCTTGGCCGGATCGACCGCTGGCCCGCGATCGCTGAGCAGAATCTCAAGTCCCGTGCGGCGGACCGCGGAACCCCGCCGCTGCACGCGGCTGCAAGCCACCTCGATCGGCTGATCGAGCTTTCCCCGGTAGCAGTGCCTCATTATATTCGTCAGCGCTTCATCGACCGCCCGGGTCACCGACCTGCATTCCGGCGCCGAAAATCCAAACACTTCGGTGAGTCGTTCCATTGCCCCTCGCACCACGGAGAGCAAATTAGGATTGCTGCGCAGCTCGAGTTTCAGCAACAAATCACCGCTCATGCCCCGGCCCGTCCCTTAGTATCACGTTCCCGCGCTGGGCGAAAAGTTCTCATGAGCTACTTGCGCCGTCTTCTTCGCGAAGTCATACGTGGCTCGGAGGTTTCCGCCAAAGAACCTCACGTTCCCTCTTATATCGCGCTCTAGCAATAGCTTTCCATCCTTGCTCGTAAACGCGCAGTGGACATTAACAGATGTCGCGCCCGCGACCGTCGTTACCTGCCGCACCCGCTCGCTTCCCTCCTTGAACCCGCGCACCGTGCTGTTCAAGATCACCAGGTCCGTGGCCTCCGCGGCGTTGCGGTCGCCGTCCCGGTAAACGTGCTGAAACCCGCCCTTTTTTTGCAATTGCTGAATCAAGTCTTCATACAGCGAAACCTGAAATTCCGCCGGCAGTTTGATTTCATCGGACTCGATCATCGTCACTTTGATCGACGACGCCTTCATTTTTGCGGGCTGTTTTTCCTGCGCTCGCAACGCCGGTCCCGCGAAGAGCATCGTAAGGAACACAGTGCACACAATTCCGCGTTCGAAAATCCCCTTCATGGCTTTTGCTCCTTCGCATTGGGTGCTTTGGATGACGAATTATCCGAGCCTTCCTGCGTTGGAACGCTCGTGTGTGCGCCCTGCGCGATGAGCTCCTTCTTGATCACTTCCGCCTGACCCGCCGGCATCGTAAAGACGGCGCCATGCAGGCCCCCATCCGCATCGCGATATTGAATCGTAAGTGTGTCTAGTTTCGTGCGGAACAAACTCAGGAACCGGCCGGATTCGTAGGGCGCAAACATCGTGAGCGTGCCCAGCGTTCCATGGATAAGCCGCTGGCTATCATTGCCCGTGACAACATCCTGCACGGAGGTCGCGGCCAAATCCACCTTCGCTTGCGCATGAGCGAATCGCAGATTCCCGCCTTCGATGGCCAGACTTCCCTTGGTCCTGTTTTTCACGCCGGTGAGACCCGTGATCTGCACGACTTTCGTGGGCGCCGCCGGCTGCTGCGCACGACTCGCCAAGATGAAGGGGCTCAACACCAGCAAGAAAGCACCAAATAACATGCGCCAAACACGCAACACCATTTCGCCCTCCTTAGATCCTTCCGGACCGTCATTCCGTAGTTTCTCGGCGCCACGCGAATTTCGGCACTTGCCTCTCCGCGCTCCTCTGTGCCTCTCAGCGCCTCTGCGTTATCTTTTCGCTTCTCCGCCGTCAGTCCCGGATTAGGCTCTGCTGCCTGCAGAACGGATGGAATGTGCGCAAAAGCATAGTCTCGGGAGGCAAAAAAAGATATGCCCATTCCAAGATTCGCCAGTCGGCGAGGCGTGCCTACCTGAGCGGGCGACTCGACCAAGGTAAACGTGAAAAGCATCGTAGCCAGGTTCTCCTTCTCGGGTTAAGAAACTCTAATCCGCGAAATGATAGACTCTTAGCGATGCGCATTCTTCTTCTCAATCTCGGTGCCGATTCTCTCGGCGAAGTAAACAAGTCCCTCGAGGGCCTTGGCTATGAGGTCGCCACGGAAAACGGCTTGAACGTCGATCAAGTCCTGGCACTCTCCCCCCAAGTTCTGGTAACCGAAGCGACACCTTCGGACTTGAGTTGCTGCGGCCTGATCACCCAACTCAAGTCCCGTCCCGACACGCGACCCCTGAAAATCGTAATGGTTGTCCATGGCGGAGCGTTGGAGCGCGCTCGCGCCCTAGACCTTGGCGCGGACGACGTCATCTCCTTTCCATTCGAATCCGTGGAGTTCGCCGCCAGGATCAGAACCCAGTTTCGCGAAAGACAGCCGGAAGAAGATCTCAAGACCATGTTGAAGTACGCGGTACAGCGCGAAAACATTGCGGACCTTGCTGTCGAATCCCTTACCAACGATGGCGTCACGAAACGCCGTTTCTGGCTGATCCCCGCCATTTTTGTTCTCAGCGCCGCGGCCATCATCGCCACCGTTTACACGGCCGTTTCGAATCATCGCAGCCGCAAAGACACGCTGCAGCTCAAAGCGGAAATCGCCCGCCTGAACTACGGCCTCGGGCAACAGGGAGAATTGTTCCACCGCGCGCAGCAAGCGCGCGATTCCATCGACGCGCAGACGCGCTCGGATTCCGCAACGCGCGATTCCTTGAAAGCACAATCCGAAGACCTGCGCAAAAAAATGGCCACGGCCGGCGCCGCGGACGCTGGCTCCCTAAAACAGCAGCTTCAAGAAACGCAGAATCGCCTGAAGCTTCTGGAAAACGAAGGCAAGGTCGCCGAAACCATCGTTCACAGCTACGGCCCCAGCGTCTGCCTGCTGCACGTCGTGGTGGAATTCTTGGACAAGGAATCTGGCAGACCCATTCAGATCGCGGTGGATTCGCTGGGCAAGCCGGAAGTGGACGACAAGGGTATGGTGCAGCTCGATGCCGGCGGCTCCGGGCCGCATTTGCAGGTCGATGTTTTCGGCACCGGTTTTCTCGTGCGGCGCGATGGAAGAATCGTCACCAATCATCACGTCGCCGAGCCGTGGTGGAAAAACGACGAACTGAAAGAACTTCTCGATCGCGGCGCGGCCGCTTACGTTTTGTCGTACAAGGCGTACTTCCCGGGAAGTTCGGAAGGCATCGCCGCCAAGCTCGACAAAATTTCGCCGCAGGCGGACGTTGCGACTTTGAAGCTGGAGGCCGCCACCCCTCCTCACGCGACGCTTCTGGAACTAGACGAGCGAAACGGCGCGAGCGTCACCGGAGATCCGGTGGTGCTGATCGGCTACCCGACCGGCATTGAAGGAATCCTGGCGCGCGCCGGGTCCGATGTGGCGCAGAAGATTGCCGACAATCAGCCGAACGTGAGCCACATCGTTTCGCAGCTGGCGTCGCAGCAGCTCATCCGGCCGACGACCACGCAAGGACACATCGGCGACGTGCTGCAAGACAAAATCGTTTACGACGCGGCGACGACTTCGGGCGGGTCCGGCGGTCCGCTATTTAATCGCAGCGGCAAAGTGATTGGCGTGAATTTCGCCGTACTAAAAGGCTTCGGCGGCTCCAACCTGGCGGTTCCTGTTCGCTACGCTAACGAACTCCTGAAATAACGCTGCCCTGCGTTGCGGCAGCGGACTGTTGAAATAATTCTGGCTCTTGAAACAATGCTGAAAAAATTGCCGTGCCCGCCGAAACCGGCATCACGAAGCATGCTCGGCGCGCGAACGGTGTGCCCCGGCTTGCACGCGCAGCACCAGCATGTACAACACAATGGCGACGTTCCCGGTTAGCACGATCCATTTGATCAGGTGCGGATGGTTTAGCAGCGAGTAGACCTCCCAGGGCAAATACATGCTGCCGGAGAGGAGCGCGAACCATTCCGCCCACTCGCGGTCGCGCCACAAACCGAAGGCTTCGGCGAAACGCACTATGGAATAGAGCATCGCCGCGGCGGCGATAACCCACAAGTTTTTGTGGGTCGTGCGGCCTGCGGCGGTGAGGAACAGGTTTGACAAGTGGCCCGCGGGACTTACGTGGAGAAAGCGGATGAGATTTTCGGCGAACTCGTCGAGATTTTTGTGCACCAGCCGGAGAAGACCCAGACCCAGGAGCAGAACCACCAGGCCCTTGGCGGCCTCGAACACCGCCACCGTGCGCAACGCAACCGTCTTCTTGGAAGTATGCATGGGAGGCGCCAGGTAGACGGTACGGTCTCTCAAGGCAAAGTTCAAGAGCGGGAAGTACTACGGCGGTTGGCACGTTTGGACGTTCTACAGGACTTAATGGCGAGTGACGAGTGACGTGTGGCGAGCGATCCATGGGTTTCGCCGGGAGTTCGCTTTGGGACCCCTCCCCCACCCTTTTTTGTAAGAGTATGATTCGATGGGACTTTAAATCCTTACATTTTGTAAGAGCGGATTCTAAAGGACTTACGGGCGCATTTTTCGTAAGAGTGAGCTCTAAAGGACTTAGCGAATTGACGATTGATTCTAAAGGTGTTATTTGCTGCAAATTGGGGCAATTCTGCGCCTTCCTCGTAAGAGTGAGCTCTAAAGGACTTAGCACAAAACGAGAGCCTTTTTGCTCAGAGATGCTCATACCCCACCCCCCGGGGCATTTCGTATGGATATCAAACAAAAGGACTTGCTGAAAAGGTATGTTGGAAGTTGTTGAAAATAAAAGGGGCGATTTGCGATTGAAGTACGCGGGGATGCGCTTGGCAGGGGCGAAGGAGGGGTTCGGGCGCGCGCTGTTCAGGACAAACATAGTCCATGGTAACACAATCAGTACTATATGTCAAATGATATCTTGCAGGGGCGGATCAGAGAACGTCCCGTCTGTCCCCGGGTTCCCCCGGGTTCCCAAGAAAGCGAAGAATGTCCCACCCTTGCAAAACCCAACCCCGCAAGGGTAGGCCACCCGGTCGAGGAATCTCAGGGCGTCAAGGGTGCGCCGCCCGCCCTACTGGACTCGATCGGTGAGCTTCCTAAGGGGATTAGTTTCGCGGTGCGTCACCCACAGCAGATAGTCCGGTAGTTCGGTCATTTTATGTGATTTCTTGCCGTGAGCAGCAAGTCGACTTTCCACGCTCAAGGTACCAATCCACGTTTCGACAGTGTCCTCACCGAGCAACTGGTCAAGATAAAGAGAAACTGCCCTCAAGGCAGCCTCGCGGTCAGAACGAGCAAGCTGGTCATCTACCACCACTAAGTCGAGCCCCCTGCGCTCGAATCGCTCCACCGGAACAAACTCCCATTCCGATGTCTCGAATCTTTCCCCACTTTCCGGCAGGCGGACTGCTCTGGGCGCCGGCCGCGCAGGCCGCGCTGAGTAGAATTCCCATCCGCCAAGGTCGGGTGCTAGGTCTACCATGAGATCAGCGATTTCCCGAAACCTTGGATTACCCTCCGCGGAGATCGTGAGCAAATAGGGCTTCCTCTTCCCCGCTCCCATCTCCCAAGCAAGCTGTGGCTCAACTCTGTCAAGCTCTCGATTCATTTCCCCGGCCAGACGCTCAAATTGGCTGCCTGAATAGAGAGCTTTCAGGCTTTCTGCATTGGCGGTGAACCAATCCCAAAAACGCCTCACCGCATCGACTTGGGGGGATTCACTGGTCATACTTTTTCTTTAGCTCCTGCGTCTTTTTCTGATTGACCTCGTTCCGCTTGTTGTCGAGATTGTTGACTCCTCCCCGTTGGTCAATTGCTTTCTGTTCCTTGTACCGTCCTTCTTCGGTCGTCTTGTAAGTGTCCACAGTTGTCGCCTTGCCGGTTCGCCCATCAGTTCTCGTCTCCATTCTAGTATCTACGCCCTGGGTTGTTCTACCCACATATGGCTTGCCACTGGCTTGCGGTTCCGTAACGTATACTTCGCCGGGTTTGCCGCCAGAGATACTCCTAGACGGAGGCTCCCCGCCTTTAATGCCAATCACGAGCGGCAAGACGACTGCAGCTTCGGTTTGCGCGGCAGTAGTCAACGCTGCGCCTGCTCGCTCGACGTCATTCGATGGATTCAGTTCGGGCGCGGGCTTCAGACCGAGGCTGTCACGGACAGTGCTGAGTTCCTCTTTTACGGCACCCCAAACAAATGATCCGAGGTATCCCGCCTGGATCGGCAGCAAATTGTTTAACGGCCTGCACGAGCTGAAGTGCGCAGCCTGGGCTGCCCGGATCGCAGTGGCCGTCGAGGTCGGCGAAGGATTCTGGGTCATCGGAGACCATGGAGTAGAGGTTGAGGGTTTGGGGGTTGGTGAGGTTGGCGTAGGGGACGGCGACGGGCGTGGCGGACCAGTCGGAGCTGAGCCAGCGGCCGAAGCGGTTGGAGTAGTAGCGGGCGCCGAAGTCGTCGTTGCCGGTTTCGGTGTCGCGCTCTTTGCCTTCAAATTTGTAGTTTGGCGGGCAGGTGTTGGTGTAGGGCCGCTCGCCGCCGTAAGGGTAAAAGTCGGCGTCGTAGCACACAGCGCCGTTGGGTTGCGTGACGATGCGGGAGGTACCGAGCATGTCCTCGGCGTAGTAGACGGCGCCGGTCTCCGCGAACTGGCCGACAGTAATAGAGCCGTCGTCGAAACGAGCCGTGTCTAAGAGCCCGGCGGACGTTAACATTTCAGCTTTCAGAACAACAGAGCACGGGCATTGCATCCAGCTCGGGACGGTGTAGAGTCTGTGTGAGTACTTAGTTTTTGCGTGTCGCGACCACAACATGTTGTGAGGAGATGGTTGGCATCACACAATTCATGGCCACGACTTGTAGTTGCCACACAAACTCGTGTAGGACCCGGTCTGAGTCTTGATAACGAATCGTAGCCGAAACCTCTTTGATGCGAGCCGTTCTGAACGACATTCGTCATGTTCCCGAGGGCGTCAAAGGAATAGCTGGTGACCCAGATAGGTTCGCCGGTGCCGGGGCAGCCACTGGCGGCAACGGTGGCCCCGACGGCGTTGGGTTCGTCCACTTCGACGAGGCGTCCGAGACCATCGGTGCGGCTGCGGCGCCATTTTCCGGCGGGATCGGTGACGAGGGTAGAAGAACCACAGTAGGCGGTGGTCAGGACTGAACCGTCGGGATAGCTCTCCGAGGTTTTTCGACCGAGCGCATCGTAGGCGTAGGTTGTTATCCCGGCGCTCGTGGTGGGATCGGCGCCTGACCGATAGGGATTCGAGACGGTGCGAACTCTGCCGAGACCATCATAGCTGGTGTCGGTGAAGACGGAGGTCTGTGGATCCGAGGTTAGCTGGGTCTGCTTGACATGGCCTATGCCGTCGGAGACAGCGACAGTGGTTAAGCTCTGGGCAGCGTTAATTTTTTTCGAGGTCGTAACAGTTCGGGCCGTGTCGTTGTAAGCGATGGTGGTTTGACCGCCGTCAAATAGATAGTCGGTCTCGGTGAGGCGGCGGAGTGGTTCGTTGTAAAGGTATTGAGTTTGCAGGTTGTTTTCATCGGTGGAGAGAGTGAGTTGACCATAAGAGTAGGCGTACGAGAATTTTTCAATGTGGCTGACGCCGTTCGTGATGGGGCGAGTGACTTGAGTTAGGTAGGCATCGGTGGGTTGCGGGGCGGCTTGGTCTGTGTAGCTATCCGCGTAAGAAAATTGAGTAGTGTTGCCGTCTGCGTCTTTGGCAGACAAGATTTGACCGGTTTCGTCGTAGGTGTAGGTGGTAAGGGCGTCGCTGCAGGCGGTGGCGCCTTGGAAGCACTTGTGCGTCTTAGTGGTGAGATTGCCGCGCGGCGTCGTTGCGGTCGTGCCGAAATGCGTTCCGCCGTCGTGGCCGCTGTAGTTGCTGGGACCGCCGGTGGGGACGGCCGAGGAAATCAGGGCACACAGAGTTGTGGCGCCGTCGTAGAGATAATCCGTTTCCGCAGCGCGATTGGTCCCACTGCCGTCGTATGCGATCACTTGACAGGGCCGATCAAAAATTGACGGGCCGCTTGGAAATAAAGGGCTGGCACTGAACGCCTGGTAGTTTGTGTTTGTCTTTCGCAGCAAAGCACCGCGGGCACCAGAACCGTAGTCGTATTCGTCCTTTTCTTGAAGCTGGAAACCTTGGGCCGCGGGGTAATACGTGTAGTGCACATCGGAGGTTGGAGTGCCGGAACCAGAGCCAAGCTGGGTGGTCTCGTCAGTGAGCAAATACTGATTTTGCCAGACCTTAGTCACGGTCTTTAGGGTCGCGGCGTTCCAATCTTTGTACGTGATGGTGTTTTCGACTGGAACCTGACACAGGCCCAATATGCACGGACCTGCGTCGTTAGGCGGGTTCCCTATATTTACCGGAACGTAGGTATAGTCCGTCTCGAATGTTCCTCCCCGTGGTACGTCTTGGGTAGTTACAGTAGTTTGTTTGTTCACCCAGGTGACGTTGCCTGGCCGCAGGGCTGTCGAATAATTGAAGGTCTGGACTAGAGCTGGAGTCGTTCCGTCGAAACTAACCGTGCGGGTCGCAACTGCGGGGATATCGTAAGCAATCTCGCAACCCGGCGAGTTGTTTGAGTCTTTGAAGAGTCCCGAGGTCGCCAACTGATTGAGTGTCCAGGTGTACTTAACCCATCCACCGCTCGGATATACGATTTGGGCAAGTAGACCGAACGGATGAGCGATCGAAGGATCGTCGCTGTCATATTTAAGTGTGTACTGCTGGCCGTTCGGGAGCGCAATGCTTCGAATGACGGGTTGGGTTTCGACGTCGGGGCCAAATGCGCTGGCGCAGCGAGGCGGAGTCGGCTGTGCAAGGATACCGACACTGAAGTTGGAATTGGCTGTTCCCCAAGTGATTATGTATGGGTTCGGGAAGCCCGAGACGGTGACGGTATTTCCTGTAGTTCCAAACCCGTTCGAGTTGAGGACAGTTCGGTTTAGGGTGTCTGTGAAAGTGAAGGCTCCTGAACCCAAATCCGTTATGGCGACCTTATTTCCGTTGCGGTCCTCGACAACGGACGGTAAGAGATACTCCGTACTACCTGGAAAGACCTTGGCATTTGATCCAGAGTATTGGAAAACAGTGCCGTCGCGGTCTGCGACGACGCTGGGTGTAGCGGAGTAGAAGGCGTCACCGCCAGATAGGACGTTCACTTTTCCATAGCCACCACAGGCTCCGGAGCCTTGTACCCGATCCCGGGCTGTACCAAGGTTCAAAGCATGTCGACCACCGGATGGGCTCTGAAACATGTAATTCGTGGTCCAGTCGCAGATGCCATTGATATG
>JBGOVR010000184.1:0-8396 GCA_041478205.1 Candidatus Acidiferrum sp.
CGCGGCGTCCGCCCACGCCCGCAAAGCTGCGCAATCTGCCGCTCCCGCGAAGTTCGAGTTCTTCTCCACCGAACAGGCCAAGGAAATTGACGCCATCACCGCATGCATTATCCCCACGGACGACATGCCTGGCGCGCGCGAGGCCGGTGCCGTTTACTTCATCGATCATGCTCTGATCACCTTTGCAAGGGACGACCAAAACTCCTATCGCGAGGGCTTGCCCGAACTACAGGCCAGGGTCCAGGAGTTGTTTCCCGGCGTGCAAAGATTCTCCGCGGCTACTCCCGAACAGCAGGACAAAATCCTGCACTCTTTTGATGAGCATGCCGAGCCTGGCAGGCGTGCCTTTCGTCCCCGCGCCAGTACGCCTTTCTTCGAAACCCTTCGCACGCACACGATCATCGCCTTTCTGATCGACCCCGATTCCGGCGGCAACCGCGACGGCGCCGGCTGGAAGGTGATCGGACGAGACCGCGAGCACATGTTCCAATCGCCCTTCGGCTACTACGACAAGGACTATCCCGGTTGGCAACCGTCTCCTCGTGACACGGAAAAGAACAAAACATGAGGCCCGAGCAGCCCAAATACAAAACCTCCGACGAAGTCGACTTCGTCATCATCGGCTCCGGCGCGGCCGGCGGCATCCTTGCCAAAGAGCTGTCCACCAACGGGTTCCGCGTTGTCGTTTTGGAGCAGGGCCCCTATCTCACCGAGGCCGACTTCACCCATGATGAGGTCAAGGTTCTCAACGAAGACCTGCTGACCAATCATCCCAAGCTTCAGCCGAACTCTTTTCGCAAGACCCCCAACGAAAAGGCAAAACCGCAGCGCGCTCTGGTCTACGGGCGCCTCGTCGGCGGTACCAGCGTCCACTTCACGGCAAACTTCTGGCGCTTCCACGAAATCGACTTTGTGGAACGCAGCAAGGTCGGCGCCATTCCCGGCACCGGCTTCGCCGACTGGCCCATCACCTACGCCGATCTGGAACCGTATTACACCAAGGTGGAATGGGAGATAGGCGTATCGGGTCTCGCGGGCGCCAGCCCTTTCGATCCGCCGCGCTCCAAGCCCTATCCCATGCCACCGCTGCCGGTGAAATCTTCTGGCGTGCTCTTCGAACGCGCCGCGCAAAAGCTCGGCTGGCATCCGTTCCCCGCGCCCATGGCGATTCTTTCGCAGCCGCGTCCGGGACGCAGTGCCTGCATCCATTGTGGTTTCTGCCTGGCGTTCGGCTGCGAAGTCGGCGCGAAATCCAGTTCTCTGGCTGCCGCCATCCGAGTGGCGGAGCGCACCGGGCGTTGCGAGATCCGTCCGAATTCCTACGTGCATCGCATCGAGATGGACAGCGCCGGCCGCGCCACCGGCGCCGTGTACTTCGATGAGAAGCGCAACATCCAGCTCCAGAAAGCCAAAGCCGTCGTTGTCTGTGCGAACGGCGCCGAAACTCCTCGCCTGCTGCTGCTATCCGCCAACAAGCAATTCCCCAACGGTTTCGCGAATTCCAGCGGCCTCGTTGGCAAGTACCTCATGCTTAATAGCGGCACAACGTCGATGGGGGTCTTCGAACATCCGCTCAACGATTACAAAGGGGTTGCGGTCAGCCGTATCTTCCATGATTTTTACGAATTGGATGCGCAGAAGGTAGGTTTCTACGGGGGCGGCGGCCTTGATGCGCGTTTTGACTTAACCCCCGTCGGCTTTGCCACTGGTGGTCTCCCTCCGGAAACGCCGCGCTGGGGCCAGGGCTTCAAAGATGCCCTGCGCCACAATTTTACGCGTACCATGCAGATCTTCTGCCACGGCACCTCACTTCCCGTCGAAAACAATAGCTTCTCGCTCGACCCGGACCTCAAGGATGCCTGGGGTCTCCCCGCTCTCCGAATGACGTACAAAGATCATCCCGACGACATCAAGCTCGGAAACTGGATGAATTCGCGCGCTTCCGAACTTCTCGACGCCGCCGGCGCGCAGAAAAAGTGGAGCTTCCCCGCTCAGGAGCAGCAGTTTGCCGTCCATCTCTTGGGCACCTGCCGCATGGGCCATGATCCTAAGACTTCCGTGATCAACCCGGACCATCGCACGCACGATGTAAAGAATCTCTTCCTTTGCGATGGCAGCAGCCTGGTCACCTCCGGCCGCGGCCAGCCTACCATGACCATCGAAGCGCTTGCCTTCCGCGCCGCCGATCGCATCACCGCTCTCGCCAAGCGCGGCGACCTTTCCGCGTAGATATAAGATGACCACGGCGGAAAACGACGCCGCGCGCATGGACGCCGATTTGTATCTAAGCTGCGTGTCTATTCTTTAGGCGGGCTGGTTGCCGGGTTCGTCTCCCCAGCGTCAGGTCTTGTTTCCGTTGTGTTGTCTTCCGCTTCGGGCTCTTCCGAAGGTTTTTGGTCCAAATACTGCACGATCATCGAAATTCTGCGGTTTGACGGATCCAGCGGCGCCTCCTTCTTGCGCAGTCTTTGATCCGCGAATCCCCGCACCTGCGTTACCTGATCCAACCGGATGTCGTGCTGCGTCATCAACCGCCGCGCCGCATTCGCGCGATCCGTAGACAGCTCCCAGTTTCCGTACGTGCTTCCCTCCGGATACTGCTTCGAGTCCGTGTGCCCTTCAAACGCCATTTTGTTCGGCAGCTTTCCCAATTCCTGCGCAAGGACGACCAGCAGTTCCGCCCCGTTAACGCTTATCTTGGCGCTGCCGCTGTCGAAAAACGTCCCGGTCGCCGATTCCGTCAGCTCGATCCGCAATCCCTCGTTCGTCACCGTCATATCGATGTTGTTCTTCATTTTGTCGAAATCCGGCACTTCACGAATGGTCCTTTGCAGTTGCTCCTTCAGCTCCTGCATGTTGTCCTTGGTCACCACAAAGTTTTCTGCCGCGCCCTGCATGTCGGTCCCAACCTTGTTCGCCGTACCCGACGGATCCCTGAAGTACCCGCCCACCGCTTTCTGGACTTTCACGCTGCTGTTCAAAAGCCACAGCACGATGAACAGCGCCATCATGGCGGTCACGAAGTCCGCATACGCCACTTTCCAGGCCCCGCCGTGATGTCCGCCGTGGTTGACTTTCTTCTTGATGATGATCGGTGGTACTTGCGCCATGCGTGTCTGCCAGCTGTTACGCAGCTGGAGTCTCCACCGCCGCCGGGGTCTCTGCCGCCGCCGGAGCTTCTGTTCCGCCCGGGGCCGCTTCCCCTCCGCCGCGGTTCTTGATGTGATTCTCCGCTTCCTGGAAACTCGGCCGCACGTGCCCGGGAATCGCTCGCCGCGCGTATTCCACCGCCACCGTCGGCGGTGTTCCTTTCATGAAAGAAACCAGCGCCACTCGCAGCACGTGGTAGTACGCGTGTTCTTCTTCCGAGCTTTTGCCCATGTTCGCGGCGATCGGCCCAACCAGTCCATAGCAAAGCAAAATGCCCAGGAAAGTTCCCACCAGTGCCGCAGCCACCTTCTTGCCGATCTCTTCCGGTGGTCCCCCCAGCGCACTCATAGTGATCACCACGCCTAAGACCGCTGCCACAATCCCCAGACCGGGAAGCGCATCGGCCATCGTGGAAAGTGCCGCAATCGGCTGGCCCGCATCATGATGGTGTACGTCCATGTCCAATTCCATCATTTGGTCTACGTCGAACGGTTCGACGCCTCCCCCCGCGGCCATTCGAATCGTGTCGCACACAAACGCCAGCGCGTGGTGATCCTTCAAAAATTCTGGATACTTCGAAAACACGGGACTCTTGTCCGGCGCATCGCTGTCGGTCTCCAGTGCCATTAATCCTTCTTTGCGCGCCCGGCTGAACAGCTCGTACATCATCTTCAGGGTCTCCATGTACCTCTCCTTTCCGTACTTCGACCCGCCAAACACGCCACCGATTCCCCTGGCGATGGCCTTCAGAATGTACAGGGGATTGGCGACCAGCACCGTGCCGATGGCCGCCCCGGCGATGATCACCAATTCTGCCGGCTGCATCAGCACTTTCAGATTGCCGTGTTCCATCAAGTACCCGGCAACCACCGCCCCAAACACCACCACAATTCCGATGATTACAAACATAGAGTGCCGATCCCCGGGTTTCCCCGGCCCTTACTCATTCCCGAACCGTCGTGCGATTTCCACCCTGCGCGCTGCTCTTCCGCAAAGCCTCTTCCGCCCGCTGCACCATTCCCTCCGGTGCGTCGCCCAGCCTCACGCTCGTCCCCCCCAGGGAAATCGTCACCGGCACGAAGTCCCCCCACCACTCGATTCTTGAAGTACTCACCATCCGCCGCAAACGCTCCGAGGCGGCTGCGATCTCTGCTCCACTACACTCCGTCAGGATCGCCAGGAATTGATTTTCCTGCCACCGCCCTAGAAAATCCGTGGGTCGCAGGCTGTTTTCCAGCGTGTGTCCTACTACTCGAAGCACCGCCGCGATGGCACCGGGACCGTCGCGCGCCTGGATCTTGTCCAGGCGGTCGATCTCAATACAAAGAATGGAAAAGGGAATAGGGTGCTCGGCGAACATCCCCAAGTTCTCGCGCAGATGCGCCTGCACCATCCCGTGGTTTAAGACTCCGCTCGCCTGATCGAGACAACCGTAGGTCGCCAGCTTCGTGTGCCGGCGGTCCCAATCCGATACCGAAATGGTTTCTTCGAAGCTCTGCGCCGCACCCACGATCAAGCCTTGTGCGTTTCGAATCGGAAAGGTCCACAGTTGCACCGGGATCCGGTGTCCCGTTTTGTGGCGCAGCGAGACCTGCGCTTCCATCGCTTTGCCTTCACGAATCACGGCTGCGATCGGAGCTCGCTCGCCGGACAAGTCATTGTTATCGCTGTCCGTTTCTCCCAGGAAGTTGTCACCACAAACCCGCCCCACCACATCCTGCCGCAGGTGCCCAGTGATCCGTTCAGCCCCATCGTTCCAAAACAGTGTCTTTCCGTCCCGGTCAACCACGTACACAGCCGTCCGCAGGCCCTCCAAAACCATCCGGAAAAACTCTGACTCGTCAAATCCCGCCATTCGGCTGCTCCCTGCGGCAACATCGGTCTCTTTGTAGCGCAAGTTTAGTTCCACCCCTTCCGCAGTCCCCTTCCCAGTTCTATCTCCCACTTTGTTACAAACTCAGTGCTGCCTGGTTTCCGCACCCATGCGGATTCGGGAATCCCTTCAGCCCGTTCTGGCACACCCCCTACCTAGCCGGAACCATCGATAACTTGTAGAATCTTCTCGGCCTTGCTGCTTCCGGGGACAAACCCGTGGGGTACCCGAAAAAGCCCTTGCAAACGTCATACGGGCAGGCCACCGTACGCTCGCACCCCAAAACGAAAAGGGAGACAACATGAAGCTCGGATGTAGGCGAACCATCCTTGGCGCCATCGCAACCACGATGGTGTACCTGCTGGGCGTTGCCTCGGCTGGCGGCCAGGCTGAGCCAGAACAGAAACCCCTGATGGCCGAAGACGCCTTCAAGAACGTCCAGCTCCTCCGGGGGATTACCGTGAGCCAATTCATGGCCACGATGGGGTTCTTTTCCGCCGCCCTCAATGCCAACTGCACCTTTTGCCATGGCATGGAAAGTGGCGGTAGTTGGGCAAGGTATGCCGACGACAGCCCGCGCAAGCAGACGGCGCGCAGGATGATTCTGATGATGGCCACCATCAACCAGACCAACTTCGCGGGACGCCGCATGGTCACCTGCTACACCTGCCATCGCGGCAGCGAACGTCCCAAGGTCACGCCAAATCTCGCCGAGGTGTACGGCGCTCCTGTTCTGGAAGAGCCCGATGAAATCCTCGAACAAGCTCCCGGGGCGCCTTCCGCCGATCAACTTCTTGACAGGTATATCCAGGCGCTCGGCGGGCCGCAGCGGGTCGCCAGCCTCACCAGCTTCGTCGCCAAAGGGATGTACCAGGGATATGACGATCCGGATAAGCGCGCGGCGGAACTCTACGCCAAGGCTCCTGGTCAGCGCACCACGATCGTCCATACGTCCGGCGGAGACAGCACCACGGTCTACGACGGCCGCTCGGGCTGGATCACGGCGCCAGACACGATTACACCGGTGCCGGTGATCCCGCTGACCGGTGGGGATCTGGACGGAGCCAAGGTGGACGCGGATCTCTGTTTTCCAGCGCAGGTCAAGCAAACCCTCAGCGAATGGCGCGTCGGCTTCCCAGCCACCATCGACGGCCGCGAGGTCCAAGTCGTCCAGGGAACCAGCGCCTGGGGGTCTCCCGTAAAGTTATACTTCGACAAGAAGTCCGGCCTGCTGGTGCGCCAGTTGCGCTATACCAACGTGCCCGTAGGCCGCGTTCCCACGCAGATTGACTACGCTGATTATCGCGAGGTCTCCGGCGTCAAGATGCCTTTCCGATGGACCGTAACCTGGGTCGACGGCCGCTCCACCACCGAGCTCAGCGAGGTGCATCTGAACGCCCCCATCGACGCCGCCAAGTTCGCCAAGCCGGCCCCGTCCACGCCGTCGGCCAGAGCTGCAACGCCGTAGCCCTTGGACCGCTCGCCCCAAGTGAGCGCGTCCGAGTCGATGTTTCGGGGAAAGAATCACGGTCGATCCTATTGCGGTGCTTCGCCCAACTGTTTCAGCTTCTGCTCGGCATTGGCTTTGATTCCATTGCGCCTTTGCTCGGAATTGCTCGTGTCCGACGCCAAGTGTTCCAGCGCCTTCGTCGCATTCTGCCGCGCCAAATCTTTTTGTCCGTCCGCCAAGTAAGCGTCGGACACGCTGTCGTAAACATTGGCGGAGTTGGGATACGCGGTCACGTTCAACTTCAGGATCTCCACCGCACCCTTCGTGTCACCCGACTGCAGGTGCTCGTAACCCACCCGGTTCATCACCGCCTCGGAAAACAGAACGGCCTTGGGATCGCGCTGGCGCGCTTCCGCAAACATCTCTGCGGCTTTGCTTATGCCCTCAGGATGGTCCAGCAATTCGAGGAAACGCGTCTCGCGGGACGCTCGCGCAGATGTGATGGCCGTTGCGCCTGGACGCGCTCTCAACGTGCTGCCCATCCATGCAACGATCTCACCCGGCAATCCTTTGTGCGCCGCAAACATCTCCACTCCGTGCCCGCCGGTCGGATATTGCTTGAACTTGTTCGCCGGATTTGGCGACAAACTGAACAGCCATAGCATGATTTCGACCACGCCAACATCTTCATCGTCGTCCGCCGCCGCCATAAACAGCGGCAACTTCGGCGAGTTTCGCAGAAACTGCCGGCCATCCTTGTCCGTTCCTTCCGACAGCAGCACCAATGACTTCACCTCCGGATGACGCCGCGCCAGTTGCACAGCCTGGTTGACGCCGCAGCTCGCTCCGCCCGCCCCAATCGTGTCGCCACTAACGCCGGGCTGCGACACCAAATACTGAAACGCCGCATCAACGTCGCCAGGAAATTTCTGCTCAAACACTTTCGTCACTTCCTCCGCCGAAAGCTTCTCCAAGGGCGTCCCCTCACTCTCTCCAAATCCCCGAAAATCCAGTGTCAGCACGTTCAATCCGGACGCCGCCATCTGCTTCGCCAAATCGTCCCAAACCTTCCGCTGCCGGTTGCACTGATGCAGCAGCAAAACTCCAGGCCCAGGTCCGCCAGCCGCAAAATACGTAGCCTTAAGATGCGTCCCATCCGCCGCCGTCAAATCCACAACCCGCGGCGCAGCGGGCTGCTGCGCGCTAACGTTGACGCTAGACAACGGCGCAAGGAACAGGACCGGAGCAACCAAACGGAACCAAACACGTTGTCCTGTCATAGCAACCTCCTCCCCAGTGTCTATATCGGACCAGCCCAAAGGTCAATCGTAAGCAACCCTCCCGCCCTCTTCGCTTGCCACATGTCCGACGGCGTCGTCTCGTTCCTAGAAAATCCAATGGATCGTGAACGGGCAGATAGAGTCATCATCCCTGTGGTGGACCTTTCGCAAAACGATTCGCTGGCCTGAGTAATCGCCCGCCGAACCGTCCCCATCCGTCTGCGCAACCTTGCCAAAATCCCCCCCCTTGCTTACCAAGAGGAGTATCTTGTATGCTCATCTCGGAAACCGATATGAGCAAACCAACCGCTCTCGTTCAAGGCACCCTCGACCTGCTCCTCCTCAAAATCCTGGCGCTGGAGCCCTTGCACGGGTGGGCCATCAGTCTTCGCCTGAAATCCATCTCCGGAGACGTGCTGCAGGTCAGCGAAGGATCCCTCTACCCGGCATTGCACAAGTTGGAGCAGGAAGGCTGGATAACGGCCGAGTGGAAGCAGACAGAGAATAATCGCCGCGCAAAGTTTTACTCGCTCACCAGACTCGGGCGCCAGCATCTGGAAAAAGAGGCCGCCAACTGGAGCCGCCTCTCCGCCGCCATCTCCCATATCGTCAGACTCGAGGAGGCCTGAGCGCAACGCGCGCC
>JBGOVR010000171.1:0-8930 GCA_041478205.1 Candidatus Acidiferrum sp.
CAACAAACGCTTCCTGGACGATCTCGACACCTCGGCCTTCAACGAACCCATTTCTCTGCCACCTCATCTACGCATCTGGACCGACGATTTCAACAACCTCTTCCAAATCCTGAAGCCCGTGAAATTCATCAAACGCGATCCCGATTAGTCCGGAACGACCGGCGCCGGATCCCGTGTGCCGCCGAGCGCCGCCTTTTACAAAGTGCCGCAACTCTGAGCTATCCCGGCATCCCAGAGCCAATAACTTTCGATGCAAGTTTGCCTTGTTCAAGGGGGTTAAATCGAGTTAACACTGCACGATGCGCGCTTGGGGATCTTTACGCAACCGCTTGCGCTATTGACTCGCCGTTCCATTCTGGTACACTCCGCGCAATTTTGTATGTGTGGCGGCATCGGGTGAGTTAGCTTCCGCGGCCGTGGTCGGCAAATCCCAGCTTTGTCATGGAGGGCAACCGAAGTGCTAGGAACTGTCAAGTGGTTCAACAATTCAAAAGGATACGGCTTCATCGGGCGCGAAGATGGCCCAGATGTCTTCGTTCATTATTCAGCGATCGTCGGAGACGGGTATCGCACTCTTCAGGAAGGAGATCCAGTCGAATTTGAAATAGTGCAGGGACCCAAGGGACCCCAGGCAGCTAACGTCCAAAAAGCAAGTTGAATTGTTACCTGTCATCATAAGGCCGGCAGTCTGCCGGCCTTTTTTTTTGGCTAACACCTTGCTCGCTTCGAGCCACTCTGCGCCGCCCGGGCTTCGCCGGGCACTCTTCTGTGTGTCAATCTTCTCCAGTTTTCTCTCCCACCCTCTGGCCTTATACTCCACCCATGGACAACAAGACCATCGCCCGCATCCTCCGCGAAACCGCCCAGCTTCTAGAAATCGACGGCGCCATCATCGGCCGCTACCGCAGTTACGAAAAGGCTGCGGAGCTCATTGCCGGCATGCCGGAATCCATCGAGCAGCTTGCCAAAGATCCGGACAAGCTGCAGGAGCTCCCCGGCATCGGCGAGCGCATGGCCGAACACATCGAGGAAATCATCAAAAAAGGCGATTACAGCCTGCGCCAAAAGCTCCTCAAGAAATTCCCGGTCACCCTGCTCGAAATCCTCGATCTTCAGTCGCTCGGGCCCAAGAAAGTGGCCTTTCTGTGGTCCAACTTTAAGGCCGCGACCGTCGCCGACGTCGAAAAATTGGCCCTGGAAGGCAAACTCCGCGATCTCCCTGGCTTCGGCGAAAAAAGCGAACAAAACATCCTCAAGGCCGTCGAGACTCACAAGCGATCCACGGGCCGGTTTCGCATCGACGTGGCCGAGGCCTCCGCCGCCGCGATCATCGACCATATCGAAAAATACGGCAAAGGCGTCGCCTCGGTCACCCCGGCCGGCTCTCTCCGCCGCGGCAAAGAAACCGTCGGCGATCTCGATCTCCTCCTGACATTGGCCGACGGGCACACTTCTCAGAAGCAAATCGACGCCCTGGCTGAGCACATTCTCAAATACCCGCGCATCGATCAGGTTCTCGCCCACGGTGAAAACAAAGTCAGCTTCACACTCGATAGCGGCCTTCAGGTGGACGTGCGCCTGCTCGAGAAAGAGAGCTTCGGCGCCGCGCTTCTCTATTTCACGGGCTCGCGCGAGCACAACGTGACCCTCCGCGGCCGCGCCAATGATATGGGCTACACGCTCAACGAGTACGCCCTGGCCACTCTCAAAGGCGAACGCCGCGTCGCCGGCCGCACGGAAGAAGAAATCTACGCCAAGCTCAAGCTGGACTTCATTCCGCCCGAGATTCGCGAAAATAGCGGCGAAATCGAAGCCGCCGAAAATCACCGGCTCCCGAACCTGCTTCGCCGCGAAGACATCAAGGGCGACCTCCAGATGCACACCACCGCCAGCGACGGCAAGAACTCCATCGAAGAAATGGCCGAAGCCGCGCGCGAGTTGGGCCACCAGTACATCGCCATCACCGACCATTCCAAATCGGTGACCATCGCCAACGGTCTCGATGAAAGACGCATGGCCGCGCACATCAAAAAGCTCCAGGCTGCCAACGCTAAGGGCCTTGGCATCCGCGTGCTCGCCGGCTCGGAAGTGGACATCCTCAAGGACGGCGCACTCGATTATTCCGATGAGCTGCTCGCCCAGTTGGAGGTCGTGGTCTGTTCCATCCACTCGTACATGAACCTCGACCGCTCCGCCATGACCGACCGCATGCTCGCCGCCATCGAGAATCCCTACGCGCAAATCATCGGGCATCCCACCGGCCGCTTGCTGCTGCGCCGCGACCCTTTCGATTACGACATGGAAAAAATTCTCGACGCGGCAGCAAAACACGGCGTCGCCATGGAGTGCAACTCTTACCCCGATCGCCTGGACCTCACTGACATTTACCTGCGCATGTGCAAGGAGCGCGGTGTCAAGGTCGTCATTTCCACCGACGCCCACAACGTCATCCATCTTCCCTTCATACGCCATGGTGTAACCATGGCCCGCCGGGGCTGGCTGGAAAAGACCAACGTCATCAATTCCCTTCCCATCGACCAATTCCTGGCCGCCCTGCGCCCCAAACCCGGCGCCGCCAGCGCCCACAAGAAGCACGCCGCCAAAGCCCATCGCTAGTTTCGGACTCCAGCACATTATCTCTGTGCCCTCTGTGTCAAAGCTTTTTCCGCTTCTTCTCTGCGATCCCTCAGCGCCCTCCGCGTCTCAGCGTTGTCTTTTGCTTCTCTGGCTCCTACCCAGTCTCATCCACCGCACACGAGGGGAACTTTTTCCCCTCCCAAGGCGTATATTCAGTCAGATTGCACTTACGGAGGACTACCACAATGAATCTGGCCCCCCACCGCATCCCCGCCAGGCTTGGAATGGCCTGTGCCGCCTTGCTTGCTGCGGCCATCGTGGCGCCCCGCGCCCACGCCGAAGAATGGACCAAGTCCTACCCAATCTCCGGCCGCGCGCAGGTTCGCGTCGACACCAACGACGGCAGCGTCAACATCTCTACCAGCGACTCCAAACAGGTCGAATTTGTCGTCGATTACGAGGGCTTTGAGCTAAACAAGAACCTGCATGTGGATTCCCGGCAGGAAGGCGACAGCGTGCAGATCAACGCGCGTGTAAGCGGCCACTGGGGCTTCTCCTGGGGCAAGGGACGCCGCATCCGCATTGAAGTCCGCATGCCCAAGGACGCCGACCTCCAAGTCGATACGGGAGACGGCTCGGTCAGCACCCAGTCCCTCAGTGGACGAGTAAAGATCCATACCGGCGACGGCTCGGTTCGGGCCCAGGCAGTCAGCGGCGACGTGGACATCGATACCGGCGATGGCAGCATCACGCTGGAAGGCGCGAAGGGCGAAATCCGCCTCCGCACCGGCGATGGCCACATCGACGCGCGCAATCTCGACGGCAAGGTTGACGCCACTTCCGGCGACGGTCACATCAAGCTCGACGGCCGCCTCGATGCCCTGAACATAAAGACCGGAGACGGTGGCATTGACGCACGCTTGCAGCCCGGCTCCAAAATAGCTTCGAGCTGGAGCATCCGCACCGGCGACGGCAGCGTCGACATCGTTTTGCCGGCCGACCTGCAAGCCAACATCGATGCCAGCACCAACGACGGGCACATCAGCCTGGGCATCCCCGTGACGGTCGAAGGCACGTTCAGCAACTCACAGATTCACGGGAAAATGAACGGCGGCGGCCAATCGCTCACGATTCACACCGGCGACGGATCCATTCGTCTCAGCAAGACCTAAACACCGTCGCGGTGGGCGCCCCGTTCAGGTGTCCCTAGCGGCCACCTCGCTGGCCCGGTGACCTACGACGCGTGTACTAAGGACTAGTACCCCTTTCGTACCAGTACTGTAAAATTTGTCTTCTTACGCCGCCAACTGTCTATATTCTCACTAGTGTAATTCCCTAGCCTTCGGCTAACTGCATGAATCTTAAGGCCCGGCAATGGACCCTTACGTGCCAATTAGAAGGGCAGTCACAAGGGAGCTGGTATGATCATCTTCGTCATCACATTCGCGATTGTCGGGCTTCTTGCACTTACCCTCACGGGGTCCGTCGCCTCGACCTCGCGCCGCCGTTCTTAGTTCACAGATCCTGTTTGCTGGCGGCTGCCCAAGACACTTCGCTGTTCGATCTTCCTTTTCATGGCGCGACCTATTCGTAGCGCAGCGCCACGAGCGGGCTCACCCGCGTCGCCCGCCGCGCCGGTATCCAGCACGCCAGCAAAGCCACGGCGGACAGCAGGATCAGCACAGTGGCGAACGTTACCGGATCATTGGGGCTAATTCCCACGAGCAGGCTCGCCAGAGCGCGCGTTCCAGCCAGCGCGGCAGCCAGCCCGACTGCGATGCCAATCACCACCACAACCAGGCTCTGCCGCAGAACCATTTTCAGGATGTCGCGCGGCGCCGCTCCCAAGGCCATGCGAATCCCGATCTCGTGCGTGCGCTGGGCCGTAGCGTAGGAAACCACGCTATACACCCCGATAACCGCGAGAATCAGTCCGAGAAATCCCATCGTTCCAGCCAACTGCGCTCCAAAGCGGAAGAAAAAGAAACCATTGACCCCATCTAGCGCCTTGCTCATCGTCTGCACCTGGGACATCGCCACGTCCGGAGCAACCTCGTGAATCTGCGCTGCGATCTGCGGGACCAGGGTTTCCGGTGGCACGGAGGTGCGCACGTGGAGGGTACGAAACTCCATGTAGCGCTGGTTCAGCGGAAGATAGAAAAACGCTTCCTGGGGATCTTCAATCACGTTCTTGTACTTGCCGTCCTGCACCACTCCCACGACTTCGATAAATGGCCCTGCAGTTCCCTTGAGACTGAATCGCTTGCCCACAGGGTCTTCCTTCGGCCAAAACTTCTTCGCCATCGTTTGGTTGACGATCGCCACCCTGGGCGCTTTCTCACTGTCGGAGTCCGTGAATCCCCGCCCGGCCTGCAGAGGAATACGCAGGGTCTCGAAGTAACGGGGCGTAACCGGGTTGTACATCACCGTCGGCGGCTGCTTCCCCGACTCCACTGGGTGCCCCTCAATGCTGACCGGATCGTCGGCGCTAATAACCCCCATGGGCACGGAAAAAGCCTGAGCCACCGACACCACGCCGGGCAGGGCGCTGATCCTCTCGTCGATCTGGCGATAGAATTCCCGCCCGCGTGTTTCGTTCAGGCCCGCTTGCTGAACGTCGATCGACAAATCCAAGACGTGGTCGGGATTGAAACCCAGATACGTTTGCTGCGCTTTGCCGAGGCTGCGGATAAAAAGCCCAGCGACAATCAACAAGAGCATGGAGCCCGCCAACTGCGCCACCACCAGCGTGCTTCTGACGATGTTGCGCCGCGGACCGTCGGAAGATCCCCGCCCGCCTTCGCGCAGTACGGAATTGATGTCGCTCCGCGCCACCCGCAGCGCCGGAAGCATCCCGACAATCAGGCCGGTGATCAGCACCGCGCCCAGAGCGAAGAAATAGACCCGCGCGTCCGGCTGGAAGTCGAAGGAAATGGGTAAGTCCGTACCGAGCGGCAGCGAGCTGAGAAATCCCGCCGCCCAGGATCCCAGCAGGAGTCCCGCGCCACCGCCCAAAAACGCCAGCAGCAAACTCTCCGTCAAGTGCTGCCGGACCAGTCGTCCACGGCCCGCACCCAGGGCGGCGCGAATCCCCATCTCACGCTGTCTTACGGTGGCTCTTACCAGCAACACGTTGGCAATATTGAAGCACGCCACTAGCAGCACGAGACCGGCAAGCACGGTGAACGCGGCTGCCACCGCAGGCAGCGTGTTGTCCGGATCGGGTTCCGGCCGCGCCAGCTTTTCCGGATAGGCCTGGAACGTTACTCCCTTGTAGGTTTCCGGATGCTGTTCCGCAGTGCGCTGCGCCACGACACTCAGCGAGGCCTGCGCTTGCTTCAAAGAGACGCCGGGCTTAAGCCTCCCCAGGAGCGAAATACTGCGATCCTCCCGGTGCGTCCACAGTTCCTTCACGTCCTTCTCTGCATCGTCCTGGCCGCCTAAGGGGGCGCTGAGTGGAACGAAGCCGTCCATATCCACGATCGCGTACGTTCCGTGGAATCCCTTCGGCGCCACGCCCACGATCGTAGCCGGGTGCCCATCGATCTCCACTTGCTTTCCAATCACGCCGTGCTCGCCGCCAAATCGCTTCTGCCAGTAAGAATAGCCCAGCACCACAATCGAATCGGCGCCCGGCGTCTGTCCCTCGGTGGGCAGAATCAGGCGTCCCAGCGCCGGCTTGATCCCCAGCGCCGAAAAATAGTTGCCCGTGACCCGGCTCAGCAAGCAATAGTCTCCTTTGCCGTCCACGGCCAAGGCTCCGAGCGTCGGCCGGTATCCGAAGACGTCGCTGAACGAATCCGTCTGGCTGCTAATGTCTTGGTAGTCGGGATAGGAAAATTTTTGAACCCCGGGAGTCCCAGCCTGCTGCATTGCCAGGACCGTAATCTGCTCCGCGTGCGGCACTGGCAGGGGCCTCAGCAGCATGCCGTTGATCACGCTGAACACGGTCGTGTTGACCGCCATTCCCAGCCCCAGGGTCACGATGGCGATGATCGTGAAGCCCGGTGAATTCGCCAACGTTCGCGCCGCATACCGCAGGTCTCGCCAGAAGCTGTTCATAAAGTGACCTCTCGTTTTTGGCCGTGCAATTCAGGACCGGCTCATCCAACCATTGGAGTGCAAGCGGCGTCCCCATCGTTATCGCTTGCTATGTTGTTTCTTATGATGGCCTTGCAAGGTATCGAGGCAATATCTGTTCACCGGGATTGTGCGCTTGTGGGACACCTTGTCGCGGAATCGGACACCCTTGACTTCCCCGCTCTTCTCCGCGACCTCTGTGTTCGATCTCTGCGTACTCTGTGTTAAGTCTTTCTCTTCTTTCTCTTCTTCCTGCGATTTAGTCAGCGGCGCGGGTGGCGGCCACCGCGCTGACGCCGCGCCGCGTAACGTTCCAAGCAAGCATCAGGCTTCCGGCCAGCAACATGGCCGCGAGCCAATACGGCGCTCCGGGGAATTGCACCGCGCGGCTTGGCGCGATCGCCAGCGCAAATGCCTGGGTGAACACCAGCGGACCGATCATTCCCGCGACTCCGAACAAGCTCATGAGCGCGCCCTGAAGCTGTCCTTGCTCCGAGGGTCCCACCCGCTTGCTCATCAGCGCTTGCATCGCGGGCGAAGCCAACCCCCACAGCGACAAGAACGGTATCCCGATAGCGAAGATCGCCGTGCTGGGGGCCAGGGCGAAAAACGCGAATCCGGTGACACCACATAGCATGCCGGTGAACATCGTGCGGATTTCGCCGAGCCGCCTGATGGCCAGCGAAATCAACGCCGCGGAAACGATGGTAGTTCCCACACCGACGCCCGCCAGCGCCCAGCCCGTCAATTGCGCGTTCCAGTGATAGCGATAGTCGGTGTAGATAACGAACATGCTCGGCAACGCTTCGTGCGCGTTGTAGTAGAGGAACATGGCGGTGGCCAAGCCGAAGAGTTCCGGGTGCGAGCGCAACAGCTTCAGCGATCCGACAGGGTTGGCTTTGCGAAGACTGAAGGCGGCGCGGCGCTCCTTCGGTAGCGACTCTGGCAGGATGAAAAATCCGTAGGCAGCATTCGCGAGACTCAGCCCCGCCGCAGCCCAGAACGGATAGCGCAGGCCCATGCCGCCGAGCACTCCGCCGATCGCCGGCCCAATGATGAAGCCCAGGCCAAACGCCGCGCCCAACATCCCGAATTTGGCCGCGCGCTGCTCTGTCGGAGTCACATCGGCAATGTACGCGTTCGCCGTGGGAAAACTCGCCGCAGTAATTCCAGAAATGACGCGCCCGAGAAACAACCAGCTCAGCGTCGGAGCCACCGCCATCAAAATGTAGTCGCATCCCAGCCCGAAATTCGACAGCAACACCACCGGACGCCGCCCGAAGCGGTCCGAAAGCGCGCCCATGACCGGCGCAAAAACAAACTGCATCGCCGCCCACACAAACGCGAAGACGCCCGTCTGCGTCGCCGCCATGGACATGTTGCCGTGCTCGAAGCGAATGATGAGTTTCGGCAGCACGGGAACGATGATGCCCAAAGCCAGCATGTCCAGCAGCACGGTCACGAAGATAAACGCGAAGGCGGCGCGGCCGTGGCGGGGTCCCGTTGTTGGCGGGCCTTCGGGAATCGCAGGTGGGTCGGTGGTCATGGGTGGTCTCCGTCGCAGGTCGGGTTGAGGACGTGTCCTGTGTGACGGGGTCCATTCTGGCGCAAGACGCTGGCCTTCGTATTGTAGAAAATTGACCTTTCGGAAACGGGACCCTGTCTGGTATGCCGGGACCGTGGTCCGCCGTCGGACGTGCTGGTTGGTTGGGCCGAAGTCGTAAGAGCACAGACAGGAGTGTCTGTGCCACGAAGAGAGAGCCCTCCACACGCGTTGCTCGCTCGGGACAGACGTCCTTCCAGGAAGGTCTGGTTAACAGTTCACATCCCTCCCCCCACCTTTTTTGTAAGAGTGTGATTCGATGGGAGTTTAAGCCCTTCAGATTTGGAAGTGCGGATTCTAAAGGAGTTACGGGCGCATTTTACGGAAGTGCGGATTGTAAAGGGGTTATGGGAAAAATGGGACAGAGCGACGGGGGGCAGGCGAAGCGGGAGACTAGGCAGATGTTGCGAATTTCGCGCGGTAAGCGACGCCAACATGAGAAAGGATAGCACGAAAACGGTACTAAGTCAATAGATTATTTATAGATTAGTATTCGAATGGGATGCGGCCGAGCGGCTACTCGATCTGCAGGCGCGACTTCATGAGCACGACGACGTAAGGATTCAAGGTCGACAGAACGTAGTACAGGTCTAGTTCGGAGCCTTGCACCTTGGTCCAGCGCTCCACGACGTACGGAGCGTAGGCAGCACCGTGGATGGATGCTGGGTCG
>JBGOVR010000170.1:0-8934 GCA_041478205.1 Candidatus Acidiferrum sp.
CTCGGCGATTTCATCGAAGACAAGGCCGTGGTGTCGCCTTCCGATGCGGTCATCAACTTAAATTTGAAAGAACAAACTTCCTCGGTGCTGAAGACGTTGACGCCGCGCGAGGAAAAAGTCATCAAGATGCGCTTCGGTCTGGACGATGGCAGCGAGCACACCCTCGAGGAAGTCGGCCAGTCGTTCGCGGTCACTCGCGAGCGCATCCGCCAGATCGAAGCGAAAGCGCTGCGCAAGCTGCGCCATCCGTCGCGTTCGCGCAAACTCCGTGCCTTCCTCGAAGGCCCCTCGCGCGATTACCTCTAGAAAAAAACGTAGCTCGACACCAAAGTTGAAGAATCGAAACGCCTCCGTTCCATTCGGAGGCGTTTTCACTATCAAGAACGGTCGTGCCAGGCGTGGCAGCCATGCTCGCTTCAGGCCGGAAGCTCGACGTATGCGGAATAAGTATGCGGCTCCGGTACGGCTTGCCCCTCTTCTCGCAGGCCGTCAAGATGAAACGCGATAGCTTCACGCATGTTTTGCACGACATCTTCACGGGTGCGCCCCGTTGACACGCAGCCGGGCAGATCCGGAGAGAACGCGGAGAATCCAGTTTGCGTTTGCTCCACTACGATCAAGTATTTCTTCATTGCTTCAGCCCCGACAAGGGAGCTTTCGAGAAATGCAAAATCAGCCGGACGGTCCAGATCACCACAAACGTCAGGAATACGGCCATGGCGGCGACGAAGGCGGTGGTGTTGAGTCGATGCGGCGAAGTGAGGTTTGCCCGGAAGACCAATTCGTTGACGAACAGCAAGAAAGCGAGAAGCGCGCAGCCAAACCAGGCGAATTGCGCTCTGAAATAGGCTAATGTGTTCGCTAGCTGCGCGGGCCCAAACCAATATTCCTTGTTCTGAACATTTATGAGAGATACGGGCACGGCCCCCAGGATGCGCGGCAGGCCAAACGCGATCACCGTGGCCAGAACGACGACGATCAACTCGATACCAAAGAACCCGAGTTTCGTTTCCCAGCCGTTGGGTATGCCCCCGCTTCGGAAGTGGCTCGCAATCGGCTGCGGCATTCGTGCGGCATTGGAAGATGCCTGGACGGCCCCGACGACAACCAGAAAGAAAAAAATGGAGCTCGGCAGGCGCGTCTTCGTTGTGGCTTCCATTGCACAGCAGAGTAAGTCCGCTGGAATCAGGAAACAAGGGCGCGTGGCGAGCTTTCATCTTAATGGTTAGTCCCCGAACTGCATTACAGCGAAGGCCCAACGCTCTCCGGGAGACGAGGCCACCAACAACGCGATAATCGCGAATTGTGACTCGACCTCGACCCTGTAATACAATCATGGGGTCATCCCAGCCTCTGCGAATATGAAATCGATGCACAAAATTGCCGGTGTCGTGCTGGTGCTGCTGCTGGCGGCCACCGCGTATGGAATTTTCCGCACTGCATCGCCGGGTGTCTCGGCGGTGGGTAACGCCACTGCAGCTACGTCGCAAGGCCAGGCGCTCGTGGATCAGTCGGCACTTGCTACGGCGCAACGGTTGGCGCAGATGCCGACCCCCAAGGAAGAACAACCGTTCGCTCAAGAAGCGCTGCGCCTTGGCGATCAAGAAATGGACTTGGCGTTTGCGACCGCGGTGCGCGAGGCGGCCGAGCATCCGCCCGCGTTGATGCCCGAAGCGAAGGAGATCCAGGCCAAGCTGCAGAAGGCGGAGAACGCTCTGGAGTCGGACAAGACACAGGTCGCGCAACTGACGACTGCGGAGGACAAGGCCAGCGGAAGCAGGAAGGATGCGCTGGACGACGAGCTGGACCTGGCCAAGGCACAGATGGAATTGGACCAGGATGAAGTGGATGATGCGAAGCAGGATCTGATCCGCGCGGGCGGTGACCCGCAAGGCCGGATTCAGACCATGGTGGAGGAGCACGAAGCGGCTTCGCACAACTCCGACAGCATAAAGATTGCCCTCAGCAAAGCGGAGGAGGGGCACGGCCTGATTGACCGCCGCGAACAGTGGTGGACGCTCCATCAAAAACAGATGCAACTGTGGCGCGCCAAGGAAGAGGCGGAGGCGGCAGCCGCAGCCCTTTCGGAGAAGCACAATTCTCTGGAAGAGCAGACCAAAGCGCTGAAGGAAAAAGCGCGGGAGCCCGCCGCGCCGACCGGTTCGGCCAGCAGCGCTCCCGCTGCGGGAAAGGCCGCCAGCCGCAGCCGCGAGGCGTCGGCGGTGCTGGTGAAGAAGACAAAAGCGCGCTCCGCCAAGGAAAAGGCGCTGGCGACACTCGACAAACGAATCGGCAACGAGAAACAGCTTGCGGAGGTTTACGCCAAGTGGATCGGCGCGGTTGCGGAGGAGCAGCGGGCGGTCGTCAACGAGGCATTGCGCAGCATCTCGATCATCCTGGCGATTGCGCTGGTGGGTTTGTTTTTTGATGGGTGGATCGAAAAGTTGCTGGGCAGAACATCGTTGGACCGGCGACAGGTGGAAACCTTGCGTGCGGTGACACGCGTTTCGCTGCAGGTAGCAGGAGTCGTACTGATCCTGCTGGTGATTTTCGGGCCACCGCCCAACTATGCGACGTTTCTGGGACTTGCCGGCGCGGGCCTGACCGTCGCGCTGAAGGATTTCATCGTCGGCTTTATCGGCTGGTTCGTGCTGATGGGGAAAAATGGAATGCGGCTGGGAGATTGGGTGGAAATCAACGGCGTGACCGGTGAAGTCGTGGAGCTCGGGATGTTTCACACCGTGCTGTTGGAAACCGGCAACTGGACCGATTCGGGGCATCCCACAGGGCGCCGCGTAACGTTCACGAACAGCTTTGCGATCGAGGGCCACTACTTCAATTTTTCGACGTCGGGACAATGGCTGTGGGATGAATTGCAGGTGGTCTTGCCGTCCGGGCAGGACCCCTACCCGATCGTCGATGCGATCCAGAAGAAAGTCCTCGAAGCGACGGCGGAAAGCGGGCAGAAGGCCGAACAGGAATGGCGTGGCGCGGCGCGCTCGCGGGACATGAGCGCGCTTTCCGCGGCACCCGCGATCAACGTGAAGCCGGTCATCGGCGGCACCGAGATTGCGGTCAGATACATCACAAACGCTCATGAGCGCTATCAATTGCGCGCCAAGCTGAACCAGATCATGGTGGACCTGCTGGGGCCGAAGGCGCGGACGACGGTGTCGGCAGCGGGTTCCGAGGCTCCGGTTAAGGCCTAACGATCCATGTGTGGAGCACAGAGGTAACGTAGCGAAGTAAGAACGGATGAAGAAAGATCCTTCTAATCCTGAGGGTCGCTCCCTTCGCTTCCACGCCAATCGACGCCCGGGGTAAGCAGGGCAGACATCCTCTAGCAAATGTCGAGTTAATAGTTAACTAGACTTCACTCTTCCGCGTTTGTAGCTCACCCTGTCAGCAGAAGCGGCCTCAAGCGATTGCGCTGGGACTCACTTCTGGTCGCCGGGCGTTGCTTGCGCCGGCGGCTCGTCAAGAATCTGTCGCACGAGACGCCCCAGCGTTGTGGGGCTGTACGGCTTCTGGAGATAGCGGGTCTTGGCGTCACAGACAGGCATGCCGTCGGAGCCGGCGGAATATCCGCTCGTGAACAAGACAGGCATGGCCGCAAAACGGCTCGCCAGCCTTGCGGCCGTGGCGGCACCCCCGAGCTTCGGCATAATCACATCGAGAATCGCTAGCGCGGGCTTGTCGTCTTCGCAGAGCCGCAAAGCTTCCTCGCCGTCACTGGCGGAAAGCACCCGGTAGCCCAGGCTGACCAGTGTCTGCCGGGACATTTCGCGGATGGATTCATGGTCGTCCGCCAGAAGGATCGTTTCCGTGCCGTGCATTTCCGCAAGAGACGGCGCAGGCGCCTTCGCGGCAGCTCCCTCGGTCGCCGTGCTATCCATGGCCCGAAGATACACGCGAAACAAGCTGCCGTGCGACGGTTCGCTGTAGACGTGGATGAATCCCCCGTGCTGCTTCACGATGCCGTACACCATTGCGAGACCCATTCCCGTGGCCTTGCCGCGCTCTTTGGTGGTGAAGAACGGCTCGAAGATTCGCTCGCGCGTCTCCGCGTCCATGCCCATCCCCGTGTCGGAGACGGAGATCACCGCGTAGCGCCCCGGCGTCACGTAAGGATAAAAGCGGCAATACGATTCATCGAGCTCGACCATCTCGGTTTCGATGACCAGCCGTCCGCCGTCCGGCATGGCGTCCCGGGCATTCAGACACAAATTCATCAACATTTGCTCGATCTGCGTGGGATCGGCTTTCACGGAATCGAGCGGCGCTTGCAGGAGCTTGAGTTCAATGTGCTTCCCGATGATTTTGTCGAGAAAGCTGACCAGGCCGCTGGTCACGCTGTTGAGGTCCACAGCGCGCGGCTGTAGCACCTGGCGCCGCGCGAACGCCAGCAACTCGCGCGTCAAAGCCGCGGCGCGCTCTGCCTGCTCGCGGATACGGCTGAAACGCTCCGCGACCTGCGGGGTGCCGCGGTTCTGATCGAAGCCCAGCTCGGCCCACCCGAGTATCGCGCCGACGGCATTATTGAAGTCGTGCGCAATGCCCCCCGCAAGCTGGCCGATGGCCTCGAATTTCTGCGCCTGCCGCAACTGGCGTTCCATCGCGCGCACCTCGGTCACGTCTTCCGCGATCACTTCCAGCGCGTCAGGATGGCCTGCGCCGCACAGCTGTCGCAAATGCAGGCGAACGGCAACGATTCCGCCGTCGCGGCGGCGCCACTCCGCTTCCGCGCCGTGAATCTGGCCATGTTCGCGGCACGCGGCCATCAGTTGCGCATGCTGTTCGGGAAAGCGGAAGAGGTCGCTCGCCAGATTCAGGGTTTTCAGGTCGGCCGCGTCGGCGCAGCCGAGGATGCGAAGGAGTGCGGGGTTGGCGTCCAGAAAGTTTCCGTCCGCGGAAACCCGGAAGATACCGTAGACCGCGTTCTCGACGAGGTCACGATTGCGCGTTTCAGAGATCCGCAGCGCTTCGTGAGCGCGGGAGTTTTCATCGCGAAGAGCCTTCTCCGTCAGGGCCCGCGTCAAGGCAATCGGCAATCGTGCGAGATGCTCTTTAAGGATGTAATCGTTCACGCCCTGTTTGATGCATTCCACTGCGGCTTCCTCGCCAAGCGTCCCGGTAATCAGCAGAAAAGGTATGTCCTTCCCGGCACTGCGAAGTTCGTGAAGCGCGTCGAGGCCGTTCCAGCTCGGCAGCCGGTAGTCGGCCAGCACCACTTCGTAATCGTTCTCGGCCAGCGCCGCGCGGAATTGCTCCTGGGTCTCCACCAAGGTATGGTCCACGCGAAACCCCGATTCGGCCAGTTGGAACAGGATTAGTTCCACGTCGTGACGCGAATGCTCAACAAGCAACGCCCGCAAAGGCGTCGTGCCCAGGGGAGCGTGAATTTCTTCGAGTGTTCCGGATTTCACCTCGATACTCCCACGGACTCACGATTGGCAAGCTTTCCTTTGCCGGGACAGAGTACGGCCGCTGCAGCCGTCCAGTCGTTTTCGACGGAAAGGATTTCGTATTCTTGTGGGCTCATCGGGCGGCTCCGACGATTTCTTGCAGTTCTTGCGACCTGGGCGTGCTCGCGGGAAGACTGAAGTAAAACGTGGCGCCCTGGCCGGGCTGCGATTCAGCCCACGTGCGCCCTCCGTGTTTATGGATGATGCGTTGCACGGTCGCCAGACCGATGCCGGTACCCTCGAATTCATCCTGGCGATGCAGCCGCTGGAAAACGCCGAAGAGTTTGTCGGCGTAACGCGGATCGAATCCCACGCCGTTGTCGCGAACGAAGACAACGTTCATGCCGTTTTCTTCCAGGCTTCCGACTTCAATGACCGCGGCATGCTGCTGGCGAGTGAACTTCACGGCGTTGGAAAATAGGTTGGCGAGTACTTGCCGCAAGAGGAGGGGATCCGCCTCGACCTCCGGGAGCGAGTAGATCCGCCACACGATTTTGCGGCCGTCGGATTCCTGCGGCATTTCCGTGCGGGCTTCGTCGACGAGCGCACGGAGCGAACACCGCTGGCGCTCTGGCATGCGGCGGCCGATGCGGGAAAGTTGGAGCAGGTCTTCCACAAGCGCGGACATGTGCGTCACCGCACCGCGGATGCGGTCAAGGTAGTGCTGGGCCTCGTCCGGCAGCTTGGGACCGTATTCCTGTTGCAGGATCTGGGAGAATCCGTCGAGATGCCGCAGGGGCGCCCGCAGATCGTGAGAAACCGAATAGCTGAAGGCTTCCAGCTCCTGGTTCATTTCCTCGAGCTCGATGGTCTGCTGGCGCACCCGCTTTTCAAGATCTCCATTGAGCTCGCGGATTTCGTCTTCGACTTGCTGCCGCGTGCGTATTTGGGCGTACAAGTCTTCCATTACGTGGCCCAGTTCGGCGCGCTGTTCTTCATATTTCATGCCTAGCATTTCCTGGACCACCCGCATGCCAGCCTCAGCTTTTGCGCGCAGCAAGATCTCCCGCTGGATGAGGTGGCCAGCGGCGAGAAGGATGACGAATGTGAGCAGTCCGGCGAGGAGCAGGACAATCTGGGCTTGACGCGCGTTGGCCCGGAGGCTCATGCTCTCTCCTTGCCTGACGCTGCGGATGGCAAAGAGAAACGCGAGGCCTAGAATAAGCAGTACGACCGCTCCCGCTGCGCCGAGCCTCCTCCGAAATTTCAGCGGCCCATTCATGGCCACCTATCCTCTGGAAGCCGCACGGTCCTGCATGAGGCTGTGCAGTTCCTGATCCTCCGGAACCAGCCGCAGGCCCGCTTCCACGCAATCAAGAAACTCCGCGAAGGATTTGCCGTCCTTGCCGGACCACACCCCGGTGCTTAGCCGCAGATCCAGCGGACCCCACGGGGAACGCGCCTCATTCTGGGTTGCCAAACTTCTTTCTAGCCTTTTGCGCAGCAAGACCGCTGTGGGCGCATCGGCATCGACCGCCAGCAGAGCGAATTGCGCTTCGCCGAGCCGCGCAACGAGATCGCTGCGGCGGCAGCTCCCCGCCAGAAGCTCGGCCACCTCCAGGAGGGCGCGTTCCGCTGCGCCGGGGCCAAATCCCTCACGAAGCGTGTACAAATTCTCGAAGAGCACGCAAAGCAGGATCAGCGTCCGGCCCGAGCGCTGCGCTTCTTCCTGGCAGCGCGTACCAAGGGTTAAGAGACCGTCGCGCGTGTACAAACCGGTGACGGGATCGCGGAGAAGGTCCGCCAAGCCTTCGAAGGTGTTGCGTTCCAGGGCTCCCCGCAAGACCCTATCGAGCGTGCGCGAATCGATGAACCCTCTCAACATATAGTCCATAGCGCCCTCACTCAGGCTTTGCGCGGCATACTGCTTCTGCGCAGGATCGGCAAGAACCACCAGGGGAATACCCGGCGCGGACCGGTGCACGACGCGCACGGCATCGAGCGGGTCGCGAAGGCTGAGCGCGAGATCCAGGAGGATAATTTCGGGGTCGACCACTTTGACGGTCGGGATCAGGGTGGCCAGACTGGATACAACAGTGAGCGCCAGGCCCCCCGCGGACTCCGGAAAGAGCACCCGCAGGGTCTCGGCGGTCTCGCTTGGACCGCTCTCCGCCAGCAAGACGCGAAGTTTTTTTTGGATCATGCTCTCGCCTCATTTCGGCGGAGCTTACGGCGACGCCAGACCATCGACAGTCCGGCCCATGCGAATCTTCGTCGCAGTAGCACCGCGTATCGAGACTGGAGAGGGCAGTCTTTTAGAAAGTAGACAAATAGGAAGGGGGTGCGTCTATTGTCGCGCACTGGCCGAGATAGTCAAGGGGAGTCTGCGCTCTAGGTGCGGTCGCGCTACGTGATCTCGCGAGGAGCTTCCGCGCGACGCAAAAGAAGCGCCGTGGCGCCGGCGATCAGCCCGCCCGCGATGATGATGCCTTCCCAAATGAGTCCCGCCGCGAGCACCAGGTGTCCGGGCGCGCCGAACGGGGCGAGCAGGGCCACGAGCGCGGCTTCGCGTACTCCGATTCCGCCTTGCGTTACCGGAAGTAGTGCCGCAACCTTCGCCAGCGGCCACGCGAACAACCACACGCGCAGCGGCAAAACGAGCCCGCAGTAAATAGCGAGCTGCGCGGTGAGAACTAGGAATGTGGCCTGGACAAACGTCCCGGCCAGCCACCCGAAGACCAGCACGTGCGGTCGTCGCGAAACCGAACGCAGCGCATGCCGCAGCAGCGCCAACCGCCTGCGAAAGCGAACGGAACGCCTACCCAGCAGCGGACGCCGCAAGAGAAGCATGAGCCCGAGCAACAGAACGCCTCCGCAGGCCGTCAAGAGAAGCGCTTTGCGGGCGGTCGCTTCCAGCTGGGCCGGTAGGGAGCCGGGAAGCAGCGCTAGTCCGAGCAGAACGAGGCCTGCTTGCGCCGCGACGTCCAGAAAACGATCGACCACGTTACCCGCAAGAACCGCTGCTGGCCGCGGGCTCCGGCGAAGGCCGACCGCCAGACGAATCACGTCGCCACCGATAATGGAGGGCAGAAAGAGGGTCCCGAAGAGTCCTCCGGTATAGCACTGCGCGCTGGTGGCAAAATCGAGTTCCGCGCCCGCGGCGTTCACCACCATCCGCCACTTTGCAATAGCTAAGCTGTGCGCGAGAAGATAGCCGAGAAGAATTGCAAGAAAACGCGAAAGCGGCACTTGCGCAATCGCCGCACGCAACGGTGTGAGCGGAAGAAAATGCAAGAGAATACCGAGAACAACGAGAGCGGCCACCCAGCGCAAGAAAATGAAAAACCCTCGGCGCGAGCCTTGCTGGGAGTGGTGGGCGCCGATCATTAATTAGAAGTTATCTCACAAACGGGTCTAGGGGTCGCTGCTTTCGCTGAGTGCGGGAAACTGGCCTTTGGTCGTCACTATCACAATCACGCGAGGTTGCGAGTTCCCTCACGCTCCGAAAATCTCATCAATTTTCGCCGCC
>JBGOVR010000063.1:0-24842 GCA_041478205.1 Candidatus Acidiferrum sp.
AATGCGCCTGTAACCCCTTTATAATCCGCACTTACAAATCTAAAGGACTTAAAGTCCTTTAGAATCCGCACTTACAAAAAAGGGGGGGAGGGGGGTAGATTGTTAGCCCTGAGAGCAAAAGGCCTGGAAGCTCTCGCTCCCAGGCCCTCGTAGACGCCGCGATGCCGTTAGCTACAGCTTCAAATAGAGGAGGAATCCCAAAGCAAAGGTGAACAGTGTGAGCGTCTCGACGAACACCAGGCCGAGAATCATCGCCGCCCGGACGCCACCTGCTGCTCCTGGATTCCGCGCGATGCCCTCGCAAGCCGCCGCCGCGATCCGGCCCTGCCCTAGCCCGCCGCCAAACGCCGCCACGGCCACGCCAAAGCCTACGGCGATAGCCAGCGTCGTCGGGTTGATCGGGGGTTTCGCCGCAGGCGCACCGCCCTGCGCGAACGCCGTTGGCGCGATCAACATCACCGCCAGCAGAACCATGCATACTGCCGCTGCTTTCTTCATAGACTTCCTCCTCTTAGATTGCCGCCAGGAGGTGGTTCCCGGACACCGTGCAGCCGGGCTCACACTGAAACGGCTACAACTAAGCTCGATTAGTGCTCGTCCGCCGTTGCCAAACCGATATAAACCGCTGGCAGGATCGTGAACACGTACGTCTGAATCACGGACACGAACACGTGCAGGCCAATGAACGCGATCGGAATCAATGCCGGAAGTACGCCCAGCACCGCGCCCAGGACCGGAGACTTCGTCCAACCCCAAACGGCCGGTCCCGCAAAGAGGCCCAGAAAGAGCCCATAGATCATGTCGCTGGCGAAAATATTGGCCCAGAGACGCACGGTAAGAGACAGCAATCGTGCGGTCGCGCTGATAATTTCCACAGGAAATAACAAGACCGCAAGAAGCCAGTCGCCAAAGCTCTTCGGTGATCCCGCAAACGTCAGCATATAGCGAATAACACCGTGATGCCGGATTCCCTGCCAGTTGAAGTACAGAAAGGTGATGATCGCGCACGCCAGCGGCACACTTGCTGTCGCTGTAGGAGAAGTGAAGAACGGAAAAACACCAAAAAGGTTGGCGAGCAGAACGAAAACCGAGAGGGAACCTACGAGCGGAACATATTTCTCCCAATGATGGCCGGCGTTTTCCGATAGCACATCGTTGATTCCAAACCCCAGCGGGTTCGTCAGCAGGAATTCCGCGATTTGCTGCGACGCGCCCGGCCGCTCCACGGACAGCCGCGACCTCACCCACAACGCCAGCAACGTGCCCACCACCAGTACCAGCAGCCCCATGGCCACGTGCTCCGGAATGGGCATCTTGGGATTTTCCGGCTGGATATGCAGCGCCGAGAGCAGCGCCAGCGCGGCGCCCCCGAGGTAGTGATTGATGATCCGCGTGAGCCAGCTTACGTGTTCTTCCATCGCTCTCTATTATGCCTCGAATGCCGCTCTATTCCCCGGGATGCCAGATCTCGTACACGCTTGCCGCAATCGCCGCGGCTGCTAAAGCACACAAACCCACCACCATGCTGGCAAGGGGAACTCTCAGAACCTTAAAAATAACATACACGCTGAGGGCTATCAAGGCGTAGCGGAACATCGCGCGGAAGTAGGTTCCAACGGGTACCCGTGGCTGCGGCGCGCCTGCTTGCGCCGTCGAGGCATCCACCAGCGCGTCCAGCCCACGCCGCAGCCAGCGAAAATTCAGCCAGGCCAGCACCGCCCCGATCATCAGCCCGCTAGCCCACGGCCAATGACCCGTTAAGGCTGCGGTCGCGCCCGCGGCAAGCCCGATCACCAACGTCAACCAGGCGATGCGCTGCTCGGTGCGCAACTCTGGCCGCGGCTCAAAGTCCGGCGCGGGTAGATGGGGAGTGGTCGTCACAAGAGGAACCATCTGAAAGAAGGGCTAGCTGTCGCTTTGCGACAACCGCCGCAAGACTTCCTTTAGGCCCCCGGCAAAGCCCAGACCGCCGAGTACAAGCGTGAAGACCACCTTCGTGTGCAGCCAGCGATCCAGAAAGTAACCCAGCACGCCGCCGAGCAACACCGCGCCGACGATCGTGAACGGCAACTCCATCGCGAGAGCGGTCTGTGTGGAATACTTTTTGACCTTCTCGACTTCAGGCGTTCGCGGTTCGCTGGTGTTTGGCTTATCGTCTAAGGCCATAGCGCGCCACTACTTCTCGAACAACAATTCACCGGCGCGATGCGTCGCTTTCACCACCGCTTTGATCAGCGTGACGCGCAGCTTGCCTTCTTCCAGTTCGAGAATGCCGTCGATCGTGCAGCCCGCCGGCGTCGTCACCGCGTCCTTCAGCAGCGCGGGATGATCGCCGGTCTCCAGGACCACGCTGGCCGCGCCCTTCATCGTCTGCGCGGCCAGCAGCGTTGAGACGTCGCGCGCCAAGCCCACTTTGACCCCGGCCTCCGCGAGCGATTCGAGAATAATGTAAACAAACGCGGGCCCGCTCGCGCTCAATCCGGTCACCGCATCCATATTTTTCTCCTCGACAACAACCGTGCGGCCCACGGCGTCAAACATCGCTTGCGCCACCTCCAGATGCTCCGCGCCCGCGTGCGAGCCGCGGCAAATCCCCGTCATCCCGCAGTTCACCGCCGACGGCGTGTTGGGCATCGCCCGAATGACGGGCACCTTCGCACCGGCGTGCTGCTCGATGTAACTCGTCGGCACCGACGCCGCCACGGAAATCACCAGCGTCTTCTCGCTCAGCTCCGGCGCAATTTCCTTCAGCACCTCGCCCATCACTTGCGGCTTCAGGCCCAGCAGCACGATGTCCGCGCCGTGCACCGCTTTGCGATTGTCGGTGGTCACGCCGACTTTCAGCTCTTTCGCAAGCGCCGCCGCCTTCTCAGGGTGCTTCACCGTTGCCGTCACATGCTTCGGCGCAAACAGACCCTGCTTCAGGTACGCCCGCAGCAAAATCCCTCCGAGCTTCCCCGCCCCTAAAACCGCCAATTTCTTGTCCGCTAGTTTTTGCGTCATGGTGCAGACATTGTTGACGCGTTCGCGAAACGCGTCAACCCAAGAATCGCTTATAAGCAGGGATCTTGCCGCTAGTCGTGGTGCGCTCCGTGCAAGACGCGGACCGCATGCGGCAGCAAATGCGCCACCGCTTCCAACGATTCCACCGCGCCTTTGGGACTTCCCGGCAGGTTTACAATCAAAGTATTGCCGCGCGCGCCGGCCCCGGCGCGCGACAGGACGGCGGTGGGCGTCTTTTCCAATCCCTTGCGCCGCATCTCTTCCGCGATTCCCGGAATCACGCGGTCGGCGACCGCCTGGGTTGCTTCCGGGGTGTTGTCCCGCGGGCCGATGCCCGTCCCGCCGGTGGTGACGACCAGATCGACTCGGCCGGAGTCCGCCAGCTCGCGCAAATGCTCGCGGATGCTCGCCGCATCATCGGGCAATCGCAACGCAGACGTTACCTCCCAACCGAGGCCGCGGCAAAACGCGACGACCGCGGGGCCCGAAAGATCCTCGCGCTCGCCTTTCGATACGGAATCGCTGATGGTGAGGACTGCCACTCGCATTGGCTGGGCTACTTTGTTTCGACCGCGTCGCGGCTGGCTTCGTCCATCAGCCGCATTGCTTCCATCAGCAGGCCGGTGGTATTGCGTGTAGTCGTGGTTCGCGTCGATGCATTGGCGGCGTTGAAGTCAATCTCGAATTCGCCTTCCGTCCACAAAATCACTTTGTAGACGGCGTCATCCCCATCGACGGAGCCGACCTTGGCATCGCGGCACTGCCCGCTCGCGAAATACAACTCGCCGCGCTCTCCGCCCTTTTGCACGATCAGCCGGCAGGACTTCTGCCCCATCTCCAGCGATTGCAGCAGGTCCGTCATGCTCATTTCTTCCAGCCGCCCCTGAATTACACCCGGCCGCGAGGCTTGCTTCTGCAATTTCTCCAGGTGCAGGCGGTCCACCACTTTCTTGGTGATGCGCACCAAATCCTTTATCAGAAACGGCTTGGTGATGAATTCCTCGACGCCGTCCACGAGGGGCCGCAGCCGCTCTTCAATGTCCGCGCGGCCGGCCATAAACAAAAAGGGAATGTGCCGGGTCTTTTCCCGCCCGCGGAGTTTTTCGAAGAGTTGCCGCCCATCGAGGCCGGGCATCTTGTAGTCGCAGAGAATCACATCGGGGGGCTCGTCAATCACCTTCAAGAGCGCGTCAGCTCCATCCGCCGCAATCAGCACATCGCAGATGGGCTCGAGTCCTTTCTCGACGAGATCGCGCACCAGCGGATTGTCGTCCACCAGCAATAGCTTGACGCTCTTTCCGCTGGCGGCGCTCATCGCGCGCGGCCCCGCGCAGCGGCTTTTCCGCGCCCATGGCGATGAAAGTCGCCGCTCTTTCCACCCGTCTTGGTAACGAGATAAATGTCCGTGATCTCCATTCCTTTATCGAGGGCTTTGCACATGTCGTAGACCGTGAGGGCTGCGGCAGTAACGGCGACCAGGGCTTCCATCTCCACGCCTGTCTGGGCCGCCGCAATTACAGTCGATTGAAGTTCCACGCCATTCTTGCACAGCCGCGCAGTCACATCAATGTGCGTGAGCGGCAGCGGATGACAAAGAGGTATCCATTCCGCGGTGCGTTTCGCCGCGGCGATTCCCGCAATCCGCGCCACCTCCAGCGGGCTTCCCTTGGGATTTCTCAAGCGCCGCACCGCCCCGACTACGCGGGGTTTCATCTTTATGAAACCGTGGGCCACCGCGGTCCGAGTGGTCACCTGTTTGGCCGACACGTCCACCATTCTCACTTCGCCTTTCTTTCCGTAGTGGGAGAGTTTCGCCATACTTTTGCCTTACCGCAAGAGAACGACAGGAATTAACACAGAGATCGCAGAGGGAAGCGCACAGAGAGCACAGAGAATGGGCTTCACGCTACGTCCTTTCTCAGCAGCACAGTTACCCTCTCGCCCGCGGCAATTTGCTCGCGGTCCGGCGGGACTACCAAGAAACAGTTCGCTTTGGCCATGGTGGCGATGTCGCCGGAACCTTGCCACGGCAGCGCTTTCACTTCTGGCGTGGCGCTATGCCAATCGACGCGGGCGGGCAAAAAATGGGTCAGACCGGGCTTCTCGTTTAGCGCTTCGCCGAGCTTGGCTTCGAGTAACGGCAACGGGCGCGCGGCCGCTCCACTCAGTAAATCCAGCGCTGGCGTGACAAACAACTCAAAGGTGACCATCGTCGAGACCGGATTGCCCGGCAGACCGAACACGAAGGTGTCCCCGCACCGTCCAAACACTGCCGGCTTTCCAGGCCGGATGGCTACCGCATCGAAATAAAACTGGGCGCCCATGTCCTTCAACACCGTTTCGACGAGATCGTACTTCCCCATCGACACGCCGCCGGACAATACCAGCACATCCTCTTTCAGGCCGCGCTCGATTTTCGATCGCAAATCATCGATGCGGTCCGCGGCATTCCCCAACAGAACTGGCTCGCCGCCGGCCAATTTCACCTGCGCGGAGAGAGAGACGCTGTTGCTATTGCGAATTTGAAACGGTCCGGGCAAATCATCAACCGAAATAACTTCATCGCCAGTGGAAAGAATGGCCACGCGGGGCTTCTCCGCACAGCGCAACTCGGTTGCTCCCACTTGCGCGGCCAAAGCGAGTTCCGCATATCCCAGCCGCATTCCCGGCGTCAGGATCGTTTGAGCGGCTTTCGCTTCGCTGCCCCGGAGTACGATGTTCTGGCCGGCCTTTGTCGCCCGTTCGAATCGCACTACATCGCCTTCGCGTTGTGTGTGCTCGATCATCACCACGGCATCGGCTCCCGAAGGCACCGCGGCACCGGTCATGATTTGCACGCAGGTTCCCGATGCTAGCGGCTGGGTTACGGTGTCGCCGGCTTTGATCTCACCTGCGCAGCGAAGCTGCGCACCGATACCCGCTTCGGATGCGCGTACCGCGTAGCCGTCTCGCGTGGAGCGATCGAACGGGGGATATTCGCGATCGGTCGTTACTTCCTGGGCCAGCACATAGCCTAGCGCGTCCCAGACACTTACGTTCGTGGTTGCGCGCGGGCCTTTCGTGCTTTGCACTTGGTCGATGACGGCGCGGCGAGCTTGCTCGTAGGTGAGCATGGTTGGTTTGATTGGGACCGGTTGAGCCTTTGATGCCTGAGTGAAGCGCCGGGCTAAAGCCTAGCGCTTACGTAAGACGCTTCGCCGGATCTCCGGATCGCTGTGCCCCGGTGCCAGTCTTCTACAGTTTCTCGCTCACAGCCAGCGGGCGAGGAGCGTGCCTTCGGGCACGATGGTGGCGTCGCGTTCCGGGCCGGTGGAAATCATGCCGATTTCTACTTGCAAAAAGTCGCCGATAAACCGGAGATAGTCGATGGCCGCCTTCGGCAGCTTCGCCCCGTCTTTCACTCCGTACGTCGACTGGCACCAGCCCGGCAGCGCTTTGTACTCCGGGGTGACGTGGTCGTACTCTTCGGAGAGCGCGGGCATCTCCTGCAGTGTTCTGCCTTTGTATTTGTAGCCCACGCAGACTTGAATCTCGCGTTGCGTATCGAAGACGTCGAGCTTGGTCACCACCAGCGAATCGATCCCATTGATCATCTTCGAATAGCGCAGCAGCGCGAGGTCGAGCCATCCGCAGCGCCGCGGACGCCCGGTCACCGCGCCAAATTCTTTGCCGCGTTCGCGGACTTCCTTTGCATCCAGATCCGGCATCTCCGTGGGAAACGGCCCGGAGCCCACGCGGGTGGTGTAGGCTTTCGAAATCCCGAGCACGTGCTTGATCTTCGTCGGCGGAACGCCCACGCCCACCGTTGCGCCGCCCGAGGTGGCGCTGGAGGACGTCACGTACGGGTAGGTTCCGTGATCGATATCGAGCATGGTGCCCTGCGCGCCCTCGAAAAGCACGGACTTCCCTTCGTCGAGCGCGCGGTTGACCAATTCCGCGGTGTCGCAGATGTATCCGCGAATCTTTTCACCGAGGCGCAATGTTTCGTCCACCTCATGCGAGAAATCAATGTCGGCGCCATAGGCGCCCTTTGCGAGGCGGTTTTTTTCGGCAACCACTCGCGCGGCCTTCTCTCGGAACAATGCGGGTTCCAGTAGATCGCACATACGCAGCCCGCGGCGGGCCATCTTGTCTTCGTAGGCCGGGCCGATTCCGCGCGAAGTGGTGCCAATCTTGTTCGCGCCGCGCGCGTTCTCCGCAGCCTTCTCCAACTCGCGATGGTAGGGGAAGATCAAATGCGCGCGATTGCTGATGTGCAAGCGGCCGTTCACGTCGATTCCGGCCTTCGCCAGAGTGTCAATCTCCGCCACCAGGGCGGCGGGATCGACCACGACGCCCGTTCCGATCACCGCCTGCTGCTTGGGCCGCAAAATGCCGCAGGGAATGAGTTGGAGAACGTACTTGTTTTTTCCGATGATGACCGTGTGCCCGGCGTTGTGGCCGCCCGCGACCCGCGCGATGTAGTCGAACGACCCCGCGAGGTAGTCGACCACCTTGCCCTTGCCTTCGTCACCCCATTGCGCGCCCACGACCACAACCGATTTCATTCGGACCCTCTCCTCGACCGCACTTGTCCGGCTCACTTTGCCACTACATAAGGCTACGGTTGGGAATCACCGAAACAGAGCAGACTTCCTATCGTAAGCTCGCCTTGGCTTCAACGCAAGACAAGCCATGAAGGTTGCAGGTCTCTGCGGCGCTCTTCGTTTCGTCAACGGCGCTCAACGCTCGCCCAGAACGGTCCGGGTCGGGGTACAATGCACTTCCCACGGAAGGCAAATTTGAGGCGCGAGGATCGGACATGAAACGTATCGTATTCCTCCTGCTTTTCTGCATCTGCGCGACGACAATGCTCCGCGGCGCCGCCCCGGCGAATCTGATCGGCAATCTTTCGGGGCGCACCACCATCAGCCTCAATGGCACGTGGCGCATCATTGTCGACCCCTATGAAAATGGTCTGGGGTCGCACTACTTCGAGAACCGCAAGCCCAAGGACAAGAGCGATCGCGTCGAATATGATTTTGATACGGCGTGGACTCTGGAGGTTCCCGGCGACTGGAACTCGCAGCGGCCGGATCTGCTGTTTTATGAAGGACCGGTGTGGTACAAGCGTTCGTTCTCCTACCATAAGCGACCGAACACGCGGGTGTTTGTTAACTTTGGCGCCGCCAACTATCAGGCACGCGTTTTTCTGAACGGAACAAAAATAGGCGAGCACGAAGGAGGTTTCACTCCGTTTCAATTTGAAGTCACCGGAGGCCTCGCCGAAGGCGAGAACTTCTTGATCGTCGAAGTCAACAACACGCGGCGCGCCGACGGCGTCCCTGGCGCGGTCACCGATTGGTGGAATTACGGAGGTCTGACCGGCGATGCCGCTCTGGTCGAACTTCCTGAGACGTTCATCGAAAATTACTTCATCCAACTGGCGAAGGGTTCGCCCGAGCAGATTGCCGGCTGGGTGCAGCTGAACGGCGGCAAGGAGGCGCGGGAGGTCACGCTCGAAATCCCCGAAGCCGGGATCAAGCAGGCGATCGCGACGGATGCCGCCGGGCGTGGCGAGTTTCACTTTCCCGCGAAGATGCAGCTCTGGTCGCCGGACAAACCCAAGCTCTATCGCGTCACGCTCTCTTCGCGCGGCGACAGCGTCTCCGACGATGTCGGCTTTCGCACCGTCGAAACGCGTGGCACGCAGATCCTGCTCAACGGCAAACCCATCTTTCTTCGGGGTATTTCTCTCCACGAGGAAGCGCCGCTGCGCAGTGGCCGCGCCGTCTCCGAAGAAGACGATCGAATTCTGCTGGGCTGGGCGCGGGAGCTGGGCTGTAACTTCGTGCGCCTGGCGCACTATCCTCATAACGAAGCGATGATTCGCCTCGCGGACCGCCTGGGGTTTCTCGTTTGGTCCGAGATTCCTCTGTGGCAAGAGATTGCGTGGGACAATCCCGCGACCCTGGAAAACGCCGAAGGACAAATGCGCGACATGATCGCGCGCGACCAAAACCGCGCCGCCATTGTTTTCTGGTCGCTTTCCAATGAGACGCGCCCCGGGGCTGCGCGCCAGGAATTCCTGAAGACTCTGGGCGCCTACACGCGGCAGCTGGATTCGACGCGCTTGATCACCTCCGCGATGAACACCGCGGAAAAAACCGGCCCGCAAGGGCGTTCGCTGAACGATCCGCTCGGCCAGTACCTCGATGTTCTGGGCATCAACGAATACATCGGGTGGTACCACGACCGCCCAGAAGATGCCGACGGCACGCGTTGGACATTTGCCTACGAGAAACCAATCATCTTCAGTGAATTTGGAGGCGACGCACGCTTTGGCAATCATGGTGATGCCGAGACGCGCTGGACGGAGGAGTATCAGGCGAGTCTTTTTCAGCACCAGATCAACATGCTGCGGAAAATACCCGCCCTGGCGGGACTGTCCCCCTGGGTGCTGATGGATTTTCGCAGCCCGCAGCGACCTCTGATGGGAATTCAGGATTACTTCAACCGCAAAGGCCTGGTGTCCACGCGCGGGCAAAAAAAGCAAGCGTTTTACGTCCTGCAAGGGTTCTATCGCGAAGCAGCGGCGGAGAAGAAATAAGGAGACTGTCAGCGCTCTTTCAATTCGGCATAACGAAAACAACTCACGACGTGATCGTTCACCAGGCCCGTGGCCTGCATCAGCGCGTAGCAGATCGTCGATCCCACGAAGCGAAAGCCACGTTTTCGTAAGTCTTTGCTCATGGCATCGGATTCCGGCGTGCTCGCCGGGGCTTTTCCATGCGTTTCCCAAAGATTTTGCTTGGGCCGGCCGTCGACAAAGCGCCAGATGTAAGCATCGAATGAGCCGAATTCTTGCTGCACTTTCAAGAAAAACCGCGCGTTTGTGATTGTCGCATCAATTTTCAGGCGATTTCGAATGATTCCAGGATCGGCCAACAGAGTGCGCACCTTCTTGGCGCCGTAGCGCGCTACTTTTTCGGGATCGAAGCCATCGAGGACTTCGCGGTAGCGAGCACGCTTTTTCAAGATGGTGTCCCAGCTCAATCCCGCCTGCGCGCCTTCCAGGATGAGAAACTCAAACCATTTGTGCTCGTCGTGAATCGGCACGCCCCATTCCTCGTCGTGGTAGGGAATGTTCAGAACGTTCTTTGCCCAGTGACATCGAACGAGGGTTGTGCCAGGTGATTTCATTGCGGGTTCATTTCGAAGAGGAATTGACCGTTGACTCTGCTATTGGCGAATCGAATGAATGATGATCGTGTTCCCGCCGAGCAACACGGGATCGGAGGCCAGTTCGTCGGTCCAGCGGTCTTTGCGGCGCTTTTCGGGCGTCAGTTTGGCGAGCAGACGGATGAAGGCCACGAGCGGCCAGTAGAGCCACTGATTGCCTTTTTTGCGATCGCGGTAGACGCCTTGAATCGCGAAGCCGTTTTTCTCGAGATAGTAGCGCAGCTCGTTGTAGCCGATGGGATTCGCGTGAACGGCGATCTCATCCATGCCCGCGCAATCGTAGTGAATCTTGGCCTTCGATTCGATGGAGAGCGGCTTGAAATGCGAGGTGTAGCCAAAGAGCAGCCACTTCAGCCGCTCTTCTACGTTCATGATGTTGGGCACGCTGATGATCAGGTGGCCGCCGGGCTTCAGCAGGCGCTTGTATTCGCGAAACGCTTGCGGGGGCGAATCGATATGTTCCAGCCCATCGAGCGACGTGACGTAATCAAACGACCCCGACGCGTACGGGAGCGTTCCCGCCAGGTCGCCGCGCTTGATTTCCACTCCATCCAAACGGAACAGCTCGGAATATAAATCGCAGCAGCGCACCGCAAAGCCTTCGGCCAATAATCTCTGCGCTAGGGCGCCTTCTCCCGCGGGGCAATCGAAAACGACGCCGCGAGGGAGGGGCTTCAGAATTTGCAGCACGGTGTCGTGCAGGCCGGGCCGCGACATGGCGATAGGTCCGCGCTCGCCGGCCAGAAGCGGTGGATGATCCGCGGGCTTGACCGTTCGCGATGCCGTTGTTGCGGGTGTCTCGGCGGTTGCCAATACTTTCTCCAGTGCTACTTTTTGGCGCCGACATCTCGTCGGCGGATCGCGCGGCTAGCGAGGCGCTGGCGCTACTTGCAAACACAAAAACAGGGCGCGTCGCATTCCACTCTACGACACGCCCTGTCCCTTGTCCTATCTTTTTGCGCGAGCGGCGTACTTCTCTTACGCGAGGTGGCGATCCAGGGCTTTGGTGATTTGGTCCTTCGGCACCGCGCCCACAATCTGTTCGACGACTTGACCATTCTTGAATACCAGCAGCGTGGGAATGCCGCGAATGTTGTAGCGTCCCGCGGAATTCATCGCTTCGTCCACGTTGAGCTTCATTACCTTGAGCTTGCCCACGTAGTCGTGCGCGATCTCGGCCACGGTCGGCGCCAGCATGTGGCACGGACGGCACCATTCGGCCCAGAAATCGACCAGGACCGGCTGGGTGCTGCTGGCCGTCAGTACTTCCGCTTCAAAATTTCCATCTGTAACTGCTTGAATGCTGTTGTTGTCTGCCATGTTCTTTGTCCTCAACGGCTTGCCCGGAGGGGGCCGTCTACTCTCTCCTTCGCCAGTTTAATTAGATGTTGCAACAGGTTTTTGGTTTCGCGAAGCTTGCCGTGAACCCTGAGCCACCTGCCCTGAACCTCGAATCGCCCGCGCGGCGGCGTAAAGCTTGGCATACTCCGCAGCGGGCGCCTTCCACGAAAAATCCTTGGCCATGCCATTCAGCTGAATGCGTTTCCAGATGCGCTCGTCCATGTGGTGATGCAGAGCCTGCCGCACGCAATGAAGCAGCGCCGCCCCGGAGTATTCTACAAACTTGAATCCCGTGCCAGTGCCATGCTCCAAATCGAACGGCTCAATCGTATCATCGAGTCCGCCCGTGGCCCTCACAATCGGCACCGTACCATACTTCAGACTGTAGATCTGGTTCAAGCCGCAGGGCTCGTAGCGCGAGGGCATCAGGAACATGTCGGCGCCCGCCTCGATCTTGTGGGCGATGGCGTCGTCGTAGGCGATCTTGACGCCGACGCGTCCGGGATAGGCCGCGGCCAGCGCGCGGAATAAATCTTCGTATCTTCGTTCGCCGGTTCCGAGAACCACAAGCTGCAGGTCCTCCTGCATCATTTCGTGGGCGCGCTCCGCGATCAGGTCGAATCCCTTTTGATCCGCAAACCGCGACACGATGCCGATCACCGGCCGGCCCAGATGGTCTTGCGAGAGCTCAAATAGTTCCAGGAGCGCTTGCTTGCACGCTTGCTTCCCGCTCAAGTCTTTCGTGGAATACTTCATCGCGATGAGCTTGTCTTTTTCCGGGTTCCACGGCGCATAGTCCACACCGTTCAAAATGCCTACCAGCCGGTCCGCACGATTGCGCACTACGCCGTCCAATCCGTATCCAAATTCCGGGGTCTGAATCTCCTGCGCGTATTTGCGGCTTACCGTCGTCAGGTAGTCGGAATAGATGAGCCCGCCCTTCAGTAGGTTCACGTTTCCGTAAAACTCGAGCGCGCCGGGATGGAACAAAGTTGCGGGAATTCCCGCGGGCTCCAAGACGTCTTTCCCGAACTGCCCGTGATAGCCCATGTTGTGAATGGTGAACACCACCGGAATATCTTTCACTGCGGGATCGTCGCCGTACGAAGTGCGCAGCAGCACTGGAACGAGAGCGGTCTGCCAGTCGTGGCAATGGATTACGTCCGGCGGCCACACGTGTTTGGCGATCTCGATCGCCGTCCTGCAAAACTCGCTGTAGCGCTCGGCGTTGTCCGGATAGTCTCCGCTGCTGCCGCCGTACACTCCGTCGCGATCGAAATACGCCGGGTCATCGACGAAGAAGTACCGCACGCCGCTCAACACCGTGCCATCCAGGACCGCCGGGAAGCGCAACCGCGGCCCCAGCTGGACGGTCACGCTAGGCATGACGACGGCTGTCGTCTTTGTGCCTTTGTAGCGCGGCAACACCACGGCCACTTCGTGGCCTTGCGCCACGAGCGCCTTCGGGAGCGCCTCAACCACATCCGCGAGGCCGCCGGTCTTGGAAAACGGCAGCCCTTCCGACGCTACAAACAGGATTCTCACGGTCGTCTCATGGTGACTTCCGCAATCATTTTACGCCTATCCGGCCCCTCGCGGCTCCTTCAAGCTCCCACCGGTTGCGTGGTGCTATCTCGGGCGCCGTTTTTGAGGGACAGACCGCCAAGCCGCAACTTCCTGCTCCTTGCCGTGTTTTATGGGCGTGGATGCTAAATTCATCTCTGGGAACGAAAGCGGCCTGCTGGCCTTGCTGGCCCAGCCAGAGAACTTCCTCGCGGCTCTGTTCCCGCTATCGCCTACCCTATGGCTGATTGCCTTTTTAGCGTTTTTTGTGTCTGTGAGCTTTTCATCCGCGGTCGCGTCGCTATTTCGAGCCCTGCAATTCAGTCCGGCACCGCGTCTTGTTACACTGTTCTCGGATGCCTCGCCAACGTCTCGGCCAACACTTCCTCGCTGATCCTGAGTGGCGCGAACAAATCGCGCGCGCCATTCGTGTTTCGCCGCAATCCATCGCGCCATCGTCGCCCGCGCCAGAGAAACCCTATTGCTGGATCGAAATCGGCGCCGGCCACGGCGAAATGACCGAGCACCTCGCCTCTACGGGGGCTCCGGTCTACGCCATTGAGATCGATCCCCCGCTCATCGGGAGACTTCAGGTTCTCGCTGAGAAATTCGCAAATCTCCGCATCGTACAGGGCGATATCCTCGAGACCGACATCGCGGCACTCGCCGCCGGCCGCCGGGTACGCATCTACGGCAATCTGCCCTACTACATCACTTCGCCGATCCTGCATCGCCTCTTCGCCTTCGCCGATCTCATCGACGAAATGCATGTTGTCATCCAGACGGAGGTCGCACTCCGCCTCACGGCTCAGCCAAACAGCAAACTCTACGGCTACCTCTCCGTCGCAACGCAGCTCTACGCGCGCCCCGAATTCGTGTTTCGCATTCCTCGCGACGCGTTTCACCCGCCGCCGGAAGTCGGCTCCGCGCTCGTTACGCTGAGATTTCCCGGCGAGCGCCGCAATCTCGCGCAGCTCGACGACGCCCGCTTTCTCGATTTTGTGAAGTCGTGCTTCTCAAAGAAGCGCAAAACCCTGGTGAACAACCTGAGGTCTCTCGCAAATCCCGATCGCGTCCGCGAAGCCCTGGCCTCGCTAAGTCTCCGCCCCGACGCGCGCGCCGAACAACTCTCGGTTTCCAATCTCGTCGCTCTACAACGTGCCCTAACTTCGATATGAACTTCTCCGCGTCACCCTGCCTCTGTCCGCGCTGGGCGCAGCCGAAGCCTGCCCGTCCCTACTCTTTCTTTAGTGCGGCGAGAATCCGGTCAGGGTAATCGCTCATGATTCCATCCACCCCCGCATCGATGAGCAGCCTCATGTGCGCGGGCTGATTCACCGTCCAGCACACCACCTGCAAATCTTTCTTCCGCGCCTCCGTCAACAGCGCCGGGGTCACCAAGTCGCCGCGCACCGCCAACTGCCGTGCCCCCACTTCCACGGCCTTCTCGAGCGGCCGGTCGATCTGCCCGTCAAAAAGCAGTCCGGTCATTACCGTTGGCTCGATCTTGCGCAGTGCTTCGAGAATCCCGGCATCAAACGAAATTACGATGGTGCGCGCGATCTCTTGCGACTCTCGCAGCGCCCCGATCAGCGCGTGCTCGCCGCCCCAGGAGCCGCCGGGCTTTAGCTCCAGATAAAACACAACATCGTGCTTTTTGGAAAACTCGAGTATCTCTTCCAGCGTGGGAATGCGCTCGCCGGTAAACTCGCTCCCGAACCACGATCCGGCATCCAGCCGCCGCAAATCGGCCAGTGAGAGGTCATGCACTTTGCCCTGTCCGTTCGTCGTGCGGTTCACCGCGTCGTCGTGAATGGCCACAAACCGCGCATCGCGCGAAAGCTGCAGGTCCGTCTCAATAAACGTCGCCCCCAGCGCGATGGCGCGCTTGAACGCCGCCAAAGTATTTTCCGGCGCGTACCCCGAAGCTCCTCGATGCGCAATCACTAGCACAGGCTTTTGGGTGGTCTCGCTTTCGTGTAGTTGTTGGACGGTCGGGCGTTTCGACTGTGATTTCGGGTGCCTCGATCTATGCTAGCATCCCCGCAGCAAGTATCCCCGTTGTAGCCGTTTGGCCTGCGTCTTGAATCTAAACGGTAGCACCACGCAGGACCTAAACTGAGGAGACTATCATGAGCAACCATCGGCGGGCGCTGTTCACCATGTCCCTTGCTGTTCTCGCGCTGCTCGCAGCATCGATCCAGACCATCGCCGCACAGCCGCAGAAGCAGAAGGAAGAACCGAAAGCGCAAGACTTAATCAAGGAAGTACGCCACCAACTCGTGCTTTTGCCGTACTACTCCGTCTTCGACAATCTTGCATTCAAAGTCGAAGGCAGCAAAGTGACCCTAATCGGCCAGGTGGTGCGTCCCACGCTTAAGTCCGACGCGGAAGCCGTCGTGAAGAAAATTGAAGGCGTATCCAGTGTCGTGAACGAGATCGAAGTCCTGCCGCTCTCGCCGAATGACGACCAGTTGCGCCGCGCCGTCTTTCGCGCCATCTACGGCGATGCGAGCCTCTCTCGCTACGCGGAGTCTGCGGTGCCTTCCATCCACATCATCGTGAAGAATGGAAACGTAACTCTCGAGGGCATAGCCGACAGCGAAACCGACAAGAATCTCGCCAACCTTCGCGCCAACGGTGTACCGAATGTGTTTTCGGTGAAGAACAATTTGGTGGTAGCAGGTGATTCCAAGAAGTAGCTTCTCGGAGCACAGAGGTCTCTTCCTTCTCTGTGACCTCTGTGCTCTACTCTCCGTGCTCTCTGTGTTAAGTTTCTCTTTTCTGGCTGCTAAGCAGCTCCGCTGCGCGATAGCTGCCGCGAAATCCGCCGGGCCGTCTCTTTCAGCGCATCCATGATTCTCGGCAGGTTCGCTGCATCCATCTGCGTCAAAGTTCCACTGACGCCCAACGCGGCCGTCACGTTTCCCATCGCATCGAATACAGGCGCACCCAGGCACCGCGCGCCAACACTGTTCTCTTCGTCATCGATCGCATGCCCTTGCTCGCGCACGTGCTCCAAATCCGTCAGCAACTTGGGAACACTGCTAATGGTCTTCGGCGTCCGCTTCTTCATTCCTTGTTGCCGCAAAAGCGTTTCCACCTCCGGCTTGGGCAGCCACGCCAGTAGGCACTTCCCCACGCTCGTCGAGTGCAGATACATGCGTCGCCCCACCCAGGTGTTTACTTTGAAGAATCCCGGCGCCTCGACCTTCTCGATGTACACCGCTTCGCCTTGATCGAGCACCGCCAAATGAATCGTGAGGTGGATGCGTTCCTGCAACGCCTGCATGAAGGGCAACGCCACTTCCGCAAGATCCAGGTTTGCTCGCGCGTCGCCGCCGAGACTCAGAATCTTCAGCCCCAGGCGGTAGCGGCCGGTCCCCGCATCGCGCCGCAGATACCCTCGCCGATCCAGCGTGCGCAGAATGTAGCTCGCCGAGCTTTTTGGTATTCCCAACTTGTGGCTGATCTCGGAATTCGTCAGACCTTCCCGGCGGTTCGCGGCAGCCTCCAGAATGTTCAACGCGCGTTCCACCGCTGTTGCCGGGCTGGTGTCCCCTACCGCCATAACCGCCTCCTCTGAACCGCGTTGCCAACTCAACAGTAACGATATTCTGTCCCCAGTATAGAATAAGTGTTCAGAATACTGAACAGCACGTTGCGCCTCACCGCAGCCTCCAGTACAAGGGATCAGCAACGTGAACACATGTTCAGCATATTGAACAGCAGGCAAAACTCGGAAATAACTCGCCGCTGATGAGCAAATTTCTTTCTTGGCTCGGTCAACGCTTCTCTCGGCCGGCCCCTATGTCTCTCTATCTCCTAGAGCCCATGGACCTTACAAACACTCCTCCGCGCAACATTGGCCTCCAAATTGCCTTCTCCTTTTGAAGGCCAACTCTTGCGCTCGTTTGCACCGGAAAGGCTTAGAGGCGAAATCATGGCTACCGCTTCCACGAAGGCCGGCCTATCCATCACGGAAGAGTCCCTGTCCGGTCGCCTCGTTCCGGTCAACTCCACGCCGCCGGGATTCGACGCCGCTCGCGATCTGCCTACTGGCTTTCTGGAGTTTCTTGCGCCGCTGCACGCCGCGCTGACGCTTCGCCAACGCTCTCTGATCGCGCGGCGCGAATCGGCCTTGACGGAAGCACACTCAGCGAAGCTTCCAAATTACTTGCCGCCGTCAGTCTCCACCACGAACTCCTGGCAAATCGAACTTCCCGCGTGGTGCTCCGATCAGCGCAATCAGATGACCGGCCCCGCCGACGACGCCGAGCTCGTGGTCAAGATGCTCAATTCCGGCGCCCCCGGCGTGATGCTCGATCTCGAGGATTCCAATGCCAACACCTGGGAACATTTCTCCCGCGGTGTCCACAACATCCTGGAGGCCCTCGCCGGCCGCCTGAGCTTTTCCGATCGCAAGCGCGGTCGCACCGTCGCCATTCAGCCAAGCAAAACCGTCCTTTTCACGCGTCCTCGCGGCCTGCATCTCCATCAAGCCGGCATTATTCCCGGCGAGCTGCTCTCAGCGCCGCTCTTTGATGTCGCTCTGATCGCCTTTCAAGTTGACGTCGCCGCCCTGAAACATCCGCTGTGTTTCTACATCCCGAAATCAGAGTCGAGCGACGAAGCCCTCTGGTGGCGCGATCTGTTTCAGATGATCGCCCGCGCAAAAGGCCTTCCTGCGAACGCCATCAAGTGCATGGCGCTGGTCGAGTCCCACCCGCTCGCCTTTCAAATGGAAGAGTTCGCGTGGAACCTTCGCGACCATATCCTCGGCCTGAATCTTGGCCGCTGGGATTACATGGCCAGCCTCATTCATTTCCATCTCGAAAATCCAGAGTGGGTCCTGCCGGATCGCAACACCATTCCTCATAACGTGGCCTTCTTCCAGAACCTTCGCAACCTGATTCCCGAAATTTGCCACAAGCACGGGCTGCTGGCCATCGGCGGCATGACCGCCCTCTTTCCCAGCCGCGAAGACGCCGAGCTTAACTCACGCGCGCTCGCTGTCCTCGCCGAAGACAAGAAGAACGAAGCTTCTTCTCTGATGGACGGTGCCTGGACGGGCCATCCCGATCAGAACGAAATCGCCGTCACGCAGTTCCCCGCCCCAAATCAGCTCCGTGCGCGTCCGAAAAATCCAAAAGTTCATCCCGATCTGCGCCCGCGGCCGGCAGGCGTTGGCAAGCGCACCCTCGCGGGAACGCGCGCTGCGATTCGCACCGTGATTCGCTACCGCAACGGCGTGCTCAACGGGCGCGGCGCCAGCCTCCTCGACGGCTACATGGAAGATCTGGCCACCGATCGCATCTATCGCCTGATGATCGCCCAGCGCGTCAAGCACGCGGACGCCGTCGAAATCCTCGGTGACAACGGCCGCCCGGTCCGCCACACGGCGGAATTCATTCACGATCTTTTTGACCAGGAACTCGATCGCCTGCTCGCCGAATCCGCGAAGGGCAGCGACGCGAACGCTTCCAGCACGCTCCGCGAAGCGCGCCGTATCAGCGAAGAAATGATTCGCCGCGGTGAGTTCAATCCGGTGTGAAGAGATCTTCACGGGCCACGAAACACGGGCCACGAACGACGATTCGTCAAGGAGAGACGTACATGTCAGCCAACGGCACAAACGGCACCAACGGGACCCACAACAAAAATGGAAACTCCCACGCAGATTGGACCACCAACCCCCGCTGGTCCGGAATCGCGCGCCCCTATTCGTACGAAGACGTACTCCGACTGCGCGGCTCCATCCAAATCGAATACACGCTGGCGCGCCTGGGCGCCGAACGCCTCTGGCATCTGATGCACGCCGATCCCTACGTCGCCGCTCTCGGTGCGGTCACCGGCAACCAAGCCATGGAAATGGTGCAAGCCGGCTTGAAAGCCATCTACGGCAGCGGCTGGCAGGTCGCCGCCGACGCCAACACCGCGGGTGACGTCTACCCCGACCAGAGCCTCTATCCGTGCGACAGCGCCCCCGCTCTCGTCCGGCGCATCAATCGCGCCCTTCTCCGCGCCGATCAAATCGAGTCTGCCGAACGCAAGCAGACCGGCACGTATTGGTTCGCACCCATCGTCGCCGACGCCGAAGCGGGCTTCGGCGGCTCGCTCAATGCCTACGAACTCATGAAAGCGATGATTGAAGCCGGCGCTGCGGGCGTGCACTTCGAAGACCAGCTCTCTTCCGCGAAAAAGTGCGGCCATCTCGGCGGCAAAGTCGTCGTCCCGATTCGCGAATTCATCGAAAAGCTCTCCGCCGCCCGCCTGGCCGCCGACGTTTGCGGCGTGCCCACAATTCTCATCGCGCGCACCGACGCCAATTCCGCCGGCCTGCTCCTGTCCGACGCCGACCCGCGCGACCGCAAATTCATTCACGGTGACCGCACCGCCGAGGGCTTCTTCCAATTCCGCGGCGGCATCGACGCCGCCATCGCCCGCGGCCTGGCCTACGCGCCTTACGCCGACATGCTCTGGTGCGAAACCTCTACGCCCGACCTCGCCGAAGCCAAGAAGTTTGCCGATTCTATCCACATGCAATTCCCCGGCAAGCTGCTCGCTTACAACTGTTCGCCATCCTTCAATTGGAAGAAAAAACTCGACGACGCCGCCATCGCCAACTTCCAGCAGGAACTCGGCAAGATGGGCTACAAGTTCCAGTTCGTCACGCTCGCAGGCTTTCACGCGCTCAACATGAGCATGTTCCATCTCGCCCGCAGCTACGCGCAATCCGGCATGACCGCCTACTCCAAGCTCCAGCAAGAAGAATTCGCCGCGCAGGAGCTCGGCTATCGCGCCGTCACGCACCAGCGTTTCGTCGGCACCGGCTACTTCGACGAGATTGCCCAAGTCATCTCCGGCGGCAATTCTTCCACCACCGCGTTGGCTGGCTCCACCGAAGCCGCCCAGTTCCACGGCGGGCACGACGCGGACGAGAAGCCTGTCCATGGCGCGAACGGTAGCGTTCCCCAGCAGCCCGTGACCCCTAGCCCCACGTTGTAACCTTTCGCGGAGGCAGCTCCCTTGTCTTTGTAGGGGCGCAGCATCGCTGCGCCCTTCGGGCCGCGCAAGCGGCCCCTTCTTCTTTTGCTGCCAGCGAAACGTGCCCTCAGCAACGTGGTCAGAATCCCAACCAGCCGACCCCAGGGGGTAACCTTCAGGACGCTTTAGGCCTCCAGTACCATTAAAGTTTTTGCTAATCCTGCCGATGATTACCCTATGCCGAACCTCTACTTCTGCCAGCCCCATGCCCAGAATCAAGGGATGCTCCGGGCCGTTCTCTCTCTGGATGACTGCAAGTTCTTGGTGGCGCCCGATTCCGCTGTCTACGTCGGCGAACAATTTCCCGCCATGGCTAACAAACCAGACAAAGCCGCTGATTTCGCGGTCCTGAGCATCAGCGCCGAAGAAGCCGATGCCGACTGGCGCTCCGGCTTCTACCGCTTCGACGCCGACCTCATGGAACTGAACGCCGTCCTCCTCCGGCTCGCCCGCTAGCGCCGCACCTCCGCCACTAAGAACCCTCGCCAGTCCTGGTAGCGGCGCATCCCGCCCTTGTAGGGGCACAGCACCGCTGTGCCCGCTCCCCGCCCCAGTACAGCCGGCGTCCCGCCGGCTCTTTCTGCCTTTTCCTCCCTCTCGCCCGATCCCACGTCTGTCATTTCGAACGGAGCAGGCCGATTTTCTCTTTTCTGTTCGCTCCTGCGAACGGTCGGCCTGCGCAGAGAGGACCTCTGCGCCATCGCGCGTCCTTTGCGCGATGAATCTCTCTTCCTCCTCGCCTCAGCAGTTGGTGTCATTCCGAGCGAAGCAGGCCGGCGCTTTTCCCCCGTCGCTCCCGCGGCGGGTCGGCCTGCGCAGTCGAGGAATCTCTCTTCCTCTTCGCTTCCGCACTCGCTGTCATCCCGACCGGAACAGCCGGTTTCTTTCTCCGCTCGCGAACGCGAGTGCCGACTGCACGGTGGAGGCATCTGCTTCATCCCGCACCTGTCGTGTTTTGGGCCCCCACTGGCGCTGAAGAACGGTTCGAAGTTGCCGCGCCAATTCATCTAGACTCACGCGCACGTCACACCTCCCTCTGCTACACTATTGTTTCTTCCCCGAGTTAATAACTTAGGAGAGTCTTGATGGCCGATAGCGGATTTCCTCTACCTGGTTCCTCGTACAGAGAACTGATCAAGATCATTCAGGGCTACGGGAGAGTTGGAAGCGATGCCAGTCTTGCTGACGTGTCCCAGCTCACCGCGATTGGCGAGACCATTATCAGCGGGAACAACAGGTTCCTTGTCGCGGTCGGGATTGTGCAGGGAGGAAAGAAGAAGTCAATCACTCCTCTCGGTGCAGAACTCGCAATTGCCCTGCAGCACGAATTGCTCGATGAAATCGCTGCCAAGTGGCGAGCCGTTGTTGAAGCTAGCGATTTCCTGCAAAAAGTGGTTGCTGCTGTTCGCATCCGCAAGGGAATGGACGAGTCCAGTCTGGAATCGCACGTCGCTTATTCAGCTGGACAACCGAAGACTCCGGTGGTGGCCACAGGTGCTGGAGCCGTCGTTGAGATTCTCAAAAATGCAGGGTTGCTGAAGGACGAAGGCGGCAATTTGATAGCAACTACACCCGAGCCTCCCTCAATTCCCGAAACAGTCCAGAAGTCACTTTCGATTTCAGACTCGATGCCCATGTCTGATAGCGTGCAGCTCTCCATGCACGGTTCTGAGATGCGTGCGACTACTCGTCTCGGTGGCGTCCAAATCACGATAGATGTAACGGTTCAGTGCACTCCCAAGGATCTGGATGACTTGGGGCATAAGTTGAGGAAGGTGATTCAGGATTTCAACGAACCTCGTGACCCACAGAAGAAACCAGCGGCAACAGCTCCCCCTGCCCCTGCTGCGACTGAGGGGGCAGAGGGGTAATCCAAAATGCCTCTCGCTTCTCAAACGACTGCGGAACACGTCATGGGTGCCGTCGAAGCCCTAGTCGTACACGGTGGCCCGACAACTATTGATCTCATCGCGGAATTTCTTGATACAACCCCTGCCAACGCAACGGCTGCCCTTGAGATGGCAGTGGAACTCGATCTGCTTTCCCAGAACGGCAACACATACACCACGGTCGGCCCCCTGTGCCGATTCACTGCGATACCTGAACAGAAGGCCGCAGTGCTGCGAATCCTAATCGAAAGCTACCGACCCTTCACAGTCTTCCGGGAACGTCTTCTTGCAACCGCGGACCTCAATAGTGCTGCGAAGGCAACCAAAATTGTGTGCAACCTCCCTGCTCATCGCGATGTGGTCAAGGACACCCTGATCAGTTTAGGAACATACTCGCGCGCGCTCGTTCCCGAAGGCGGAGGCAACTACCAGCTTGAGGCTACGTCGCTAGTAAATGCTCTGCAGGTGATTGCTTCGGCTTGTAAGGACATGACCATAGCCGAGGGAAGAATCCGAAGCCAATTGGGACCAGTAGCGGAGGCAGTTTTAGCACCTCAGCGGGACACGGTTATTGTCCCGTTGGCGGATGCGCTCGTTAGAGCCAACAATCGCGACGGTGCTGGTGCTGTTCAGGCGGCTGGAAATGCGGTCGAGTCCCACATTACGGCAATGGCAGTACGGATGGTTGTCGACTTAACGGGTGCGACCGGGATGATCGAAAAGCTCAATCGGTTCGCGCCAGCCCCCAGACGCTTACCGCGGAAGCTTATTCATATCGGCAGCTACCTCGGTGCGATACGAAACGCTGCTGATCACGGGCCAGACCCCGACATTAACGATACCTCGTGGCAGATTCGCGATGCCACCGGTCTAGAGTACGTGTTCGTGGCCTGCTCCTTCATCGCCGCTACCATCGGCATCGAAAAACATGACCCACCTGCAATCTAGGAGGGTTGGCCAAGCTTTCTCTTCCTTCCTGTTGGTAGGGTTGACTCTGACTGTCCTCGGTGCTTTCCTCTCCCAAGCACTCGCCCCCAGTCCATTCGGATGTAACTATCCGTTACCTACTGGCAGTTGGCGGGTCGCCGACCCTTGAGAGTTTGGGTTTGCCAAGGGTGGGACATTCTCCCCCCTCTGTTTCGCTCTACTCACCGCCAAACCCTCCCCGTATCGAGGCCTATCCCATTCTCTTTCAACAACCTACAAAAAGCTACAAAAAGTGCTGGACAAAACAGCTACCTTTGTGGTAATATTCCTCATGAAGTTGAGCCACAGACCCGCCCGTCCGACCCACACCACCACCTCTGCGTCCCCTGTTAACTTCGCGCTAAATCTCGTTTGTTCGCCCCTTTCTTTTCAACAACTTCCAACATACCCTTTTGCAACTCCTTTCCTTTCAGATTCATACGAAATACCCGGGGGGGGTGGGGGGTATGAGTAGGTTAACCAGCCATCCGCAGCCGAATAGCGGCTCCGGTTGCCCTCGAAGGGAACCGGAGCGAAGGACGGGAGCATCGCGAATCTCGTCCGTGTCCTGCACTCTTATACTCTTGCACCCTTCTACTCTCAAACCTGGCCCTTGGCCGCTAACTCCTTTAGAGCTCACTCTTACGAGGAAGGTACTAAATTGCCCCAATTTGCAGCAAATAACCCCTGTAGAATCAGGCACCAATTCGCTAAGTCCTTTAGAGCCCACTCTTGCGAAAAATGCACCTGTAAGTCCTTTAGATCGCACTCTTACAAAATACAAGGACTTAAAGTCCCCTCGAATCATACTCTTACAAAGGGTGGGGGAGGGGTCCAAGCAGGTTTTCCCGACTCGCTCGCCACTCGTCACTCACCACTCGCCCCTAAGTCTTTTCCGCACCCCAGGCTATACTTCCGGAATGCGCACCTTCTCACCGGTCTCTCTGCTTCTACTCCTGTCCTTGTCTCTCGCCGCCCCGAGCCTGCCGCAAGACGGCTCCACGCAGCACGACCTCGCCCCCTGGCGCGTGCAGCACGCCGCGGAGCTCCAGAAGCCGGACGGTTGGCTTTCCCTCACCGGCCTCGAGTGGCTCGAGCCGGGCGACACCTCCTTCGGTTCCGCCGCTGGTAACAAGATTCATCTGCCCGCCGGCAGCCCGGAACATCTCGGCGTCCTGCATCTCGAAGGCACAACCGTGACTCTCAATCCCCCATCCGGCGGCTTTCCTCAAGGTTTGCTCATCGATGGCAAACCCGCGCAATTGCAAGAACTTCACACCGACGCCGACAGCGACAAGCACAATCCGCGCATGACCATCGCAACGCTCAACGTCTACGTCGTTCGCCGCGCCGATCGCTTCGCTCTCCGCATCAAGGACGCGAAGTCTCCCGCGCTCGTCGGATTCCAAGGCCTCAAGTGGTACGCTCCCGATTCGACGTACCGCGTCACCGCTCACTGGGTTCCCTACAACCCGCCGAAGTCCATCACTCTTACGACCCTCGTTGGCACGACTTACGCCCAACCCGTCCCCGGCACCGCCGAATTCACGCTCTCCGGAAAAACCTACAGACTCGAACCTGTCGTCGAAGATCCCACTGTCGCAAAGCTTTTCTTCATCGTGCGAGACACGACCAGCACCTCCACAACGTACGGTGCCTGCCGCTTTCTCTACACCGGCTACCCCGACAAGGGCCTCGACAAGCCCGGCGAGCTCGTTCTCGATTTCAATCGCCTCGAAAATCCCCCGTGCGCCTACACGCCCTACGCCACGTGCCCGCTTCCCCCGCAAGGGAATCGTCTGCCAATTCCCC
>JBGOVR010000047.1:0-29992 GCA_041478205.1 Candidatus Acidiferrum sp.
CCACCACCGTCGGCTGTCCGCACTTCGAGCATTGGAATTGCACTTTCGGATGGGCGGTGACCTCAGCGTCTCTCAGCACATGTTTCGTGCCGCAGTGCGTGCAAGCTACTTGCATGGCTTGAAGTTACCATGTTGACAGTCAGACGGCAGATGTCCGGCGGGGCAGCTTTGCCGCAACGGTAACTGCAACAGCGGTGCAACCCGTTCGCGTTGGGCCACGTGCATCCGCCCCCTTGCATGTTGTGCTACGATTGCAGATTCCATATCAACCAGGAGAAGCTGCTGTGGCAGAGCATATTTCGCGCAAAGAACTGAAGAAGGACAAAATCCACGACGCCATCGAGCACAGCGCCGAGGCCGTCTATTCCCACAAGCAGATGACGCTCGTTGTCCTGCTCGTCGTGCTGGCCGTGGTTGTGGCCTACGGTGGCTGGACGATCTACAACGACCGGCAGACCGCGGCGGCTTCGGTGGCTTTCGATACGGCCATGAAAGCCTACGGCGGCCGCATCGGCGGCGCGCCCGATCCCGCGGAACCCAGCGATGTCAGCTATGCGGACGAGGCTACTCGCTCGTTGGATGCCGGGCAAAAGTTCACCGCCGTGGCCGAAAAATATCCCAACACGAATCCCGGCAAACTGGCTCGCTACTACGACGCGCTGTGTTTGGAAGGTCTCGAGCAGCACAATCAGGCGCTCGAACAGTTGAAGAAGCTCAGCTCGGGCGGCGATAAGGAACTCGCCAGCATGGCGCAATATCAAACCGCGATCATCTACGCGCGTACCGGCAAACCGGACGATGCCGTCAAGATGCTCCGCGCGCTCGCGGACAAGTCCTCGGTATTCGTTCCGCGCCCGCTGGCGCTCTTGGAGCTTGCCGGCGTCCTCCGCCAGACCAATCCGAAGGAAGCCGCCAGCGTGTACCAGCAGATCAAGAAAGAATTTCCGAATACGACGATTTCGGAAGATGCGGACCGCGGTCTGGACACGCTCGCGTCGAAATCCTGAGCCGCGGGATCTGTGTGTCGCGTTTCCGCGAGTTTCACGCATGCCCGCGAAGCGATCGACCGCACGAATAAGCGCAAAGCCGTCAACGAACCTCACGGAGCGGCCCATCGAACGAGTTTCCATTCTTGCGCCTTGGGCCATGCACGCGGAACACTCGCGCGGGCGCCGCTATCCGGAATCTCCACACCCTTATCGCAGTGAATATGCGCGCGATCGCGATCGCATCATTCATTCGCGCGCTTTCCGCCGGCTGGAAGCCAAGACCCAGGTGTTCACCACGCGTTTCTCGGATCATTTCCGCAACCGGCTGACGCACACGCTGGAGGTCTCGCAAATTGCGCGCACGGTGGCCTCCGCGCTGGGGCTGAACGCCGAGCTCGTCGAGGCCCTTGCGCTGGTGCACGACATCGGCCATCCACCTTTTGGCCACGCCGGCGAACGCAAACTCGACGAGCTGATGCGCGCGCACGGTGGGTTCTTCAATCACAATCTTCACGCGCTGCGCATCGTGGAGCAGTTCGAGCAGCGCTACCTGGATTTTCACGGGCTGAATCTTACGTTCGAGGTTCGCGAAGGCATCATCAAGCACTCGCGCGAATACTCCGCGAAGGAATTTCCGCAGCTCGCGGAGTATCTTCTCGACTTGCGGCCGCCGCTCGAAGCTCAGCTCATTGATTGCGTCGATGAAATCGCGTACAACACCGCCGATCTCGATGACGCGCGGGAAGCGGAGCTCCTCGAGCTGGATGTGTTGTGCGAAGAAGTGCCGGTCTTCGGAGAAGCGTACGCGCAGGTGCATGCGGCTTATCCCTCCGCGCGGGAAAAACTGAAATTCAACGAAGCTCTCAAGCACGTTCTGGACTTGCTCGCCACCGACTTGATCGAAACGACCAAACAGCGCGTGCGCACTTCCGGGGTGTCCAGCGTGGACGATATCCGCAGGGCGCCGAAGCGTTTTGCTGGTTTCAGCGAGGGATTCGCCGCGCGCAACGTGGAACTTAAGCGTTTTCTCTTTACGAATATTTACGACCGGGCGGCCATCACCGAGGACCGCGACCGCTCCGTGCGATGCCTCGAAGAACTCTTCTTGTACTATCTTGCTTCGCTGGGCTCCATGCCGGCTCCTCATGAGGAACTCACGCGGACGGAGCCTCGGCACGTCGTCGTGTGCGACTACATTGCGGGCATGACCGATCAGTTTTTGCTGCGCCAGCACCGGCAACATTTCGGTCCGCCCGCCAACGCAAAAGAAATCAACGCTTCCGCGTAACACGAACTCGAGGAGCGAACTCATATGAATAGAATGTACCGCGCAGACCTTCTCGCATTTTCCCTCTGGGTTCGGCGGTAGCGGTTTTGTGGCAGAACCGCGCGCCGGGCGTTTCTGGACCGCAGCGTGCGGAACTTGCGCCGGATGGCGGCAAGCCGAAGTCCTGATTGTTTTTCACTTCTTCTCAGAAAAAGATTTGGCGCGGACTAATTTTTCGCGTCAAAGGTGTTGCAGGCGGTGACGGAGCCGGCGTCGAGGCCTTTGCGAAACCACGCCGTGCGTTGCTGCGAGGTGCCGTGGGTGAAGGAGTCCGGACTGACGTGGCCGGTGGCCATTCTCTGTAGGCGGTCATCGCCGACGGCTGCGGCGGCGGCGAGCGCGGATTCGACATCACCTTTTTCGAGAAGACCGCGCTGTTGTGTGGAGTGCGCCCAAACGCCGGCGAAGCAATCGGCCTGCAGCTCGAGATGGACCGACACGGGATTCCGCGCGCGGGGATTGTCTTCCTGAAGCTGACGGACTTTTCGCTCGATGCCAAGAAGTTTCTGGACGTGATGGCCGATTTCGTGAGCGAGGACGTAGGCTTGCGCGAATTCACCGGGCGCGCCGAAGCGCTGCCGGAGCTCGTCGTAAAAGCCGAGATCGATGTAAACCTTTTCGTCTCCGGGACAGTAGAAGGGGCCGGTGGCGGATTCGGCGCTACCGCAGGCGGATTGCGCGTAATCGCGGAAGAGGACGAGCCTGGCATGGTGATAAGGCTTGCCGGACTGCTGGGGAAGAATCTGCGTCCAAGTCTTTTGCGTGTCGTCGAGGACGAAAGAGACGAATTGCACGAGCGGCTTTTCGGCTTCGTCGCGCTCGGGGTTCGGACGGCTCACGGCCGCAGGGCCGGGGCCAGGGCTGCTGCCGCCGAGGAGGGCGAAGAAATTCTGCTTGAAGATAAAACTGAGGGCCAGCAGGACGAGGGCGCCACCGATGCCGATGTGCGCGCCGCCGAACTGGAAACCGCCGCCACCGCCGCCGGATTCGTCGCGGCGATCCTCGATGTCCTGGCTCTCATCGCCGGGTGTCCAGCGCATGGTTGGGTCTCCTCGGGGGCGGGGCAGGGAAATGGTAGCACTCGACAGCGTGGGAGTGAATGCGAGGAAGAAAGAGAAAGACCTAACGCGGAGGCCGCAGAGACGCGGAGGGCGCGGAGATAAGGGCGTCCGATTTGAAAATGAGCCGGATCTCAACTGCAACCTGGTTCTCTTGCGGCCCGTCTAGTTGGCATGGACAGGGCCACAGGTTGAGGCGCTGCGCAGACATCTTGGACGGCACCTTTTTTAAGTTCCGGTGATTGCCGTGATTCCCTGGAGGAGGCGATATGAAGTATTTTCCTGCACTGCTCGGTGTTTTGCTGCTGGGAGTTTCAGTTTGGGCGCAGGAGAAGCGCGAGGCTGGGCCGCAAATTCCTTATCACGTGGTGGAGAACTTTCTAAAGTTCCCGGACGACATGTACATGGCGGAAGCGGTCGGGATCGCGCTCAATTCCAAGGGAAACATTTTTGTGGTGAACCGCGGGAACCATCCACTGCTGGAATTCGCACCCAACGGCGCGTTTATTCGTTCGATCGCCGATGGCCACCCGATGTTCATCGGACCGCATACGGTGCGCATCGATCCGCAGGACAACCTGTGGTACGTCGACGCGGGAAGCAACGTGGTGGTGAAGTTTGATACGGAGATGCGCCTACAGATGGTTCTTGGGCGCCGGCCGGAGGAATGGACCTGGCTGACCCACGTGATCGAACACGCCGCTACGGCTCCGCAGAATTTTTATCAGCCGACAGACGTGACCTGGGGACCGGATGGAAGCATTTACGTGACCGACGGTTACGGGAACTCGCGGGTAGCGAAATTCAATTCGCATGGGATCCTGGTGAAGTACTGGGGCGATCGAGGGACCGCACCAGGGCAGTTCAATACGCCGCACGCGATCGTGATCGATGCCAAAGGTAATCTGTATGTTGCGGATCGCGGTAACAGCCGCGTTCAGGTGTTCGACACGGACGGGAAGTTTCTGCAGGAGTGGCACAACATCGGGCCGCCTTGGTCGCTGTGCATCACGCCCGGCCCCAATCAGGCGATCTTTATCGGGAGTATCGGGCGCATTTACAAAATGGATTTGAACGGCAACGTGTTGGGAGTGCTCGGCAAGACCGGCAAGCTGCCTGGGGAGATGGAGTGGGTGCACGGCGTGGCGTGTCCTGATGAGCATACGGTTTATGCGACGGAGGAATTGACTTGGCGCGTCGATAAGCTAGTCCTGGATTCCGGACACTGACACGTTGAGAGACAAGGATACGGTTTGACCGCGCTAGGGCTTTGTTGGAAGCGGGGTGACGTTGGTTTTGGCTTGGGTGAAGTCGAAATGGAGGAGCCATTCGCTGGGGACGGCGTGTCCGTTAACTTTGGCGGGGGCGAAATCCCAGCGACGGGCGGCTTGCAGTGCGGCTTCGGAGAAGAAGCGGCTGGGTCCGGAGACGACCTCCGCGGCAGCGATGCTGCCCGATGAATCCACGTGGACTTTGACAACGATTTTCAGCGTGCCGTGAATGGTATTTCTGGATTTTTGGGACACTTCGGGAAGTACCTGATTGAGGACTTCGCCGGGAGTTATCGCGCCTGCAACGATGCTCGCCTCCCTGTTCGTTGCAAAGGGCGCGTTTGGCGCGGGGTCGGATCGGGGAACGGCGGACCGGAGCGATGCCGGTGCAGCGTCGGTAGAAGACGGGTCTTTCTTGACGGGCTGTTTTTCAGTGGTTGCTTGCAGGGAATCCTGCTGAGACTTTTGCGTGGGTTGCAGCGCGGACCGTTGGAGGGGCTGGTCCGACGGAGCGGCCGCTGGCTTCGGCGGTGATTTTGGCTGGGGCTTGGATGGAGCGGGAGGCGCGATTTTCGTTGGGGTGAGGGGTCGAGTTTGCGGCTGAGCAACGGGCTGGCTGGGCGCGGTGGACGAGGCAGGGTCGGTCTGCGAGCCGCGGTTGCGGAGCCTTGGGATGGCCAGCATGGCACCGAGCGTGAGAGCGAGTAAGACTCCAAAGAAGATGTAATACGACCTTGCGGGTGAACTTGTTTTTGGAATGGAATGTCCGTAAGGAGTTGGTCTGGCGACGGATTGATTTTGGAGCGCGTGTTTCCTGGTCGCGGGTAGCGGCGTCACAGTGGAGAGGGGAACGGACAAAGGGTCCACGGTGGAAGCGGGCGCGGTTGGGGCCGCGGCGGTTGGAGCGGGCGTAGCTGCAACGGGTATTGTTGCGGCCGGTATGTCCGGGGGCGGTGGGACGGCGGATGGGTTCAGCCGGTTTGCGATGTCGGCAACGGTCCATCGGCGCTGCGGGTCGCGACGCAAGCAATGACGCGTGATATCGAGAAACGGCTCGGGTAGCGTGTCGGGCAGAGCCGGTTCTTCTTGCTGCGCTGGTTGCGAAGCGGGTTCCTGCAGGACGGGCACGTGTTGCGTGAGGGCTTCGACGAGCGTGATGCCGAGGGACCACACGTCGTCGGCCGGGGAGATTTTTTGGGTTGCGGCTTCGGGTGGGGCGTAGGCGTCCGGCTTCTCGACGCTGCCACGAGATTCGCCGACCCGGCAGATTGTGTCGCTGGAGAGTTTGAGTTGATCGTCGATGGCCAAGATGTTGCCGGGTTTGATGCGACCGTGCACGAGGCCCTGGGCATGAAGGTATTTCAGGGTGTCGAGGAAGGGCTCGAGCATTTCGCGCGTTTCGGCGGGAGCGAGGGCGCGCTGGGGCAGGAATTGCGCGAGGTTTTCTTCGGCATACTCCATGACAACGTAGAGCAGATCCATGCCGGCGAGTTGGCAGCGGCCAGTCTCGAAAAGCTTGATCAAATTTGGATGAGAGAGTTGCGCGACCTGTTTCCAGCGGGAGAGTTGAGCATCCGCGCCGGCGGCACCAGCCTGAACGAATTTGATGGCGGCTTTTTGTTTGCTTTCACCGCGCTCGGTGAGGAATACGACGCTGTGATCCGAGCCGCCTAAGTGGCGACGAAGTTGGAATGCGCCATCAACGACTTGGCCTTCCCATTCTCTCCAGGTATCGGACATGATGCACCCCCCGCTTGCTGGGCGAAGCAAGGACCATTGTACTCTCGCGGGGGCGAAGTCAACGCTGTACAAAGGGGCAGGTCGGCAGAATGGTTAAGAGTGGGGTGTGGCGTGTTAGGAGCGGAGGCGGGAGGGGCCGCTGATGAAGGGATTGCCGCGTTCGTAGAAGCGGAGGAGGCGGTGGGCGGCGCGGGTAATGCCGATGCGTGCGCTGATGCCGAGGCGGTTGTTTTCTGCGATTCGGGCGGGCGGACGGCTGCTTGACGGATGGAGGGTGCCGAGCCAGAGGGGGCCGGGGGCACAGAGGTCGAGGCCATCGAGGCGGCGGTCGATTTGAAACGCGGAGGCCAGGCGGCCGGGACCGCGGGTTAGATCGAGGAGGCGGGTGGTTTTGCGGTGGAGTTGCATTTGGTCGAGGCCTTCGAGCGGCTCAAGCGCGCGGAGCAGGACGCCGCCGCCGACGTTCGGCGATTCCGCGGTGACATTGAGCATGAAATGATTGCCGTAGGTGAAGTAGACGTAGGCATGGCCGCGGCGGAGAAACATGGAGCGATTGCGCGGGGTTGGTCCGCGAAAGTGATGCGCGGCGGGATCGCGCGGGGGATAGGCTTCGGTTTCGACGATGCGGCCGGCGAGTCTGCCGGTGGGGAGCTCGCGGACTACTACTTTGCCGATGAGGAAGCGGGCGAGGTCGACGGTGCCGGCGGGCAACTGGCTGCGGCGGAGGCGGCGAATCAAGATGCGAGGAGCGCTGTCGTTCACGGTGAGGTGAAGGCTATCGTTAGAAATGGCGCAGAGCAAATCCTAACCGCGGGTGGGGCGGAAGCATCCAACCGACGAGTCACGTTCGAGTCGATCCGGACGAAAAATTCTGAGGAGAACGTAATGGCAAAAATGAAGGTTGCGCAGATAACAAAGCCTGGAGCGGACTTTGAAATTGTGGAACGGGAGATACCCCAGGTGGGCGTGGGGCACGTGCGGATTCGCGTGCAGGCTTGTGGAATTTGCCACAGCGATGCTTTGACGAAAGAGGGTCAATGGCCCGGGATCACGTATCCGCGGGTGCCAGGGCATGAAATCGCCGGCGTGATTGACGAGCTAGGAGCGGGAGTGGCTGGATGGAAGAAAGGCCAGCGGGTGGGTGTTGGATGGCATGGCGGGCAAGATGGAACGTGTCTTGCGTGCCGGCGAGGAGATTTCGGAAATTGCGCGAAGCTGAAAATACCGGGAATCAGCTACGACGGAGGATATGAAGAGTACATGGTAGCGCCGGTGGAGGCGCTGGTCGCAATGCCGGAGTCGTTGGCCGCAGAGGATGCCGCGCCGCTATTGTGCGCGGGAATTACCACATTTAATTCCTTGCGGCACAGTGGAGCACTGCCGGCAGATTTGGTGGCGGTGCAGGGAATCGGCGGGCTAGGGCATCTGGGAATTCAGTTTGCCAGCAAGTTTGGGTATAAGGTGGTAGCCATTGGGCGCGGTCCAGAGAACGCCGCGCTGGCGAAGAAGCTGGGCGCGAGCGCCTATATCGACAGTAAAGCGACGAAGGCAGCGGAGGAGTTGCAGAAATTGGGCGGGGCGCGAGTGATCCTGGCAACGGCACCGAGCTCGAAGGCGATGTCGGAGTTGATCGATGGACTTGGTGTGAACGGAAAACTGCTGGTCGTGGGGGCGGCGTTTGACCCTATCGAAGTGTCGCCCATTCAGTTGATTCAGGGGATGAAGACTATTCAAGGATGGGCGTCGGGAATACCCACCGATTCGGAAGACACGCTGCGGTTTGCAGAATTGACGGGCGTGCGGCCGATGATTGAGAAGTATCCGCTGGAGAAGGCCAATGAAGCGTATGCGCGGATGATGAGTGGAAAGGCGGAGTTTCGGGTTGTTTTGACCATGTAGGTCCTGAGTTTTCCACAAGAGGGAGGGCCAGACCCCGCGCGGCGGAAAATAGAGAATGTCAGAGGCACCGTGGCGCGATAGAATCAGGCGAGAGCCTGCTGCGGCCCATAGACGAAGTTGCCCCCCTTTGTGCTAGCCGGACCGGGAATATCATGGCGCAGTCAAAGTGCGGAATCGCGATGAAACAGAATGAGCGCTCGATCGTAAGGAAAAAGACACAGCAACTCGTGTACCTGGAATTGGGACGCGAAAACGGCGGCGTCATGCTGAATCTTTCCGAGGATGGCTGTGGCTTTCAGGCTATCTCGCCGGTGAACCTGGGGAAGACGCGTTTCGCGTTTCAAATAAGCGGCGGGCGACGTATCGCGGGTGACGCGGAAGTAAAGTGGGTGGACGAAGTGGGAATCATGGGCGGATTGCGATTCGGCGATCTCCCGGTCGAAGCGCGTAAGCAGGTGCGCATGTGGTTGAACGATACAAATGCGTTGGAGGAACTGGGAGAAGGAGTCGTACCGGCCGCCGCTGCACCGCTTGACGCGTTAAGGCAGGGCTGGCTAGCGGCCCAAGGCTGGGAAGGGAGCGCTGGGCCGGTGCCGCCGAGGGATGCGAGGCAGAATTCACGGCCGGAAAGCGGTGAGCGTGCAATGGAAGAGCCGGCGCTATCGCCTCCATGGGCGCATATGCAGCCCGGCGGCCTTCCGGTGCTGGAGGATGTGAGGGCCAGATTTCCATTGTTGCGCGGAGACGATTCTTACGGTGGGTCCCGCGCAAGATCCGCGGCGCTGTGGCGCGGACTCGTGATGTTGGCGACGGTGGTGGCGGCGGGAGCGCTGCTGTATGTGTATCAGCGAGAAGTAGGGAACTCCCTGATTTGGCTGGGCGAGACATTGGCCGGAAGGACCAAGGCGTCCGCGGTCGTTCCGGAAAGCAAGCCGGTGGAAGAGGTGCAGGCGCCGGCCGAAGTGAATGGGGCTCCAGAAAAGACGGAAGCGGAGGTAGCGCCAGGGACGGAGCCCGACGTCGCGCCAAAGAAAGAATCTGTGTTGACGCAGGGCAAAGAACGGGCTCCGGTGCAGTCCGATGCGGTGATCCGAAGCACGGAGCGACCAGAATCCATGTTGGAACAACAAGCCGTTCGGCAAAAGGTGGAGCTGCCACGAAGTGAAAGCGAAAGTGTCGCGTCACTTTGGGACGCGGTACAGGGCGGGTCGATCTCGGCGGAGATGTCCCTGGCGGAACGTTTTGCCCGCGGGGATGGAGTGGTGAAAAATTGTGACCAGGCGCGAGTCCTGCTGAAGGCAGCGGCGGGGAAGGGTAACCGGGAAGCCCGGCTGCGGCTGTACCAATTGGAGTCCGGGGGCTGCCAGTAATCGCAAGGAAAACGGCAGTGTGGGATAGGGTTGCGTTTCCTTGACTTGGCGGGCAAGCGACTCAATAATGAGAAGGCATGAGCGTACGCGCCGGAGGCGCTGAAGAGATGTTCCTTGACATTAAGGATCTTGCCGTCCGTAAGCAACTGATACGGAAGAGCTACGCGCCTGGCAGCATCGACTACCAAACGGCGGAGATCAAGCAGGTTGAGACGTTGGAAGTGAATGCGACCGCGGAACTCCTGGATGGGCAGATCCGTGTCGCCGGCGAGATCGGGACCAAGGTCGAACTGGTATGTGCAAGATGTCTCGAGCCGGTAGTCGATGAAGTAGACCGGTCTTTCGACCTTTTTTATAGCCCTTTACCTAAGGGTGTGAAGCCGGAAGAAGCGCGGTTGAAAGACGACGATGCGGAGATCGGGTTTTTCCAGGGAGCAGGGCTGTTCCTGGCGGATGTGTTGAGAGAGCAGGTGCTGCTGGCGTTGCCGATGAAGGTGATTTGCCGGAGTGACTGCCGGGGGTTGTGCCCGAATTGCGGCGCGAACTTGAACCACGAAGAGTGCCGCTGCGAGACGCACGCAACAGACTCGCGATTGGCTCCCCTCGCGCGCCTGAAGCAGGACTGGCTGAAAAAACAATAGTTTTCAGGGCGGAAAGCCCATAGAATCCGCCCCACTTGGCGGGAACGAGGAGTATTGCCATGCCTAACCCAAAACGACGGCATTCGAAGAGAAGGACGAGCACGCGACGCGCGCACGATTTTCTGGAGAAGCCGGCGCTGGCGAAATGCCCGAACTGCCACGAGATGAAGCAGCCGCACCATGTTTGCCCGCACTGCGGCTACTACAAGGGCCGAGCGGTCCAAGAAAAGTCGGCGTAGCAAAAGCTTAGCAAGCGAATCTAGCGGCTGCCTTTCCACCGGTACTTTTTTCGGAACCGCCGGGTCGAAGCCTCCATGATCACAATCGCCGTTGATGCCATGGGTGGAGATAATGCGCCCCGCCCCGAGGTTGAAGGCAGTGTGCTAGCCGCCCGAGAGTTCGGGGTGCGGATCCTGCTGGTGGGCCAGCCGAATGCCGTGCGCCCGGAGTTGGCGAGGCACGCGGTGTCGAATTTGCCGATCGAGATCGTGCCGGCGAGCGAAGTGATCACCATGGAAGATCATCCGGCGCAGGCGTTTCGCAGGAAGAAAGACAGCTCCGTGCACGTGGCGGCACGGCTGGTGCGGGAAACGAAAGCCGACGGTCTGGTGAGCGCGGGGAATACCGGCGCGGTGATGACCGTGGCGCGATTTTTGCTGGGCACGCTGGAGTCGGTGGATCGTGTCGCGCTGGCGGCGCCGTTTCCGAACGCGAAGGGCGGCGTTTCGGTCTTGCTGGATGTGGGCGCCAACGTGGATTCGAAGCCGGAGCACCTCGTGCAGTTCGCAGTGATGGGAGAGGCGTATTACCGCGCGACATTTGGGCACCGGCGGCCTCGCGTGGGGCTGCTGTCGGTCGGCGAGGAAGAGATCAAGGGGAACGAGCTGACGCGCGAGGTTTATAACCGCTTGAAGAAGAGCCCGGTTCATTTTGTGGGGAACGTGGAAGGCGGAGATTTGTTCTCGGGTGATGTGGACGTAATCGTTTGCGATGGATTCGTGGGGAATATCGCGCTGAAGATTTGCGAAGGTCTGGCGCTGCAAATTTTTGAGGTGTTGAAGAAGTCGCTGAAGAGCTCGCTGGTGTCGCAGGTAGGTGCGATGTTGTCGCAGGGCGCGTTCAAAGGTTTGAAGAAAAAGATCGATTACACGGAATACGGTGGCGCGCCGCTGCTGGGGGTGCGCGGCGTGTGCGTGATCGGACACGGGCGATCCAACGCGAACGCCGTGAAGAACGCTATCCGCGTGGCCGCGGGTCTAGCCCGCGCGCGCATGAATGAAAAAATCGAACAGGGGCTCTCGGCCGCGAGCGTTGACGCGTAACGGCGGAGAAGAGGAACGACGATGGGAAAAATCGCATTTGTGTTTCCGGGACAGGCGTCGCAATACCCGGGAATGGGAAAAGAACTGGCGGAAAAGCATCCGGTAGCGCGAGCTGTTTTCGAAGAAGCGGACCGGGCTCTGGGATTTTCGATTTCGCAGATGTGCTTCGCGGGGACGGAAGAAGAGCTGAAGCAGACCGCTAATACGCAGCCGGCGCTGCTCACCTGCTCGGTGGCGGTCTACCGGATTCTTGCGGAGAAGGGACTCACGCCGGATTTTGTGGCCGGGCACAGCCTGGGTGAGTATTCGGCGCTGGTAGCGGCGGGAGCGCTAAAGTTCTCCGATGCGGTGCAGCTGGTGCGCAAGCGCGGGATGTATATGCAGGCGGCTGTGCCTGCGGGTGAAGGGGCGATGGCCGCGATTATGGGATTGTCGCCTGCCGTAGTGCTGGATGCTTGCAAGCGCGCGGCGGAGGGCAAAGTGTGCTCGGCGGCGAATCTGAATTCGCCGGAGCAGACGGTGATTTCCGGAGACGCGGGTGCGGTGAAACGCGCGGTCGAAATTGCGTCGCAATTGGGGGCCAAGCGGGCGGTGATTCTGGCGGTGTCCGCGCCTTTTCATTGCGCATTGATGATGCCGGCACAGGAACGGCTGGAGAAGGATTTGCGGAAGATAGAGTTTGGGGCCTTGCGCGTGCCGTTGGTGACGAACGTGGACGCCGATACCGAGACGAGCGGCGACGAGGCGCGCGATGCGCTGATCCGCCAGGTGACCATGCCGGTGCGGTGGGAAGAGTCCGTGCGCATGTTGATTGACGAGGGCGTGAATACGTTTGTCGAGGTGGGGCCGAGCCGCGTGCTGACGGGATTGCTGCGGCAGATCGAGCGGTCGGTGGGAACGTTGAACGTTGAAGACGAGAAGAGTTTGGCGACGACGGTGGAGAAGATTGCGCAAGCGCGCGAGGATGCAGCGTAGGAGAGGGCAAGTTTAAAAGTGAGACAGCAAATGAGTGCAAGAGTGGAAGCCAAATCCACATCGCGCAATACCGCGCGGCCGCTTGTACCCTTAAACTCTTGCACTGTTAAACTCTTACACCCATGTTCAGCTTGAAAGACAAAGTGGCGCTGGTCACCGGAGCGTCGCAGGGGATTGGGCGGGATACGGCGCTGGCGCTCGCGGAGGCTGGAGCGAAGGTTGCCGTTGCGGCGCGGAATGAAGAGAAATTGGCGGCACTTGTTGGCGAGATTGCGGCGGCGGGCGGCACGGCGCTGGCTGTGAAGATGGATGTGGCCGACGCGGAGCAGGTGAAGGCGGGTTTCAAGCAGGTGGTCGAGAAATTCGGGCGGCTGGATATTCTGGTGAACAACGCAGCGATTACGCGCGACGGTCTGGCGATGCGGATGAAGCTTGACGATTGGGAGACGGTGCTGCGGACGAATTTGACGGGCGCGCATCTGTGCATTCAGCAGGCGCTGCCGACGATGATGCGAGCGCGGGCGGGGCGGATCATTAATATTAGCTCGGTGGTGGCGCAGTCCGGGAATGCTGGGCAGGCGAATTATGTGGCGGCGAAGGCCGGGTTGATCGGGTTGACCAAAGCGATTGCGATTGAGATTGCTTCACGGAATATTACAGTGAATGCGGTCGCGCCGGGGTTCGTCGCGACGCCGATGACCGATGTGTTGCCGGACAAAGTGAAAGAGGAGTTGAAGACGCGGATTCCGCTGGGGCGGATGGGTTCGGCTCGGGAGGTGGCGGCGGCCGTTGTTTTTTTGGCCAGTGATGAAGCGGGCTACATCACGGGGCACGTGCTGAATGTCAACGGTGGAATGCATCTGGCGTAGGTACACAGCCAGGACTCAGCGTGCTTCGGCACACTGGCTCGCTACGTAAAGTTGACCTAGGTGGACGGCGTAACTAGAATGGGCAGGTTATACTTACAGGGTAGAAGGGCGTGTGGGGCGGGGTTTGGGCCGAGCGGTGTCGATCTTTCAGCACGAACTAGCAAAAGCGAAAGCAGATCGCGGAGGATATGGGAATGGCCAGCGTGGAAGAACGCGTAAAGCAGATTATCGTCGAGCAGCTCGGCGTGGATGAAGCGGAAGTGACGCCAACGGCGTCGTTCGTGGACGACCTGGGGGCGGACTCGCTGGACCAGGTGGAATTGGTGATGGCATTTGAAGAGGCGTTCGGAATCGAAGTGCCGGACGAGGACGCCGAAAAGATGACCACCGTTAAGGATGCCGTCGAATATATCGACAAACACTCCAAAGGGAAGTAAGAAACCGCTGTTTAATACCACCTCATCTGGGAGCAGGAATAGTTGACTCGCCGGGTAGTTATTACGGGCGTCGGATTGGTCTGCGCGCTGGGAATCGGCACGGAGGAAACTTGGAAAAACCTCCTTGCCGGGCAAAGCGGCGTTGCAGCGATCACGCTTTTTGACGCAACGGGATTCGACTGCAAGATCGCGGGTGAAGTGAAGAATTTCGATCCGTTCCAGTGGATCGAGAAAAAAGAATTGAAGAAGATGGGGCGGTTTATTCAGGTCGCCCTGGCTGGCGCGAGTTTCGCGGTGAAGATGGCGAATTGGACGCCGGAGCAGTCGGACCTGGATGAAGTGGGCGTGTACGTTTCGTCGGGCATCGGCGGGTTCGACATTATCGAGCGCGAGCATTGGAAACTGGTGCAGGGCGGTCCGGGGAAAATCTCGCCATTCTTCATTCCTTCCGCGATCGTGAATCTCGCTTCCGGACACATTTCGATTCGCTATGGCGCGCGCGGCCCGAATTCGGCCACGGCGACGGCGTGTTCCGCATCCGCGCACGCGATTGGCGATTCGTTCAAGATCATCGAACGCAGCGCGGCGGAAATGATGATCTGCGGCGGGACCGAGGCGACCATTACGCCGATGGGTGTCGGCGGGTTTGCGGCGATGAAGGCGCTTTCGACGCGGAACGACGATCCCGCGCACGCCAGCCGTCCGTTTGACGCGGGCCGCGATGGGTTTGTGGTGGGCGAGGGCGCGGGAATTGTCATCCTGGAATCGCTGGAGCACGCGCAGAAGCGGAATGCGCCGATCCTGGCGGAGATCGTCGGCTACGGCATGTCCGGCGACGCGTATCACATCACGCAGCCGGCGGCGAATGGCGACGGTGCTTACCGCGTGATGAAAGCGGCGCTGAAGGATGCGAACCTGAAGCCGGAAGACATTGGCTACGTGAACGCTCACGGCACGTCCACGCCGATCGGGGACGCGATCGAAACGACGGCGCTGAAGAGGGTTTTTGGCGAGCGCGCGAAGCAGGTGCCCATCAGCTCGACGAAATCGATGACCGGGCATTTGCTCGGCGGCGCGGGCGGATTGGAAGCGGGCATCAGCGTGTTGGCGCTGCGCGACCAGATTTTGCCGCCGACCATCAATCAAGAAACACCAGACCCCGCGTGCGACCTCGACTACGTTCCCAACAAGGCGCGCAAAGCGGCGGTGGAGTACGCGCTGTCGAATTCGTTTGGATTTGGCGGCACGAACGCCGCGCTGATTTTCAAGCGGTGGGCAGGGAAGTAAGACAGTTTCACGCACGCCGTGCTGTAGCCGCCCTCTTCAGAGGGCGGGGTTCAGAGTAGACCCCGGCACACTTATCAGGTCGAAGCTCTACTCCACCTCACTGCAACCGCTTGCGCCTTTTCTTGGAAGCTGCGCCGTACCTTAATCGAAACCCCGCTGCCTGAAGACCGCGGCTACAGCAAATCGTCCGGCAATTGTGCGAGGGAATATCGTGAACATTATCGTGTGCATTAAGCAGGTTCCCGCGAAGGATGCGCCGCTGGCGATCGCCGGGAGCTGGATCAAGGAGTCGGACATCGGGTTCGAGATGAACGAGCCGGATAGTTATGCGCTGGAAGAGGCGCTGCGGCTGAAGGAAAAGCACGGCGGGGAAGTGATTGCGCTGTCGATGGGGCCGGAGCGCGTGAAGCAGACGATCAAGGAAGCATTGGCAAAGGGCGCGGACCGCGCGATTCATATTGCGGATGATAACTTCGCGCAGCTCGATCCGCTTGGGGCGGCGACGTCGCTGGCAGCAGCGATCGAGAAGGAAAAATACGACCTAGTGCTGACGGGATTGCAGAGCGACGATCACGGATTTGGACAGACCGGCGTGCTGCTGGCGGGGTTGCTGGATCTGCCGCACGCGACGATCATCATGGCCATCGAGGTGCTGGACGGGAAGATGCGGCTGAAGCGCGAGCTGGAGGCGGGGTGGTTTCAGCATATCGAGTGCCCGCTGCCGGCGGTGCTGTCGATTCAGTCGGGCATCAACAAGGTGCGGTACGCGACGCTGAAGGGCATCATGTCGGCGAAGAAGAAAGAGATCGCGATGCTGACGCGCGAGTCGCTGGGTGTTTCCGTGGAAGCGACACAGCGGGTGGAAAAAATTTACGTGCCGACGAAAACGAAGAAGACGGAGTTTTTGACGGGCACGCCGAAGGAAGTGGCTGGGAAGCTGGTGGAGAGGCTGAAGTTTGAGGCGCGGGTGATCTAGCGATGAAGATACTCGTTATTACGGAACAGCGGCAGGGGAAGTTTAACAAGACGAGCTTCGAGACACTGGCGGCAGCGCAGCAGATTGCGGCCGATACGTCGAGCACGGTGAGCGCGCTGGTGATTGGCAAGGGCGTGGCGGGGCTGGCGAGCGAGTTGGCCGCCAAGAATCTCGCCGAAGTGCCGATCGTCGAACATGATTTGCTGGAAGCGTACACACCAGACGGATACTGCGTGGCGCTGGCGCAGGTGATAAATAGCGCGAAGCCGGATTTGGTGTTGTTTCCGCACACGTATCAGGTGCGCGACTTTGCGCCGAAGCTTGCGGCGATGCTGGGCAAGGGAATGATTGGCGACTGCGTTGGCTATCGGAATGAGGGCGGAAAGCTCATTTTTGTGAGGCAGATGTTTCAGGGCAAGACGGTGGCGGACGTGACGTTTCAGGGTGCGGCGCCGTGGTTTGCGTCATTCCAGGCAGGAGCGTTCCGGTCGGATTTGGTGACAGCGCATCCGTCGGGCAAAGCGCCGGTGAATGCCGTGGCCGTGGAACTGAAGGCGGAGCAGATTCGGACCAAGCCGTTGGAACTGTTCAAGGAAGCGAAGTCGGCGGTGGACCTGACGCAAGCGCCGCTGATCGTAGCGATTGGGCGGGGGATCAAAGCGCCGGAGAATATTCCGCAAGCAGAGGCGCTGGCGAAGGCGCTCGGCGGAGAGATCGCGGCGTCGCGGCCGATTTGCGATGAAGGCTGGCTGCCGATGGAGCGGCAGATCGGCAGCTCGGGGCAAACGGTTGCGCCAAAGCTGTACCTGGCGCTGGGAATCAGCGGGGCGATTCAACACGTTGTGGGAATGAAGGGTGCGCGAACGATTGTGGCGATCAACAAAGATCAGAACGCGCCGATCTTTGAAATTGCGGACTATGGCATAGTCGGCGACATCTTCGAAATCATGCCCGCCCTCACCGAAGCCCTGGAAAAGGCCAAGTCATCTTAGACTGCTGTTAGGCATCCGAGTGCCGTATACTTTTTCCAGCGCCATGAAATTGGAAGACTACGAGACAGTTTTGTACCGCCAGGAGGATGGCTCGTGGGTGGCTGAAGTACCTGCCATCCCTGGTTGTTACGCTTTGATGGACACGCGCGAGACGGCCCTAGCGGAACTCAAAGACGTCTTTGCGCTGATCGCGCAAGAATGACCGTGCAACGCGAACAACTCGAAGCGGATGTGCTTATCGTTGGGGCGGGGCCGGCGGGGCTTTCCTGCGCGCTGCATCTGGCGAATCTCATCAAGAAGCACACGGAGGCTGGCGGTAAGCCGGAACTTTCCACTGAGAACATCTACGTGCTCGAGAAAGGGCGCGAGATTGGGGCGCACCAGCTTTCGGGCGCGATCATGAATCCGAAGGGGCTCGCGGAGCTGGTGCCGGATTTCGAGAAGACCGCGCCTTTGGATACGCCGGTAACGGATGACGCGGCACTGTTCTTCACCCAGCGATCTTCGTTTCGATTTCCGATCACGCCGCCGCCGTTTCAGAATAAGGGAAACTACGTCGTTTCGCTGAGCAAGATAGCGAAGTGGCTCGGCGGGCTGGTCGAAAAAACGGGCGTGAACCTATTCACGCAATTCGGCGGAGCTCAACTTATCTATCAAGGCGAAGGAGTCGCCGGCGTCATCACCGAAGACAAGGGCCTCGATAAAAACGGCAAGCCAAAAGACAATTACACGCCGGGATACGAGCTGCGCGCGAAGGTGACGGTGCTGGCCGAAGGGCCGCGCGGTTCGCTGACCAAGCAGCTTGTCGAAAAGAAGAAGCTCGACAACATCAATCCGCAGATTTACAGCATTGGGATCAAGGAATTGTGGGATGTGCAGCCGGGGCGCATCCAGCCGGGTTACGTGGCGCACACTTTGGGCTGGCCGGTCTCCACCAACATGTATGGCGGCGGATGGATTTACGGACTCTCGAACAATCGCGTGTCCATCGGCCTGGTGATCGGGCTGGAGTATGAGAATCCTCAATTCGATCCGCACGAAACGTTTCAACAATGGAAGACGCATCCCTTCGTGAAAACAATTCTCGATGGCGGGAAGCTGGTGCGTTACGGCGCGAAGACTATTCCGGCTGGTGGATGGTATTCAATGCCACGAAACTACGTCGATGGCGGTTTGATCATCGGGGATTCCGGCAGCTTTCTGGATTCGCAGCGGCTCAAGGGCATCCACATGGCGATCAAGAGCGGAATGCTGGCGGCGGAGACGATCTTCGAGGCGCTGAAGACGGGCGACACTTCGGCGAAGGCGCTGAGTGTTTTTCCCGCAAAGGTCGAGCAGAGCTACATCAAGAAAGAACTGTGGGCGGTGCGCAATTTTCACCAGTCCTTCAAATATGGATTGTTCGGCGGGTTGTTTCACTCGGGACTGCAATTCCTTTCGGGCGGGCGCGGACTGATCGATCCGATGCACGTACACGCGGGGCACGAGGCGTACAAGAAAATCAACGGGCGGCCGGCACCCGAACGGTTCAAGGGCGACGGCAAACTGACCTTCGACCGGCTGACGGACGTATATCACTCCGGGACGCGGCACGAAGAAGATCAACCCTGCCATCTCGTGGTGCAAGATCTGAATGTCTGCGCGACGAAGTGCGTTGTGGAATACGGGAATCCCTGCCAGTATTTTTGCCCCGCGGCGGTCTATGAGATGGCCAAAGACAAAGACGGACTGAAGCTGAAGATCAACGCCGCGAACTGCGTGCATTGCAAGACCTGCGATATCGCCGATCCCTATCAGATCATCGATTGGGTGGTGCCCGAGGGCGGCGGCGGTCCGAATTACGAGGGCATGTAGCCGTCCAGAGAAGCCCTGCCTCGATTCACGAGACACAAAAGAAGCCGCGCGAGTCCAAGGAAAGACCGATCGGCCGGTCTTTCCTTGGCGTAGCAAATGCGCCGCAACTGCGGGGGGCCCCCCCCTCCCCCTTTTTTCATAAGTGTTCATTCTAAAGAAAGTTAAAGTCCTTTGTTTTGATACACTTTTGCAAGTGTTCATTCTAAAGGGACTTAGAGCGGGGTGGTGTTTAGTAGTTCGCCAACGTCAAGCGATCGCTTCGCAGCGGGCAGTGTGCCCGCGCTGGACGCCGGGCGGGGCAAGCCCCGGCCCCTACAAGGTCTGCGGAGTCGATTTACGGCAGGACTTTCGCGAGTCCGAAAATTTACTTGGAGGTACTATACCATGAACGTGACCTCCGTGTCAAGAAGAAACTGGCTTCAGACCGTTTCGCCGCTAACTACTGCAAATGCGTAGGTTATCGGCGGGCGTACGGAGCCATACCTAAGGAACATACAGCTGAGCTGTCAGAAATCCGGTTTAGTTGGGCAGAAGCCCGAAAACATCGATCTCCGATCGTGTGCCGATATAAACCTTGCCGTTGGCGACGGTGGCACGGTGAACTTCACGGCGTTACCGGCCGTATTCCCGGAACCCTGCGAGCTGTTCCACAATTCCGTGGCGAGATTCGCAGCGTCATAGGCATGCAGAATGGCCGGCCCGTTGGAGCAACACGGAGTGCCGTATCTGCTGTTGTCGAGCGCCCAAACGATTCCGTTGGACGTGCCACCTGCCGAGACCGAAGGCGTGGCCCCTGGGAACCCGAATGATCCACTCGATCGCGAAGTTGACGAGGTGTCGAACTTGCTCGTCGCAACGTTCAATGCAAACGCTTTGACGGGGCCGCCGACTCCAGCCAAGTACAGTGTGTTCTTCCAGAAGGCCGCCGTAGCGAAGATACTGTTTCCCAGCGGGAACTCCTGGACGATCTGGCCGTTGCTGCCGGATTGGTTGTGACCCATCGAATCGCGATTCAAGACATAAAGCTGGCCGGAATTGCCGCTGCCTGCCTTGCCGCCGCCAATCAGCAGGTGCGGTACCGGGCTGGCGGGAAGATCCACAAGAACGGCCGCGCCGCCGGAACCGACATCCTGATCGCCGCCATCCAGGCTCGATTCGTCGAAAGGCGTGAACCAGTCCGCGAGCGAGAGGCCGCTCGATGTGTTGAGCTTCAGGAAGCTGTCACCGAAATCCTTGGTTCCGTCGAAATCGCCGTTGCCGGTAAGGAGATACAGATTGCTGCCGTCGGAAGCCGGCGCGCCGCCCGCCATCCAGATGCCGGCCTGCCGGCCGTTTGGAGAATCGTTGTAGATGGCGACACGGGTCAGCGTTGTCTTGTCAAACCCCATGACCCAGCCATGGTAAGGCCCGTTGTCTCCGTGAGAGGCCCACGAAACGTAGACGATGCCATTCACAAGTGCGAGACCCGGCCGTTGGTTCTCGCGAAGGGGGTCAAAAGGCAAGTTGCCGCCGCTGCTGCCGTCGCCGGTTCCTGGGACCGTGATGGAAGAAGTGAGATCAACCGGGCCCCCAAGTTTCTCGCTGCCGTCCAGCAGACTGAGTGCGTGCAAGCGCTGGTGGCACGAGGAAGACGGCGTGCAAGAGGTTCCCTGGTTCTTCGTCTTCGCTACAACGTAGAGAGTATTCGTGGACGGGTCGATTACCGGCGTACCGACGATGCCGACATCCGTCAAGATGTCCGTGGTCCCAACATCATTGTTGTTGAGGAAGGTCTCGCCGGCCGCCATAAGCTGCTTGGACCAGTAGGTGACGCAAGGATGGGCATCGGCGTCGAAGGCGTAGACGGTATCACGTGAACTGGCTGCAAAAATCACGTTGTGAGTTCCGCCGCCGATGGTCAGATTCGCGACCCAAAGAGGTTGCGCGTAGGCCGGAGAATCGATCGTGCAAGAGAAGAGCTTCCCGAAAGTGGCGGTCACCACATTTGCGGTCGTGAGCGCATATTCCTGGGAATTGACGCCGTCGCGAGAGAGGTCGTTGTGATAGGTCACGACGCCGGCGAGATCGGTGACACCGATAGTGGCCGAAGCGCTCTTGGTGACGTCTGCGTTGCTCGTCGCCGTGACGGTGATAACGCCCGGCGTTGCCGGTGCGACGTAGACCGCGGAGGTTGGGGACTGGCTGCTGAATGAGCCTGCCGTTGCCGACCAAGTGACACCGGCGCTGCCCACGTCGTTTGCAATCGTGGATGTGAAATTGAGGGATTGCGACACCGTGAGGCCGCCGCGCTTGGGCGTGAGCGTGACGCCAATGCCTATGGAAGGTGCGACGACGGTGATCGTGGCCTTGGCGGACTTCGTGCCATCGGACACAGAAATGGCAGTGAGAGTGACCGTCGCTGGCGTAGGAGCAGTTGCCGGGGCCGTGTAGGTAATCGTCGTGCCGGACGCGCTGGCGGTAGCCGAGAGCGATCCGCAGGCTGCGCCGGTGCAACCCGCACCGGAGAGCGCCCAGGCCACGCCTTTATTCTGCGAGTCGTTTTGCACGATTGCCGTGAAATTCTTTGTGCCAGCGCCCGCCTGAACATTGGCTGTTGTGGGTGAGACGGTTACGGCCACGGCGGGCTGCGTGGTTACCGTGATGGCAGCTGCGGCGGATTTGGCACCGTCGGCGACGGAGGTCGCGTGTAACGCCACCGTGCTCGGAGTTGGAGCATTCGCTGGGGCTATATAGGTGATTGCTGCGCCGGACGCACTTGATGTTGCAGAAAGTGAGCCGCAAGCCGCGCCGGTGCAACCCGCTCCAGAGAGTGACCAGGTGACGCCTTTGTTTTGCGAATCGTTTTGCACTGTCGCGGTGAAACTCTGCTTGCCCGCGCCAGCCTGCACATTGGCGGTGCTCGGCGAAACGGTCACGGCAATAACCGGTTGCATCGTCACAGTGATCGCCGCCGCAGCGGACTTCGCGCTGTCGGTGACGGAAGTAGCGCTAAGAGTGACCGTGGCCGGAGCACTGGCTGGCGCCGTGTAGGCAACGGCGGCGCCAGAAGCACTGGATGTTGCCGACAGCGTGCCGCACGCCGCCCCATTGCAGCCCGTTCCGGAAAGCGCCCAGGTCACGCCCTTATTCTGACTATCGTTCGCCACGGCCGCGGTAAAGTCTTGCGTCTTGCTCACCTGGATGGATGAAGCTGTTGGAGAAACGCTAACAGAGACGGAGGAAGCAGGAGCTTGAGGGACGCTACGGGAAGCGACTCCCGCGCAACCAGAAAGAAAGATCAAAGCGAAGAGGAATACAGAAACAAAAACGGCGACGACTCGTGCGGCGCGTTGCGCGACGTTAAGCATCACGGCAGAAGTTCTCCTGTCGTAACGAAAATTTGAGTTGTAAATAGCGACTTACGAGGACTAGGTGAGTCTAATTTTAGGTTAGGTCACAAATAGCTAGCGCCCGAAGAAGGGTAGGTGGCCAATTATTTTTGCTGTACTAAAGAGCAGCAACAACATCGAGCGAACACAACTTCCCGTGACGATTCCATTCAGAAATTGCTCAATGTGAGAGGTTGAAATTGAAGCGGGCTTCGTGCCCGGTTTCCCAAGTTGGTCCTGAAGGCGTTGCCGCTCTGCGAATCTATTCGATCTCCACGTAGTCGCCGGCATACATCGGAGCCGTGCTGTACGTAATCAGTACGGTTGCAGAATTGTGGCCTACATTCAGCACGATCCCCTCACCGAGAACTTCACGGGGCAAATCCTTCCATTCGTACCGGGCAGGGGTGCTGCCAAATCCATAAACCTGATACTGATACCCTTTGATTTCGTCCGCATATTCATTCATCGTGCCCTGATAGCGGAACACTCGCATGTAGTCGCCCACCTTCACGCCCTTCGCCGCGCCGAGATTCACGTAGGCCATGTTGCCCTTGCCCATGAGCTGCCAATAATCATGCGACGAGATCACCGTTCCTACCGGCTTGCCGCTGACGGGCGCAAAATGGTCGAATGGGATGGTGCTCTTGAGGGGCGGTATGGGACGCTCCTCGAAAGGACGCGCGAGGTCGCCTCTCTGCATGTAGCCCCCGCAAGAAAAGGTCACTTCAGCGACAGAAACTTTGGGTTGCACGTTGACGACCCGGATTTGGCCGTTGTCCCGGTACAGCGTGCCCACCGCTTTGCTTACTTTCGCCTGTCCTTTGAACCATTCGTTAGCCGTATCGCTCTCGGCCCTCACGACGGTATAGCGATCGCCAACTTTGACGCCCTTATCCTCGCCGCGGTTGATGTACACGTATTCGCCGCGTCCGAAGAGGATCTTGTAGTTGGACTGCTCGCCGGAGATCAGCTGGGTATCCCCCGGAACCTTGGGGTCGCTGACGAAGCCGGAGCAATAGACGCTGGAATAGTCGGGCTGGGGGGCTGCCGGGGCAGTCGCCTCGGGAGCGGTCTGCGCGGAACAGACCACCGCACCAACAAAGATGGAAAGGCTCAACGCAGCAAGGTTAGCGCGCATTACAATACTCCTTCGGAAACACGCCCTATGGGCCGTGGGACGCTTCTGAACGAAAGTAACAAGCTCCCCCTGGTGCGTCAACAAATTGGGTGAGGGCGCTTTACACATTTGATACGGCATGCTACAAGCCGTGTTTTCAATAAATTGCCGAAAGAAGGCGGGTCATGAGCGGGTTTGGGACCGGAATCAGGCGTATCTGTGCCGTCGCGGCGGCCTCCACAGCGGCTAAAATGACTGCCCAGGTCAGGGCGGCCCTGCGAGAGACGCCGACTGTCGAGCTGCGGCTGGACTGGCTGGGTAGCAACGTGGAGCGGGCCCGTTTTCTGCGCTGGCTGCGGAAGAACAAGCCTCGCCGCGCCACCTTTCTGGCCACCTGCCGCCGCCGGGAGGGTGGCGGCAGATTCTCTGGCGACATCGCGGCGGAACTCTACTGGCTGATCCAGGCCCGCGAGGCGGGCTGCTCGTGGTGCGACCTCGAGGTGGAAACCCTCCGCAAGCTGCCCGGCAAATCGATCCGCGAATATGGCGTTCCGCCGGGGGTGTTGCTCTCCCTCCATGATTTCCGGCGAACCCCGGCGCTCACGCGCGCTCTCGATACGCCCCCGCACGGCGAGGTTGATGCCACCAAGATCGCGGTGCACGCCCAGACCATTGAAGACAGCTTGCGCCTGCTCCGCTTCGCCCGCCGCTCCAGGAACTACGTCGTGGTTCCCATGGGCGAGGTCGGGCTTCCGGCTCGTATCCTTGCTTTACGCGAGGGCAGTGCCCTGGCCTACGCACCCGTGGCCGAGGCCACCGCTCCCGGGCAAGTATCGCTTCAGGATCTGAAGCATCTCTATCGCGCGCACAAATTGACTCACAAAACCAAGATCTTTGGAGTCATCGGCGACCCCATCGGACATTCTCTGTCTCCGTTGCTGCACAACTCCGGGTTCGTCGCGCGGAAAACGGACGCGGTGTACCTGCCCTTTCTGGTGCGGAATTTGTATGACTTTCTGAACGCCGTTCGCGAGCTGGGCATTCGCGGATTTAGCGTCACGCTGCCTCACAAGCAAGAAATGTGCCAGCACTTGACGGCTTGCGATCCTTTGGCGGTGGAGATCGGCGCCGTAAACACGGTCGTGGTGCGGCGTGATGGTTCGTTTTACGGCTGCAACACCGACTATCTCGGCGTGCTGCGCTCGCTCGAGAAGAAGGTTCAGCTTAAGGGTAGCCGTGTACTAATTTTCGGCGCCGGAGGATCGGCGCGCGCGGCGGCATTTGCGCTGTTTCGTGCCGGGGCTGCGGTGGCGATTTGCGCGCGGCGGGAACGCGCGGCGCGCGACCTGGCGCGCGCGGTAAGCGGCGAAGCCCTACCCCGGCGCGCGCTGCGCACCGAATTCTTCGACGCGGTGCTAAATACTACGCCGGTCGGCATGTACCCGGGTGACGGAGTTTCGCCGCTGGAGCCGCGCGAGTTACACTGTCGGATCGTTATGGACCTCATCTACCGGCCTCAGAGGACCCAACTTTTGAAGCTCGCCGCTGGCAAAGGCATCGCCACGGTTTCGGGCGTGGAGATGTTCCTCGCGCAGGGAATCGCTCAGTGGGAGATTTGGACCAAGCAGCGAGCGCCTGAAGTGGTGATGCGCCGCGCTGTGCTGGCTGCATTGCGTGCGGAAGAGTTGGGGCGGGAAGCCAAGCAGCGGAGACCTCGGTGATCCAGCCGGACTTCCGCGAATTCCAGCGGCTTGCGAAGCAGGGAAACCTGATCCCTGTCTACGCGGTGCTCTCCGCGGACCTACTCACGCCGGTAAGCGCGTATCTGCGGATTTCACAGGGAGCGCGTTATTCCTTCTTGCTCGAAAGCGTCGAAGGCGGCGAAAAGATCGCGCGGTATACCTTCGCGGGCGCCCACCCGGAAGAAGTCTTTCGCTATGCCGGCGGCGCGTGCGTCATGGAAAGCCGCGACCGCCTGGTGTGGGAAGAACGCGATCCGGTGTCCTTTTTGCGAGAACGAATGGAACGCTTCCATCCGGTCCGCTTGCCGGGGTTGCCGCCGCTGGTCGCGGGCGCGATCGGCTATTTTTCCTACGACATGGTGCGGCTCATCGAACGCCTGCCGAAACGTCTGCGCGACGAAATCGGCCTATACGACGCCATGCTGATGTTTTATCACGGCATCATCGCCTTCGATCACGTGCAGCACCGTCTCTGGATCGTGCGAAACGTTTTCACTGAGGGTGCCGGCAGTCTGCGAGCGAAATACAACGCGGCTGTGCGTGAAATACAGAAAACCCGGAAGCTGCTGGAACAGCCGGTGGCCGCCGAACGGCCCAGAAAAGAGACCGGGGCGAAGAAGCGAACAGCGCTTAAAGTCACTTCTAATTTTCGCCGCGGCGAATACCTCGCTGCGGTCCGTAAATGCAAGCAATACATCCGCGCCGGAGATATTTTTCAGGTCGTGCTGAGCCAGCGTTTTTCCGCGAAGACCAAAGCCGAGCCCTTCGAGGTTTATCGCGAGCTCCGCGCCCTCAATCCGTCTCCCTATCTTTTCTATCTGCAAATGAACGACGTCGCCGTCGTGGGCAGCTCGCCGGAGATGCTCGTGAAAGTGCAGGGGCGTGATGTGTTTTACCGGCCGATCGCCGGAACGCTTCCCCGCGGCAAGGATGAGGCCGAGGACCAGCGCTTGGAAAAGGAAATGCTCGCCAGCGAAAAAGAGCGCGCCGAGCACATCATGCTGGTGGACCTCGGACGCAACGATCTCGGCCGTGTCTGCGACTATGGCACCGTGAAAGTCGAGCAGCTCATGAACGTCGAGCGGTTTTCGCACGTCATGCACCTGGTTTCGAGTTTGCGCGGGCGCTTGCGCGAGGACGTTGACTGCTTCGACGCGTTGATGGCCTGCTTTCCTGCGGGCACGGTTTCCGGAGCGCCCAAAGTTCGCGCCATGCAAATCATCGAAGAGCTGGAGCGCACCCGCCGCGGCATTTATGCCGGCGGCGTCTTGTACATGGATTTTGCTGGTAATCTGGATTCGTGCATCGCGCTGCGCACCATGGTCGTTAAGAATGGCGTCGCGCACGTGCAGGCCGGGGGTGGCATCGTCGCCGATTCCACGCCGGAAGGCGAATACCAGGAAAGCGTTAACAAATCGCGCGCGCTGCTGGCCGCTCTCGAGTTGGCGCATCGCGGGCGTCGTTAGAGAAAACATCGTGATTCTGCTGCTCGACAACTACGATTCGTTCACCTACAACCTGGCGCAGTATCTTGGCGAGCTGGGGTGCAACGTCGAAGTCCATCGCAACGACAAAATCTCAGTGGATGAAATCGCTCGCCGCAAGCCGGAGCGCATCGTCATTTCGCCGGGTCCCTGCACACCGCAGGATGCCGGGATTTGCATCGAGCTGGTCCAGCGCCTCTCCGGCAAGTTTCCCATTCTCGGTGTGTGCCTGGGGCATCAGGCTATCGGCGCGGCGTTCGGAGGAAAAATCATTCGGGCCCCCAAGCTTTTCCACGGCAAAACCAGCAAAATTCATCATGACTCGAAGGGCGTTTTCCGAAAACTGCCCGACCCGTTCACCGCCACGCGCTATCACTCGCTCATCGTCGAGCGCAAGTCGCTGCCACGCGAACTCGCTATCACCGCGGAGACAGACGATGGCATCATCATGGGCATCCGCCACCGCCGCCATAAACTCGAAGGCGTCCAGTTCCATCCCGAATCCGTACTCACCGAATCCGGCAAGCAACTCCTCCAGAATTTCCTTTCGCTGTAGCGCGAACAACAAGTTTTGCAGGGGCGCAGCATGCTGCGCCCCTTTCCAGCAAGGTTGAAAAGGGGCGGGAGTCCGTTACCAATTCAAGTCCGCCAGAATCGCGGCGTAAATCTCCACGCCCCGCCAAAGATGGCCGAGGCGCAGATTCTCGTCAGAGCTATGCTGGTGATTGTCGTAATTGACGATCGGCACCCCGATCCACGGTAGCCCGAGGTCCTCGAAAATGTACATGGGCACGCTGCCGCCCAGCGTCGGAGCGACCACCGTGTTGCCTCCGGTAGCGTCTTGGACGACCTGCACCAGCGCTGTCGAAACCGGCAGGTCCATGGGTGTGCGTGAGGCGCGATATCCGCCTTCATCGATGATTTTCGCGACGAGTGCATGCTCGCGCCGCTCGTCCATGGTCGGCTCGCGATCTGTCACGAAGTATCCTTGTTTGCGAATGAATCCGACGATTTGATCGAACTTGTGCCGTGGGTCTTCGCCCTTTACGAGGCGCACCTCCAGCGATGCTTCCGCCTTGTCCGGAACGACGTTTTGCGCCCGCTCGCCGACGTACGCGCTGCTCAGTCCGCGAATGTTGAGCGAAGGCTGCTGTAGCAGCTCAACCAGTTTTCTCCCGCCGCCTTCAGGTTTCGCGATGCCCAGCTCGTGCGCGAGTTCGGCGTCATTATCGGGCATCCGCGTCAGAGCCTGTTTTTCGACATCGCTTAGCGGCGCAACGTCGTCGTAATACCCATCGATCAGCACCCGCCCATCCGCATCTTCCATCGCCGCCAGCAAACGCGACAGCTCCATCGCCGGATTCGGCACCCAGTTGCCGTAGTGCCCGCTGTGCAGCGCGCGCACCGGTCCGTACACGGTGATGTCCAGGCCAATGTCGCCGCGGTTGCCGAAGAAAACCAGCGGGCGGCCGGACTGGTGCACCGGGCCATCCGCCGTTACGAGCAAGTCCCCGCCCAGCAAATTCTTATGCAGCTCCAGCGTGCGTTGCAGGTTGTTCGATCCGGCTTCTTCTTCTCCCTCGAAAATTACCTTCAGGTTGACGCCTAGCGGGATCTTCTCGGCGCGCAGCGCATCGATGGCCGCGAGCAAAGCCACGATGGGCGATTTGTCGTCGGAAGAGGAGCGCGCATAAATCCGCCAGTCGTCGTTGTACCGGGCCGGGTGCTTCGCGTTGTTTTCCGGGAAGGGAAGGCGCTTGCCACCGGCCTCCATGGCATTGCTGCGCAGCGCCGGCTCGAAGGGCTTGCCATCCGTCCAAGCCGCGGGATCGACCGGCTGCCCGTCGTAGTGCGCGTAAAAAATCACGGTGCGTTTGGCGCCGGGCGTGTTCAATTTGCCGAATACCACGGGTCCGCGGCCGCCAATCGGCAGCAAGTGCGTTTCGATTCCACGCGCCTCCAGCATTTCCACCAGGTGGGCGGCGTTCTTCTGAATGTTTTCCGTGTCGTTCGCCACATTCGGTATGGCGAGAAATTCCGTCAGCTCCCGGATAATGCGGTCTTCGTTGTTGATCCGGTAGTCGCGCACCCGTTGCGCAACCTGCGCTGGCGGGACGGACAGCCCGTTGTTCGACTGCTGTGCGATCGCCGCACACGGCAAGAGCGCGACGAGCAGATGGCACACCATCATTCTCAAAGAAAGTCTCCTTCCGGCCCGATGCGGACTGCTGATTTGCCGCCGGCCAGCGCCCCTTCCGGCAAACACAACCGAAGTTCGTGATTGTATCCGAAAGAGAGCGGTGCGTGCCCGTTCTGGGGCGACCGTCGAGCCGTGCCCCGGCCCCCGGCTTCCTTCGGGGCCCTGTTTTTCTTATACCTAGTTGTGTATGGTAGTCGTATGGTATACATAGTAAGCACAAGTAGACGTATCCGAAGAGTATAAGAAGCGTTTGATTAGCGGATTCCGATGGATCTCAAGCTCCCTCCGGAGGTGTCTCATGATGATCGGCCACCCTCTTGTAGCGACAATCCTGGCTATGACCCTGGCAGGTATTCCCGCCCCGACCCGTTTTGCTGCGCTGGGCATCATAACCGAGGCAGACGGCGCGTATCTCCGCGACCGTCGTGTTTCCACCGGAACCACCCTCTACGACGGCGATCGCCTCTCAACCGAGCCGGATGGCGTGCTGCGCCTGCGTAGTGGCGCGGCCCTGCTCTATCTCCGCGGCGACAGCCAGATAACGCTGCGCAGCGAGCCGAACGACGAGAAGGGCACGCTAGTGGACCTCACCGCAGGCACGTTAGTCTTTTCCACGGCGCAAGCCGCGGCAGCGGAGATCCGTGCCAATAAGGCAAGCATTCGCCCCGCCGCGGACACGCCCACAATCGGCCAAATCACCGCCGTCGCACCCAAATTGCTCTACGTCTACGCGCGCCGGAATGCGCTGAAATTTTCCTATCGTGATGAAACCGAGATAATTGCCGAAGGTGAGTCCTACCGCGTCGTCCTCGATCCCACCGAAGACGCCGCCGCCAAGCCGGATAGCGAACATCCCAGAAGAAACCCCAGCCGCCGGCGTAAGGGCTTTCTCTTTTTCCTAATCGGCGCTGGCGCGGCCGCTGCGGCCGCCGGAGGAGCAGCCGCCATGCCCACTGCCAATCCGATAGTCGAGCATTCGGAAAGCCCCTTCCACCCTTAGTTCCGCACCCGCTGAGAAGAACACCCTGCCACCCAGCTCAAGACCGCTCTGCCTTCGTGAAAGCAGCCAGA
>JBGOVR010000199.1:0-7073 GCA_041478205.1 Candidatus Acidiferrum sp.
CTCGGCGATTCTGACGCCAGGAAATTAGGGTCCTTTTTCCCGCCTTCCTTCCAATTGGCCTCGCTGAGTCCAAAATGGTCCAGGACCGCTTCAGAACGCAAAAAGCCCGGAGTCAACGCCACCGAAACAATGTCTCGTTTGCGCAGCTCGCGGGCCATGGCGAAGGCCAGGCGGATGACGGAAATCTTCACCAGGTCGTAGAAAATGTTGCCGCGGTAGTAAAAAGCGTCGCCATCGGTAATCTCGAAAATAATTCCCCGGCCTTTTCCTCTTCTTCTTCGACCCAGCATCAGCGGAACGGCGTAGTGGGAAGTAATGATGTGCGAATGGATGGCCTGCTTGAGCATCTGCAGGCCGTTCTCGAGGTTGCAGGTCCAGAAGGTCTTGCCGAATTCCGTGAGCGCGTCGCCGCCCCATACGTCGTTGACCAGAATGTCCAGTCCCTTGTGCCGCCGTTTGATACCGGCGACCAGCTTTTTCACATCCGCGGGCTTGGTGTGATCCACTCTTACGGCAATGCCGCGCCCACCGGCGGCGGTGACCAGTTCCGCGGTTTCTTCGATCGTTTCGGTCCGGCCGGGTGTGGGGCGCCGTCCCCGTGTTCGTTTTCTCGAGCTGCGGCCGGTGCAGTAGACCGTGGCACCCGCCTCGCCCAGTGCGACGGCAATCCCTCGGCCGGCCCCGCGGGTCGCTCCGGCAACCAGCGCGATCTTGCCTTTCAATACTTTCTTCGGCGCTTTCTTCGGAACTTTCGCCATGCACATTCACCGGCGCAGATAGTATCAGCTGGGGCAGGCTCGATCACCATCGGATCCGCATGGCATTGCTGCGGCGGTGGCGCTGCGCGACGAAAGGCCGTGCGAGCTTGTGTATTTCCTTCGCTGTACGGGCAGGCAGGTTTCCGGCAAACACAAAGCTGTCCGAAGCTGCAGCGAGAGCGGCGATTGCGTCTACACTGGCTCTTAGGCAGTAAGGCGGAGCATATGAGACGCACAACTATTCTTGCATTGGTTTTTTTTGCGGGACTCTTCGCGGCCCGTACGGTGGTGGCGGATCCGCAAAACAAGGCCTCTGGAACGCTGACGGGCGTGGTGATCGGCCCAGACGACAAGCCGGTGGCGCACGCGGTCATCACCTATCAATCGTCTGGAGGAAACGCGCCCCACGCGGTGCATGCGGACGCCAAGGGACGCTTTACGATCTCGAAGCTGCGATCCGACGCTTACGAAGTGCGGGCTTCGGGCAGAGGCGTGTTTAGCGAATGGGAAAAGAATGTGTTCGTGCGGTCGGGCAAGACCAAGGACGTCACCCTGCGATTGATCTACGCGAAGGAAATACCAAGGGCGTATACCGCGACCCGAACCTACGAAAACAACAAATAGACGAAATGCGGGCTAGTTCGCCAAGAGTTGCCGGAGCGCGTCGAGATCCGTGGGATTGACGTCGGAGACGGCGCACATTTCCATTCCACCCTTGCGCCAATCGACCCAATGATAGCCAAGCTGTGAACCCGACTGCGCCGACGCAGCCGGCTCGGTTGTGGGCCAGACGAAAACGTTGATGAGATGTTTTCGGCGGGCGTACACCAGAACCGCGACGGTACGGCCGTGCACTACATCCAGCCGCCCCCCTTGCAGCGGGAAACCCTCACTCGCAAAATCCTGGACAGGCGGAGCGAAATCGAGCTTGCCATCGAACCAGGGTTTCACCGTGTGCTGATCGGTGGAGATGACATCCTCGAGATGGCCGGGCTGAAGCGAGCGGAGATGGGCATCCACGATTGCCGAAGCGTACGCGGCTTCGGCGCTCTCGCCGCGCAGCCCGGGAATAAGCTTCCAGCCGAGAAACGCAGCGAAAAGAAAGGCAGCAGCGATAGCCAGCCAGCGCCAAGACGACGGGCGGGCCGCGTTAGCGACAGGGATCGGAAGGTCCGCAGGGGCGTGCAGTTCGGAACGCACCCTTTGGCGGAGAGCGAGAGGCGCGCGTTCGTAGAGACCAACACGCTGGAGCGAGGAGCGCAGGGTTTCGTGGGCTTCCAGAGCAGCGACGCACTCGGAGCATGAGACCAGGTGACGCTCGAAATCAGCGGCGCGCGCGGCGTCGAGCTCTCCATCCATGTAGCCGTGGAGGACGGATTGCGTGAGGTCACAACTCACGTTTCGCCTCCTGATTCTTTAGTGGATCGGCTTGGGTCAGCGCACGCTGCAGTCGCTGCCGTGCGCGGGCCAGCGTGGACATGACCGTGCCGATGGGCACGGATGTAACCGCCGCAATTTCCTTGTAGGAACAGCCTTCGAGTTCTCGCAGAACGAGGATTTCGCGAAAACGCGGAGGCAGATCCTCGAGAGCACGCGTGAGGCGATCGCGATTGTCCCCGGCGATGGCCAGCGTCTCCGGAGTAGCGCCGGGCTGCGGGTAAAGCTCTTCGTCGAATTCGGTCGCTAGTTCCAAGGGGCGATTCTTCTCCAGCCAGGTGTAACAAGTGTTGCGGACGATCTGCAGAACCCATGCGCGGGCGTCACCACCGTGAAACCCGCGAAAGAAGCGGAAGGCGCGTAGCATGGCGTCTTGAGCGACATCCTCGGCGTCCGCACGGCCGCGCAAAAGCCACCGGGCCAGGTTAAATGCGGCATCGAGATGCGGCAGCACGAGCTGCTCGAAGCGCACCCGGTCCTGCGAATCCAACACGTCCGAACCTTCCTGTTGGCCACCCGAACTCATCTATATAACCGTCCGCGAAGGGATTTTATTCCCGATGTCCCGTTTTTCTGTAACGAATTAAAAATCGGGGAAAACTGGAATAACGGGACGGGGGCCCTGGTCTACATAAACGAAACACGTCCCGGAGCGGCGTGGGCACCCTGGATCCACCAAACTCCCGCCGCTCCGTTAATTCGCTAAGTGCTTTGACGATTGTAAAGAGCGATTCGATGAGGGACGTGACGGAGAGAATGATGACGAAGAAAGCGAAAGACGAGATTCTGCACGATCACAACCATGACGGGATCGACCGGCGAGGATTTTTGAAGTGCATGGCCTGGGCGGGGACGGGGGCACTCTGCGTAATACAGGGAGGCGTATTGAAATCGTACAGCCTCAGCCGGATGTCTGAACTGGACCCCGCGGCCGCGGCGGGGGAGCTGAGCTTCGTGCAAATCAGCGATAGCCATATGGGATTCAACAAGCCGGCGAATCCGGATGTGTCCGGGACTTTGAAAGCGGCGGTCGACAAGATCAATGCGTTGCCGGCGCCGCCGGAGTTTCTACTGCATACCGGAGATATCAGCCATCTGTCGAAGCCCGAGGAATTCGACAACGTCGATCAAATCCTGAAAGGCACCGGCAAAGAAGTGTTTTTCGTGCCGGGAGAACATGACGTATTGAACGATGACGGAAAACAGTTTCTGGAGCGCTACGGAAAGGGCTCTAACGGAACGGGCTGGCGCAGCTTCGACAAGAAGGGCGTGCACTTCATCGGGCTGGTGAACGTGATGAATCTGAAGGCCGGAGGACTGGGGACGCTGGGTCACGAGCAGCTCGAATGGCTGGAAGACGACGTGAAGCACCTGAAATCGAGCACGCCGATCGTGGTCTACGCGCACATTCCCCTGTGGGCAGTGTATCCGGAATGGGGCTGGGGAACCGAGGACAGTGCGCAGGCGCTGGCGTATTTGAAAAAGTTTGGCTCGGTCACGGTGTTGAACGGACATATTCATCAGACGATGCAAAAGGTGGAAGGCAACGTGACGTTTCATACAGCAGCGTCCACAGCATTTCCGCAACCACAACCCGGTAAAGCGGACTCGCCAGGACCCATGAAGGTGCCGGCCGAGCAACTGCGCAGCGTTCTGGGCATAACCAACGTGAACTATGTGCGAGGGCAGCACGCACTCGCGGTGGTTGATTCGACGCTTGAGTGAGCTGTAAGAAACTCACTGCAAATAAATCACAAGTAACTAAAATCTAGTAAGGGAGAAAAATCATGAGGAGACGTGTGTGGATTGTAAGCCTGGCGGCGCCGATCGTAGCTACAGTGGCTCTACTGTTGGCGGGCCCCAGGAATTTCACGGCGAGTGCCCAGCAAACGCCGGCTGCGGGCGTAGAAGTGAAGATCGACAACTTCAGTTTTGGCCCCGGGACAATCACGGTGGCGGCCGGGACGACGGTAACGTGGACGAATCGCGACGACATTCCACACACCGTAGTCGCCGACGACAAATCCTTCAAGTCCAAGGTGCTCGACACGGACGAAAAGTTTTCCTACACGTTCAGCAAACCGGGAACGTATCCGTATTTCTGTTCGGTACACCCGAAGATGACCGGCAAAGTCGTCGTGCAGTGATGCCAGGCCGATGGTAAACCCTTTTGACTTAAAGACCGCACTGCTCGCCAAGCACGCGCAGCATGTGGTGCTGATCCATTTCCCGATCGCGCTATTTATCGTGGGCGTAGCGTTCGATCTGATGGCGCAATGGACCAAGAGGCGCGGCTTGGCGGATGCCGCCTACTACAACCTGCTGGTCGCCGCGGTTTCGACTCTGCCCGTACTTGCGACGGGCCTCCTGGCGTGGCAGTTCCAACTCGAGGGGCAGAAGCTGAAAGGCATCCTGCTATTGCATGTAGTGTTCGCGTGTCTATCGAGCGTGATGATTTGGCTGGTTTGGTGGGTTCATTTTCGCGGGCGGCGGCATGGATTGGCTCTGCCAGACACAAACTATCGCGTGCCGCTCGAATTGTTGGCTATCGCCATGGTTTCGCTGACGGGCCACCTTGGCGGGTTCCTCAGCGGCGTCAACGTACCCAGTTAGATACATAATTGTGTTGACTAAGCCTGAAATGGAGAGAGGGCGCTCTCTGTTAGTGAGTAATTCCGCCCTTCGGGGCAGGGATTTTCAAGCAGGGTCTAGCGATCCGATGAAGATTTGGAAGCAACGCAAGGAACAGGTTCCGGCGCTGCCATCCATCGTTTCGATGAGCCCACCAGGCTACCCCTCGGCATGGTTGCGTCCCCGCAGAGCCCGCTTCCGTTTCGCCCGGCAAGATCATTGTAGCTCCATCACGTCCATCCGTCTCAACTTCCGGATGGCCCGTCACTCGGCAACAATCGCCAAGGTGTCAGGGATGGCCACATCTCCTGCGGCCGACTTGAACGAAGCGTGATTTGACGGAACGAGCAGGGTGGTGCAACGGGCTACAGCGCGATTGATTTCCATTCAGTTACAAGATGCTCAGCAGTGCGCCACGCGAGGGCCTGAACTGTTAGGGTTGGGTTTCTTGCACCACTGGTTCCCATGACCGAAGCGCCAAGGAGGCCGAGATTTGGCGCTTCATGAGAAAAGCCCCAGCGGTTGACGACATTGGTCTCTGGGTTGTCGCCCATCCTGGTGCCCCCATAGGCGTGAGTGTTTACGGCGATGGGGGCCAGAGGTGCTCTCTCGACGGCGATGGCTCCGGCCTCACGCAACCACTGCTCGGCCTTCTCCTGGATGAACAGCATGGCACGCTTCTCATTTTCCTTGAGGCTGACGGTCACACGACAGACCGGATTTCCGAGCGGATCTTTCACTTCCGGATCAAGGTCGAGAAAGTGGTCTTCGTACGGGAGGGAAGAGACCTGGGTGTAAGTAGCGCCCCAGCGGCCCGCATTCTTTTTCACAAAAGCTTTCCAAGACGAGCCCCAGCGTGGTGTCTGGCCGAATGTTGGCATGCTAGCTGCCTCGATGGGTTTCAATTCCATGGGTACATGCATGTTCCCGCCGCCGATAAAGCCAAGTCCGCTGTGGTCGAAGTTGTCATCCGCCCAATTGTCGACCGCAGTACCTTGTGCCGGCATGCCGTACCAACGATTCACGTCGAAGGGGAACAAGCCTACGACGCCGTTCCACACTCCCCATCCCTGTGAATGAGAAATGTAGTGCAACCCCACTTGACCATGGTTATTTGAAAGACCCTTCGGAAAGGCGCTGGACTTGGATAGCAATAGAAGACGTGTGTTCTCGTACGTGTAGCTTGCCAGCAGCACTACCGAAGCTGGCTGGAAATATTCTTGCTCATCTTTTAGATAGAGTACACCAGTGACTCGGCCTTGGTTGTCGGAATCGATGGCAATCACATGCGCTTGGGGGACCACTTGCAGATTGCCGGTAGACATGGCTTCTGGAATCGTCGTCACCGCAGTCGAGTTCTTGGCGCTGACGGGACAGCCGCCACGGCTGCAGAATCCATGGTAGTAACAGGAGCTGCGTCCATTCCGAGGTACGGAATTGATTGCAGCAGGGGGAGTAAAGCTGTGCCAATCCAGGCGACGAGCCGCCTCGGCCATTTTGTCGGCGAAGCCGCTGCTCCGCAAGGGAGGCATCGGAAATTCCCGTTGGCGGGGACTCTCGAAAATGTTGCCGGCCTGATCGATCGTTCCTCGAATATTTCCTGCCTTGCCAGATACCCCGATGGCGTATTCCACTTTGTCGTAGCACGCTTCTAGTTCTTCGTAGGAGAGGGGCCAGTCTTCGACTGTGGAGCCCGGTGGGATTGCCGAAGGTCCATACCTGCGGAGGGTCTCACTACGCACCTTGAAATCCCAATCCTTTAGGCGCCAGCTCTGCCCCCAGTAGTGCAACGATGTGCCACCAACACCGTTCATCATTGGGTGGTAGGCGGGACGTGGCAGAGCGGGACCTTCGGGGCCATTGCGCGCGGTGGGTACTTCCCGGTTCGCTTTCTGCACGGCGTGGGGCCAGTTCCGCACGTTGTTTCGAATCTCGTCCGGAAGATGGTCTTTGGGCTGGAACCAACCGCCCGCCTCCAGGCCAACTACTTTCAGACCGGCGCGAGCGAGCGGAAGCACGGCAACTCCGCCTGCTGCGCCCAGGCCGATCACGACGACATCCGTCTTCCGTAGCTTAATGGGAGTCATGCATCAACCGTTTTACGGACACTCTCGAATGGGGCGTCTTTGCGTCCAGCTTCTGCATCTCGGGACTCACGTACAGCCTGGGGCCCGGGTACCCAATCAGATCCCAGCCCACGAAGTTCGTGTTTCCGCCATAAGAGGGATCCCCAAACATTCCTTCCCA
>JBGOVR010000056.1:0-27722 GCA_041478205.1 Candidatus Acidiferrum sp.
AACGGCGGAAAATTCATCGCACCGCACCACCCAGATATTTGGCTATCTCTGCGAGTGCGCGGGCGGTGGCGCCGCGGCTGTCGTCCACCAGACGCTTGGCCGTCTCGCCCATCTTGCGCTGGCGCTCCGGGTTGCGCAGCAGTTCGATCCAGGCTACGCCGGCGTCCTCTGGGCTTTCGACTTGTATGGCCGCGCCAGCGGCGACGAAGCGCGAGGCGATCTCCGCAAAGTTCTCCATCGAAGGGCCGAATACTGAGATTCTACCGAACGCGGCGGGCTCCAGGATATTGTGTCCACCCGATGGAACGAGAGAGCCACCAACGAAGACCCCGTCCGCAACACGATAGAGCGAAGCCAACTCACCGATGCTGTCGAGGAGAAGGACGGTGACGTCATCGGGAATCGATGGCTCTTCCTTTGCCGGCATCGACCCTTGACCGGGCTGCGGGATGGGCAACTGCGAGCGGCGAAGGAACTTACGCCGCGACTCGTGGATGAAGTCGGCGGCAGCCTCGAAGCATTCCGGTTTGCGCGGTGCGAGAACCAACAGAGCCCGCGGGTGTTCGCCCTGCGCCGTACCGAAGGCGATTAGCGCGTGGGGCTCTTCCGAAGCAACGACGCTGCCCGCCACGATGATGGGAGAGCGGCGGCGGCGCTGGGCTTCGACCTCCAGCCAGTTCGCAATCGGAGTGGGCGCAGGAAGTTCCAGGTCATATTTGAAGTTGCCGCTAACGCAAACACGATCGGCCGGTGCGCCAAGGGAACGTATCCGTTGGGCATCGTTCTGGCTTTGCATCAGGAACGCGCTCGCATTGCCCAGGGCGCTCTCAAGGAAGGGCCGAAGAAAAAAGCCAAACTTTCTGAGGTACCCCTGATAGCGGGCGAAGGAACGATCGGAGATACGTCCGCTCACGAACAAGACGGGAATCTCGCGGCGGCGGGCTTCGCGGAGAAAATTGGGCCAAATCTCGGTCTCGAGGATCACCACAATCGATGGCCGGACCGCGTGCAAGGCACGCCGCACGCAAAAGGCCCAGTCGAGCGGAAAGTAGATGACCGCATCGGCAAACGGCATGCGCTCGCGAGCGAGCGTTTGGCCGGTGATGGTCGTCGTCGATACCACCAGCGGCCGGTCCGGATAGGCCTCTTTCAATCGTCGCGCGAGCGCCACGCTGGAGAGCGCTTCGCCCACCGAGACCGCATGCACCCAAATTGCTCCGGGGCGATGTGCGGGGAGTGCTCCTAGTGATGGAAACGATAGACCCAGGCGCTCGCCGAGGTTGGAAAGGTATTTTCCGCGGCGCAGGCCCTGAATAAGCCAGTACGGCAGGAGCAGAAGGGCGGCGAGGCCCATGAGAAGGCTATAAATTAGATACACTAAACGTGGCTCCGGTCTGTACCCGGCTCCGCCGCAGGTAGGCGGTGTGAAGCACAGGGCAACCTTGCACGTCCCCCAGGAATCGAAGGCGTCGAGATGAGAAAAGTTTACTATAACCCGATGCGAAACCCTGCCGTCGCACTTCCCTTCCTTCTCGTGTCCCTGCTTGGCACCACACTCGTGTCCGCGCAACAGGCGCCTCTGATGGCGTCGGCGCTGGAGTCCCATGAAGGACTGACCATCTCGGCGCAGCCGTGGACCGATGCGGCGCTGTACAAAGAGAAATTCCCAAAGAAATCCCCCTACGCCGCGGGAGTTCTAGCGGTGCAAGTGGCATTCCGGAATGATTCGGACGAAGGTTTGCGGGTGAATCTCGGACGGATCCGGCTGACAGTGCAGCTCGATGCGGACAACCGGCAAGAAGTGCAGTCTCTCACACCGGATCAACTGGCGGACGAAGTGCTAAAACCGGCGGCAAAGGATCCCACGGCAAAACGCAAGCTACCCATTCCCATCGGAGGAGGATCGCCGGGCGGAAGGGACAAGCACTGGACCGAACTACAACGGCAAGCACAGGACGCAGGAGTTCCCACGAGCGTTGTCGCAGCACACAGCACAGTGCAGGGACTGCTCTACTTCGATCTGCAAAGCCAATTCGATTTGCTACAAACGGCGCATCTGTACATACCCGAAGTCACGGAGATGAAACAGAATCGAGCCTTGACCTACTTCGACATTGATTTGAGCCAGCGTACCTCGCGCTAATCCGCTAGTACCATCGAAACTCGAATTGGAACCAGCTACATACCGTGGAGTGACTTTTTTAGTTACGCTCGTGCGGTTTGCGCGAGTTGAGCCTGTCGGCTACCATGACAGTGCGGCGCTTTTTTCAACCCAACGGACAAATGCTAACCCTCCTCGACGAACTGAATCCGGAACAACGACAAGCGGCGGAAACGACGGAAGGCCCGGTGCTGATTCTTGCCGGCGCGGGGACAGGCAAGACTCGCGCCATCACGTTTCGCATGGCCAATCTCATTGCCAACGGCGTGCCCGCGGAAGCGATCCTGGCGGTGACCTTCACGAACAAGGCCGCCGAGGAGATGCGCAATCGCGTCTCCGGCATACTCTTGCGCGCCGGTGTGCCGCCGGCGCAACCGTGGCTTTCCACGTTTCATTCTCTTTGCGCGCGCCTGCTCAGGCGAGAAGCCCCCAGCGCGGGTCTTCCCCGGGATTTTGCGATCTACGACGACGACGATCAGCTCGCGGCCGTGAAGCTGGCGATGAGCAAGCTGGCCATCGATGACGACAGCCTAACGCCGCGAAATATTCTGAGCCGCATCAGTTGCGCAAAGAACCACGGGCAGGCCCCAGAGGCGGTGCGCGCGGAAGCGATCGACCAGAACGGCCGCCGCATCGCGGATGTCTATTCGGCGTACGAGAAGCTGCTGCATCAGAGCAACGCGCTGGATTTCGACGACTTGCTGCTGCGGTCGGCGCGACTCCTACGCGAAGTCACGGCAGTGCGGGAGAAGTGGCAGGCGCGTTTCCAGTACATCCACGTCGACGAATACCAGGACACCAATCGCGTGCAGTACGAGTTGATGCAGCTGCTCACCGGACCCAAACAAAATGTCTGCGTGGTGGGCGACGAAGACCAGTCCATCTATCGCTGGCGCGGGGCGGATGTATCGATCCTGATGAGTTTTTCGAGAGACTTCGGCGGCGCGAAGGTCATTAAGCTTCAGCGCAATTACCGCTCGACACAGAACATTCTCGATGCGGCCGGCGCGGTGGTGGCCAACAACCCGGACCGTCTGGGCAAGTCTCTGAGTGCCGAAACGGGACCCGGCGCCAACCTGAAATACTTCGAAGGGCGAGATGCACAAGCGGAAGCGGAATTTGTCGCCGAACAATTGGACCGTATTCTAAACGACGATTCCTCACAGACGTGCGCCGTCGAGTACCGCACAAACTTCCAATCGCGCGCGTTCGAAGAAGTGTTCCGCCGCCGCGGGGTCCGCTACAAGCTGGTCGGCGGCTTCAGCTTCTACGAACGCGCGGAGGTAAAGGATGCGCTCGCCTACGTACGGCTGGCCATGCATCCGGAGGACGACATTTCGCTGCTGCGCGTGCTCAACGTGCCGCCGCGGGGTATTGGCAAGACCACCGTTGATGCACTGCGGGAAACCGCGCGAATCGATGGATCGTCCCTGTGGGAGGCGATCGCGAAGTTTGTCTCCGGTGCATCCGCGGGCCGTGCCGTAACGCCGTTGCGAGCGTTTCAGGAACTGATCGCCAAGTTGCAGGAATCGCTGGCGAAAAACGAAGCCGCGGATTTCTTGCGAAGCGTCCTCGAAGAAACCGGCTACATGGGCATGCTGCGCGATCGCAACGCACCGGAAGATGTGCCTCGGATGGAGAATCTGCAAGAGTTGGTTCGCGCGGTGGCCGAAAGCACTGAAGCTGGCGAGGCCTTTACGGATTTTCTGGACGCGGCGGCGCTGGTGAGCGACGCGGATTCCTTCGAGGGCAAGCCCGGCGTGACATTAATCACCCTGCACAGCACCAAGGGCCTGGAGTTTGACCACGTGTTTCTGACCGGCATGGAAGAAGGCATCTGCCCGCACAGCCGGTCGTTGAACGAAGAAAAAGGCATCGAAGAAGAGCGGCGACTCGTTTACGTCGGGATGACGCGGGCGCGTACTTCCCTCACACTGACGCGCGCTGTATATCGGCGCGTTTTCGGGAACGAGCAGCAACTCCGGGCCTCCCTGCCGTCGCGCTTTCTAGCAGAAATCCCAAGCGAGCTAGTGGATACCGTGCGTGGCTCGATGGCGGAGATCGGCGAAACCCGGCGCTACGAACCCGATCCGGAATACTCGTATTCGCCGGAAGAGTTTCTGCGGCGTGTACGGGGCAAGACTGCTCCGGCGCCTACGGCGGTGGCCCGGCGAGCCGCGGGGTCAAGCTCTTTCGGCCGGCCACCGATGAAACGCGGCGCGGATGCCAATCCTTTGCTCGGGCGCAAGGTAAGACATCCGAACTTCGGCGTCGGGACCATCGTTGGCGTGGAAGGCGATGATGAAGACCGCCGGCTATCGGTGAGTTTTCCGGGCCGCGGCACAAAGAAGTTTGTCGAGCGGTACGCACAGCTCGAGCAGATGTGACCCGGAGGGTCACCTGTTGCGCGACAAGGCCGCTCAAGGTACATTGAGGCGCACAATCATTCCTGAAGACGCGTCCGGCCGAGTGAGGCTTCCGGTTTGCCCGGATGCGATCGGAGAGCATGGGTGGCATCACAACTCTTCCGCTGCAAGAGTATCGATCAACTGCTGTCGGATTCGGAAAATGCTGAAGTCCGATTAAAAAAATCCCTGGGATGGCTGAGTCTGACGTCGCTTGGCATCGGCGCAGTCATCGGCTCGGGAATCTTTACCATCATCGGCACGGCGATTGCCGGACAGAAGTTTCAAGCCTCGTCCATCCTGAACGCGCCTCTTCTGGAGTACCTGATTCACCGTTCCGCTTCCTTTGGCCGCCCCGGCGCGGGCCCGGCGATCGCTCTCTCTTTTATCCTCGTCGCGATCGCCTGTGGATTCGCGTCGGTTTGTTACGCCGAGTTGGCCGCGATGATCCCCATTGCGGGTAGCGCCTACACTTACACTTATGCCACCATGGGAGAGCTCATCGCCTGGATTATCGGCTGGGATCTCATCCTGGAATATGCCGTCAGCAACATGGCCGTCAGCGTCGGGTTTTCACAGCACATGGTCAACTTGTTGGACTGGTTCGGCGTGAATCCGAATCCCCGCTGGATTTCCCCCGCCTATCTCCCCAGCGGACTTTTCGACCTGCAAGGCAACCCCCTCTACGGTCCCGGATGGCACTTAGGATTCAACTGGCCTGCTTTCATCATCGTAATGTTGCTGACGGTGATTCTGGTGCGCGGCATCAAAGAGTCGGCGCGTACCAACAACATCATGGTGCTGCTGAAAATTATCGCCATTTTTGTGTTCGTAGGGTTTGCGTCCAAACTCATCCATCCCGCGAATTACCATCCCTTCGCGCCAAACGGCTGGCCCGGCATTCTAACCGGCGGGTCGATCGTCTTCTTCACCTACATTGGATTCGATTCGGTCTCTACTGCCGCCGAGGAATGTAAGAATCCGCAACGCGACTTGCCGATAGGCATTATCGCAACGCTGGTCGTCTGCACGCTGCTCTATATAGCCGTGGTGGTGGTGCTCACGGGACTGGTTCGCTGGGACACACTGGTGGACGATGCCGCGCCGGTTGTCAACACGCTGAAGAAACTCCATTTCACGGGAGTTCGGCTAGTCGTCCTGATCGGCGCGCTGATGGGTATGATTTCATCTCTGCTGGTCTTTCAATTGGGACAAGCGAGAGTGTGGTTTGCCATGTCTCGTGACGGCCTGTTCCCCAGAATTTTTGGGCGCGTGCACCCGCGCTTTCAGACGCCGGATTTTTCAACGTGGATAGCCGGATTCGTAGTCGGTATTCCAGCAGGCTTGCTGGACATCGGAACGCTGGCCGATCTCTCGAATATCGGCACCCTGTTCGCGTTCGCTCTGGTGGCGGCAGGAGTGCTTATTCTTCGCTATCGAGAGCCGGACCGCCCGCGAGCGTTCCGCGCTCCCGGCGGACCGCTGGCGCCCATCGTCACGATTTTCACATGCCTCCTGCTGATGGCCGGCCTGCCGATCATGAATTGGATCCGCTTCTTTGTCTGGATGATTGTGGGCCTGGTGCTCTATTATTTTTATGGCCGGAAGCACAGCACTCTGAGAGCAGCGAATCGCACGTAAGAGGAATCGCAGAATGCAGGGTTTGTCTTTTCAGCTTACAGGGAGGCGAGCAGTCCTCGCGCTCGCTTGCCTTGTGCTCTTCCTTTCCTTTCCGCAGAATTCACGCGCTTGGGGAAAGAACGGCCAAAAGCTGGTCGTCAACAAGGCCATCGATACGCTGCCGCCGGACATTCGGACTTTTTTCGAAACGAACGGGTCCTTTGTCATTCTGCACGTCACCGATCCCCTGGATGCCGAAGCCAAGACTCCCGCGGAGAAGCACAATCACTACCTGTATCTGGATAAGTACGGCCGCTTCCCCTTCGAGCTGCTGCCGAGAACCTACAAAGCAGCGGTGACCAAATACGGCAAATCGAAGCTCGAATCGACTGGCCTGCTTCCCTGGCAGATCGGCGTGTATAGCGCGAAACTCACCGAAGCCATGAAACTGGGGCGCTGGGATGACGCCAAGCTGTACGCCGCGATCCTGGCGAGCTATGTGGCCGAAGCCCACGATCCATTCAATACCACGGAAAACTTCGATGGCCATCTGACACTACAAACGGGAATCAACGAACGGTTCGGGACCGCGCTGATCGATCGCTTCTCGTCCTTTTTCCCGATGCGCCCCAACGACGCTTCCTTTATCAACGACCCCACGGATCACGCGTTTGAAGCCTGCCTGAGCGCGCACAGTTGGCTCGAGACTATTCTGCTCGCGGATCGCAACGCGCGGCTTGGTGGAAAATCGTATGACGACGAATATTTCGACCGCTTCTACAATCAAGCGGCGCCGACTCTGATCCGGCAGCTTTCCGAAGCGGCCACCGACGTTGGATCGTACTGGCTTACGGCCTGGACCAACGCAGGCCGGCCGCCATTACCACACTAACCACGCACCCATGACCCCGGCCTCGCTCCCAGAACGCATCGCTGCTCTCCCCAAAGCTGAACTGCACCTTCATCTAGAAGGCTCGATACAACCCGCGACCGTCTGTGCGCTCACAGCGCGCCATGGAGTGCCAGTTACCGAAGAAGAAGTTCACCGCCGGTACGCTTACCCGGACTTCTTGGAGTTTCTCGAGTCCTTCAAGTGGGTGACGTCTTTTTTGCGCGACCCGCAGGACTACGCATTGATTGCGCGAGATCTTGGAGAGCAGTTGGTAGCACAAGGAGTTGTCTACGCCGAGATTACTCTCTCCATCGGAATCATGCTGCTGCGAAGGCAGAATCCCGAGGCCAACTTTGCAGCCATTCTCGAAGCCAGCGAGTCATTTGAGAAACGCGGGTTGCGCATGAATTGGGTCTTTGATGCGGTGCGGCAATTTGGCGCGGAAGCCGCAATGGACGTCGTCGAGGCGGCGCAGCGATGTCGCTCGAAGGCGATCGTGGCGTTTGGCATCGGCGGGGACGAGCTGAGCGTACCAACGGCAGAATTTCGGCGCGTGTACGACAGGGCAGCGGAAATCGGACTGCGGCGTTTGATGCACGCGGGCGAAGTCGGCGGACCCGAGAAAATCCGCGAAGCCATCGAGCTGCTCGGCGCAGAAAGAATTGGACATGGAATCGCCGCGATAGGCGACCCGGACCTGATGGATCTTCTTGCTGACCGGCGCATACCGCTGGAGATTTGCCCTCAGAGCAATATCCGAACGGGCGCCCTGGCGCGGCTGCTTGGGCGGGAAGATCCGCAAATGGAAGATCACCCCTTGGCGCGCCTATTCCGCCACGGCATTCCGGTCGTGCTATCCACCGATGATCCCGCGATGTTTCACACCACGCTGCTCGCAGAATATGACAACGCTCGCCGCATGGGTCTTAGCGAAGACGAGTTGGTCCGCCTAGCCGGAATGAGCTTCGAGCACGCCTTCGTCAAAGAAGAGGAAAAGCCCGCGCTGTCTTAGTTCCGCTGAGTCCAAGGGCGCTGGCTGCCGCGCCGGCCGGCCCGGCAGCTTCGAGCCGCGTGCACGACGCAAGCGTATGGCCGGCAATGTTATACTGGCTTTATGAAAGCACACGTCTGGGTGATGCCAAAGCGCACGGTACTCGATCCACAGGGACAAACGATCCAGCACGCTCTCTCCGGCCTAGGTTACGCAGCGGTGAAGGACGTTCGCCAAGGCAAATTCTTTGTCCTCAATCTGGATGGCTGGAACCGCGACGAGGCGCAGAATCACCTCGAGCGCATTTCGAAAGAGGTTCTGACCAATCCGGTCATCGAAGAATACCGCTTCGAAATCGTTGAGTAACCGGCCTCCTAGCCGGCCATGCCCGAGCGGCTCCAGGTGTATGTTTCTTCGCAGCCCTAACCTGTTTCGCCACATTCCACTCAGAACACCGGCCGCAGCACAAAAGACCATGCTAGGCTTTTGAAATAGAGTTCTCAGGAGAGCCGCGCATGTGCGGAATTGTCGGTTACATCGGACCGAAAAAAGTCGTGCCGGTCATCATCGAAGGCCTGCGGAAGCTGGAATACCGCGGCTACGACTCCGCCGGAATCGCCGTAGTCACGCAGGACGGCAAGCTGGAAGTCCGCCGCGCAGCCGGAAAGCTGCGCAACCTCGAAGAAGTCTTGGCCAAATCGCCAATCCAGGGTACCTACGGAATTGGACATACGCGCTGGGCCACGCACGGACGCCCCACCGAAGAGAATGCCCATCCGCACCGCGACTGCACCGGACAAATCGTGGTCGTCCACAACGGCATCATCGAGAATTACTTGGAGCTTAAGGAGCAGCTCCAGCGCGAAGGTCATAAGTTCGTCACCGAAACGGACACCGAGGTGGTGGCGCATCTCGTCGAAAAGAACATGAAAAATGCGTCGCTCGAAGAGGCCGTGCGCCAGTCGTTGAAAGAGTTGCGCGGCATCTACTCGCTGGTGTTCCTATCGGCAAAAGAGCCGCAAAAGATCGTCGCCGCGCGCTTGGGACCTCCATCCGTGATTGGACTGGGTGATGGTGAGTACTTCGTCGCAAGCGACATTCCCGCGCTGCTGGAGCACACCAGGCAGATGTTTTTCCTCGTCGACGGAGACATCGCGGTCCTGACCCCACAGGGCGTGCGCGTGATGGACCACAACGGCCAGCCGGTCAGCAGGCCCGCGCATCATGTGGCCTGGGACCCCATCATGGCCGAAAAGGGCGGCTACAAGCATTTCATGCAGAAGGAGATCTTCGAGCAGCCGCGCGCGGTACGCGACACGCTGCTCGGCCGCATCTCTCAAGACACCGGAAAGATATTTCTGGACGAGATGCAAATCACCGAGCAGCAATTCCGCGAATTCCAGCAGGTGCGCATCGTCGCCTGCGGAACCAGCTGGCACGCTGGTCTCGCCGGAAAGTTCATGATCGAGCGTCTGGCGCGCGTACAGGTCGAGGTGGACTACGGCAGTGAGTTCCGCTATCGCGATCCGATCCTCGACAGCAAAACGCTGACCGTGTGCATCAGCCAATCCGGCGAGACCGCGGACACCCTCGCGGGTCAGCGTGAAGCCAAATCCAAAGGCTCGCCGACCCTCGCGATCTGCAACGTCATGGGCTCGATGGTGACGCGCGAAGCTGCCGGTACGATTTTGACGCACGCAGGACCCGAGATCGGCGTGGCGTCCACGAAGGCGTTCACCTCGCAGTTGACCGCTCTTTTGCTGCTGGCGGCGCATCTCGGACAACTGCGCGGAAAACTGACCGGAGAAGCGGCCAAGACACTCCTGCAAGAATTCACGCGCATCCCGCACAAAATCGAAACGGTCCTGCAAGCTGACGAGACGGGGCAGTGTGAGACCCTGGCGAGGCAGTTTTTCCGCCACACCGATTTTCTTTACCTCGGACGCGGCATTCACTACCCCATCGCTCTCGAAGGCGCTCTCAAATTGAAAGAAATCTCTTACATTCACGCCGAAGGCTATCCCGCCGGCGAAATGAAGCACGGGCCGAATGCCCTAATTGACGAAAATCTGCCGGTGGTCGTGCTGGCGACTCACGACGCCTCCGATCCAGACTCGGTGACACGCTACGAAAAAAGCGTCTCCAACATCCAGGAGGTCAAAGCCCGCGACGGCATCGTAATTTCGGTGGTCACACAGGGAGACCGCCTCGCCCGCAAATCCTCCGATCACGTCATCGAAGTGCCGCCGGCCCCGGAACTCCTCTCCCCGTTGCTCGAAATTATTCCATTGCAACTTCTCGCGTATCACATCGCCGTGCGCCGCGGTTGCGACGTAGACCAACCCCGCAACCTGGCCAAGTCCGTCACCGTCGAATAGCTCTAGCCACCGTCGGAGGCCAGCGCTTTCCATCACAAAGTGTACCTACCCGCAGATGGCGTTTGCTTCTCGCGCCGCACCAGCAATTTCCGGTAAACTAATTCCATGCTCCGTATTTCGCGCGCTTGCCTTGTTGCATTCGCCGCACTGACGACTTCGCTCATTTGCCGAACTCCGGCCCAGAACCCAGCCGTTGCAACCGCCACGCTGCGAGAGATCCGCTCCGACGGACTGAAGTCCCTCGCGGAGCCACAAGTAGTGGCTCTAACCGGATTGCAGCCGGGTGCACTAGCCGGGCGCGACGACCTCCAGGCTGCGGCAGACAAACTGGTGAAGAGCGGCTTGTTCGCCAACGTCAAATACAATTTTCAAACCCGCACCGACGGCGTGCTGGTCACCTTCCACGTCGAGGAAGCCCCGCGCATTCCGGCGTACTTCGATAATCTTCCGTGGTTCGGCGACGGGGAGTTAAATGATGCGATCCGCAAGAAGCTGCCCTTCTATGACGGCACGCTGCCAAACGCCGGCACGGTGGTGGACCAGGCGGCGGACGCCCTCAGTGAATTCCTGGTTACGCATGGCCTGCAGGCCGCCATCGAACACCAAGCGATCTCCAATCCCAATGGCGAAGGCGACGTTCAGCAATTTCACATCGAGGGCGCATCGCTTCGAATCTTCAGTCTCGAATTCAGCGATCCTTCTCTCAATTCTTCCCGCGTAGTTCAGCAGCAGCTCTCGGACTTGAAGGGCAAAGCGTATTCGCGCATGGCCATCGACCTTTTTCTGACGGAGCAAGTGCGTCCCATCTATCAGAAGCAAGGCTGCCTCCGCGCGAAGCTTGGTCCGCCGGAAGTGCGGCTCACCGGCAACCCTAATCAGAAGCTACCTGAGCAGATTCCCGTGTACGTTCCGGTGGCGCCCGGCGCGGTGTACCACTGGAAAGGGGTGCAGTGGACCGGGAATTCCCTTTTTTCATCGATTACGCTCACCGGAGACCTCGCACTCGTCGCCGGCGAAGTGGCGGACGGAATGGCATTGGAGGCAGGCTGGGACCGCGTGCGCGAAGAGTATGCGCATCGCGGCTACCTCGACGCGAAGATCGACCCCGCCGCCGCGTACGACGATCAAGCCCACACGATCGCCTACACGGCCCGCGTGGAGGAAGGTAAGCCCTATAAGCTTGGCGCCATGGTGATCACCGGCTTATCCACTTCCGCCGAAAAGCGCCTGCGCGAGGCCTGGCCCATCCCCGCCGGCGAACTCTTTGATAAAACACTCTTCGAGGAATTTCTGACCAAGCTGCAAACAAATCCAGGTCAAGTTTTCGGCGATCTTCCCGTGCACTACGACAACGTCGGACACTGGCTGCAGCCGGATGAAAGCAAAAGCACCGTGGATGTTCTTTTAGACTTCAAGTAAAACAACGGCTCAACCCGCAAGTGCCACCGATCCTTCGCAAATGTCGCGGCCGCCTTTTGAGGCGGGCCGCCTTTGCGGTCACATCCCTTACCACTCGCTTGTTTGACGTGCCCACCTGCGAACGTTCCCCACTTTTCTGCGCTATACTCAAAACCGCAATGAACGCATTCGTTCCGATTCGTTCGGCGGAATCTTCATCGCTGTCCCCGGAAGACAAAGAGCGCCAACTCTTCGCGTCTCTCGCCGAGCTTCCTTCTCTCATCGTCGCGCTCTCCGGGGGCGCGGATTCCGCGTATCTAGCGTGGGCCGCTCAACGCTCCCTCGGAAACCGTTCCTTATCGGTGACAGCGCTTTCGCCGAGCTTCTCCGCCTACGACCGAACCGCCGTCGAGGAATTTATCGGCGCGTTCCGCATTCATCATGAATTCGTCGAAACCCACGAGATGGACAATCCCGCCTATCGCGCCAACGCCGCGGACCGCTGTTTTTTCTGCAAGGACGAGCTCTTCTCCGTCCTCGACGCCATGGCCCAAGAACGCAATTTCGCAGCCACTGCCTACGGCGTAAACGCCGACGACACTCTCGACTTTCGACCCGGTCACCGCGCCGCAAAAGAGCATCGCGTCCTCGCCCCACTTCTGGACGCCGGACTGCGCAAAGCCGAGATTCGATCGCTCTCTCAGCGTGCCGGCCTCCCAACCTGGGACCGCCCCGCCGCCGCGTGCCTTGCTTCCCGCCTGCCCTATGGAACCGAAGTAACCCCGGAACGCCTGACTTTGGTGGAGCGCGGCGAAGCCGCCCTGCGCGAATTGGGCTTCCGCCAATTCCGTGTGCGGCTGCACGACAAAATGGCGCGCGTCGAAATTGCCCCGGAAGAATTGCCGCGAGCGCTCTCTTCGGAAATGGCGTCCGCCATCGCGAAACACCTGAAAGCCGCGGGCTTCGCCTACGTTGCCCTGGACCTGGAAGGCTACCGGCAAGGCTCGCTCAACGAAACTCTCTCGCATCAAGAACACTCTTGAGTGAAGATCTTCGAAGGAACATAATCCGGTGCTTTTGCGTAACTTCTAGTAGGCAGGCGCAGTGCCAGCCCGGAATCGCAGCGGAGACAAGCATGACGCATCGTAACCGTAGCTTGGCGGCCCCTCTAAGATTGCCCCTTGCTGCGATCATCGCCACGATCGTCGCCGCAGGCTGCGCGGTTGGGCCTTCCGCCAGCGGCAGCTTCGATCGCACGCTGAGCGTCACCGCGCCGATCCGCCTGGAACTCGCCAACGCTTCCGGAGACGTTTCGATCACCGGCAGCACCGACGGCAAGGTTCACGTTCACGGAGAAGTACGTTCGTCGGGTATCGGCTTCGACAGTCCGCAAAAGCGCTTGGATGAAATCGTCTCCAACCCGCCGATCGAACAGAAGGGCGACACCGTCCGAGTCGGCAAAGACCTCAGCCGCATCCGCAACCTCTCAATTTCCTATGTGATCGAGGTGCCACGCGAGACCGAAGTCGACACCACCGTGGCCTCGGGCTCGCAAACCATACGCGGAGTGCGCGGTCCCGTAAAAGCGCAAGCCGCCTCCGGTTCCATCCGCGTGGATCACATCGACCGCCAGGCGCAACTCTCGACCCTGAGCGGTTCCATCGACGCGCAAGATATCGGCGATGATCTGCGCGCCTCCAGCGCTTCCGGAAGCGTAACCGTCTCCAACATCAAGGGCGACGTGCGCATCAGCGCTCTTTCCGGCGCCACTCAAGTAACCAAGCCCGGAGGCCGGGTCGACGCAGACACCGCCAGCGGCTCCGTCGAAGTCCTGGGCGCCACCACGGACGTGAAGGCCCACGCCGCATCCGGAAGGATCGACGTGCAAGGCAATCCCGGCTCGAACAGCTATTGGGATCTGAAGACCGTTTCAGGCTTGGTGGAACTCGGCGTCCCCTCCAATGCCAACTTCCACTTGTCCGCCGACGCGGTCTCTGGCCAGATCAAGACAGACGTCCCGATTGTGATCGAAGAACAAGGCAAGCATTCCCTGCGCGCCCGCGTCGGCAACGGCGGTGGACGCGTCGAAGTCCACACCATCTCCGGCGAAATTCGCGTTCGCGCTTCGTAAAGCCCCCCCGTCAACGCCACGCCACCTTCGCGGTCGCCCGAATCACGTAGGGGCGCAGCATCGCTGCGCCCCATCTCGGCAAGATCACAACAACGAGCGTTCGCGCCAGCGTGCTCCCTCGGCCCAGAAATCGCGAAACCCAATAAATCTCCGCCCTCCGATGCGCTAAAATAAACGATCGATGCCCTCGCCACGCCAAGCTCTCGCCATCGCCGTGCTGGCCCTCTCTCTCTCCATCGCCACGACGCACGCCGCGTTCCGCGCCCAGGAAGAACCCAAACCCGCTCCAAACAAGCAAGCACCTGCCGCAAAACCTCCAACGCCCGACGAAGAACTCCAGCAGACTATCGACAACGCCGGAAACGATCGCGCCGCTCTGGTCCGCAATCTCGAGGCCTTCCTCAAAAAATATCCCGAAGCGCAACAGCGAGTGAAGATTTACCGCGCCTTGGTGGAAACGAACTTGCAATTGCGCGATACCCCGCGCGCCGCCGATTACGCCGAACGCATCGTGGCACTCACCCCCGAAGACATGTCCATGACTCTGCTGGCGATCCAACTCCTCGAACGAGGTGGCGATGAAGCGGAACTTCGCCGCGCGACAAGTTACTCCACGCGCGTTTTAGACTTTCTCGATCGCGGCTCCACCCAGGAAAAGTCACCCAAGATTTCCAAGGAAGAATGGGAAGCCGACAAAAAACGCGACCGCATGACCATCCTGCTGCTTCGCGGCCGGCTGTACTTGAAGCTGCACAACACTCCCGAGGCCCAAAAAGACTTCGAAGCAAGTTACGCGCTTATCCCCAGCGCCGGTGCCGCCGAAAAGCTCGGTGAAATCGCCGAGCTCAACAAACAGCTAGCCGTCGCCATCGACGAATACGCTCGCGCATTTGCCCTGGCCGACGGTTCGAAAGGCAGCCCAGACCGCCGCGAAATTCGCCAGAAGCTCGGCAACGTCTGGCGTCTCGCACACGGCTCCAGCGACGGACTTGGAGAATACCTCCTTCGCACCTACGACGAAGTAACCGCGACGCCCAGCAATCCGCAAGCAAATAGAAATGCCACCGCCAAAGAGCCTTACGAATTCACGTTGCGCCGGATTCCCGAGGGTTCCGTTCTCTCGCTCGCGGATCACAAAGGACAAATCCTGGTCGTAAATTTCTGGGCCACCTGGTGCGGACCCTGCCGCGCGCTGGAACCCCAGTTCGACCGCGTAGCCGCCGGCTTTCAACAAAACCACGAAGTTTTGTTTCTCGCTGCGGACTGCGACGAAGACGAAACTCTCGTCCCACCCTACGTGAAAGACTTGAAGCCGCGCACGACTCTCGTCTTCGCCGACGGCCTCGATCGCCTGTTCGCCATCAACTCCTTCCCCACGGTCGTGATCGTCGATCGCGCCGGCAAAATTGTCTATCGAGCGGAAGGATACGGCGAAGACACTTTCGAACAGACGTTAGCGGCAGCGGTGAACCACGCCCTGGCTCCCGCCGAGGCCCCACCTTCCACGGTATCGTCGAATCACTAGATGTTATGAGTGGCGCTCGTGCTCGTAATGCTCAGGGCGTGAGGTCCGAGTTGTAGTTGTCGATGAACTCCACAAAATCCGAAACTTCGGCCACGTCTTTCCCGACGAATCGGATCGTGTGCGCGTCCACGCGCTCAACCGTTCGCAAATAGCTGAGCACTTCCGCTGGCATGTAGTTCTTAAACGTAATCTCCATGACGATCGGTGCTTTCAGGACGTAAGGTTTGAACTCGCGCAGACGATTCAGCGCCGCCTTCGCGCTCGCATTTATTTTCTCGCAGGCACTTTCGGGCGTAAGCGTTTCTGCGGAGTGAAAGCCGAGCGACTTCTTGGTTTCCACGGTCTCAAGGTTTCCCAGCCGCGACTTCAATTCGCCCATCGCGGCATCGTCCCCCGAAGCAAAGATCACCGGAACCCCGAACGAACCCGCGTATGCCGCGTTGAATTCACCTTCCGTCACGGCATTTCCGTTCAGACTGACCTTTGCAAGGTGCGCGCTCGAAAACGTATGCGCCCGCACCCCATGAGGATTTGTCGTGGACGCGTGATACCCTACAAACATCGCGCCGTCGAAGCTCGCGTCCAAACCCGCCATCATTCCCCCGTGCCGCGGCCACGAGCGCACAATCCGCACTTCCTTCGGAAACTCTTCGATGAGCAGGTTCTCACCGTTTCCGTGTGAGTCGCTCACCACGATTTCTGTGGCGCCCGCTTCTTTTGCCGCTCGAACCGCCGCAAGCGCCTCGTTGGTCATGAATCGCCGGAACCTCTCGTATTCAAATCCGGCCGGCATCAACTGATCCGCCGTGACAACACCTGCTACACCTTCCATGTCCACGGAAATGTACACCTTCAGCTTGCCGGGACTCAGCGGACCGGCGTGCACGGATTGGAATGAGGTCGCACCGGCGAGGAAAACACCACTCACTAGCGCGAGAACTGCTGCAACAAACGTAGAGACTCGGAGGAACATTTGGCACGCCTCCCAACAGATGTGGAATCTGGTGAAAACTTGGCAGGCGAGAGTCTAGCAGTTCGTGGCCGCGCTAACGAAAGGAAACGCCAGTGCGACCTCGCGTGCGGCGAGAATCGTATTCACATGTATGCGGACGGTATCATCAACGTTGCGAGCGTAGCCGCCCGCCAGCGTCGTCGCCACGGGAATATTGCGGCGCCGGACCTCTTCAAAAACCTTGCGGTCACGCTCCATCAATCCCTTTTTTGTGAGTGACAATCCGCCAAGCTGATCCTCGCAATACGGATCTGCGCCCCCAACGTAAAAAACCATGTCCGGACGAAACTCGTCGAGCGCCTGCTGTACGGTAGGAATCAGTGCGCCGAGATACTCATCGTCGTCCGCGCGGTCCATCATGTTGAGATCGATGGTCGAGGGCGGCTTGTGCGCCGGATAATTATTCTCCTGGTGGATGGAAATCGTGAACACGGACGAATCATCGCGAAAAATGGCGGCCGTGCCATTGCCATGATGCACGTCGGTGTCAACGACCATGGCCTTCTGGATCGCTCCATCGGCTTGCAGCCGACGGATCGCGACCGCGACATCGTGGACAGCGCAGAATCCTTCGCCGTGGCTTGGGTACGCGTGGTGAAACCCGCCGCTAAGATTCGCGCCGAATCCATCTCGCAGAGCGGATTGCGCGGCAAGGATGGTGCCACCAGCGGCCAGCCAAACCGCTTCGACGAGCTCTGGCGAATACGGCACCTCGAGCTTCATGACGTCGCTGGCGGTGAGTGTGCCGGTCTTCAGCTTGTGCACCCACTCGGGCGTGTGAACCCGGAGGATGTCTTCGTCGCTGGCCGGACTCGGCCGCAGGAAATCGTCCGGCGCCGCGATTCCTTCGCGAAGCAACTGTTCTGCGACGAGGCGAAACTTCTGCGACGGAAACACGTGCGGGCCCAGATTCAGATCGTAGCCTTCGTGGTAGACCAGCTTGAACGGCAACATGGTTGCGGAATCGCTAATTCTCGCGCCTAATTTTCTCTCGCAGGGACACAGCTTTATCCTGAGCGAACCGAAGGAATGCCGCGCCCCTACTCGGCAAGCTCTCTGAGCTAGTTTTCGCGCTCCAGTATGAAGTCTGGGAGCGTGAGCAGCGCGCGCGCATACTCGGAATCGCTGCGGCCGTCGAGACAAGCTTTCGCGCGACGCGCGTAGTCGTGCGCCAGGTTACGCGCGCGATCCAGCGCGCCTGATTCGCGAACCAAGGCCACGAGCGTTTCCGGGCGAACGGAGTCAAACTCTTTTTCCTTCAGCACACGGGCCACGAGTTCGCGGGCGTCGCGGTGGCCATTCTCCATCGCATAGATCAGCGGCAGGGTGACCTTGCCTTCTTTCAGATCGCTCAGAACGGGCTTCCCCAACTGTTCCGCGGACGCCGTGAAATCGAGAAGATCGTCCACGAGCTGAAACGCGAGGCCCGCATAGCGGCCATACTCCGCCAGAGCCAACTCGTCCGCGCCTTCCCATCCGCCGAGCACCGCGCCGAGCCGTGCGCAGCCACTGAACAGACACGCGGTTTTGTGAGTCGCCAGCCGAATCGCGTCTTCTTCGGTGATGTCGATGCGCCCGATCTTTGCAAGCTGGATGAGCTCGCCTTCGACCATCTTTTGCGTGAGATCGATCAGAACATCAAGTATGCGGAAGTTGCGCTCTTCCAGCGCCATTTGGAAAGACTGCATGTACAGCCAGTCGCCCGCCAAAACGCTGCGATGATTGCCCCACCGCGAATTCGCAGACGGCCGGCCCCGGCGCGTGTCCGCGCTGTCGATGACGTCGTCATGGATCAGGGTGGCGCTGTGCAGGAGCTCGACGACGGCCGCGAGGCGAATGGGGCCGGGGCCGCGGTTTCCGGCATAGCGAGCCGAGAGAAGCAAGAGCGCGGGGCGCAAACGCTTTCCGCCGCCACCCAGGAGATAGCCGGTGATTTCGGAAACAGGCTCGAAGGCAGCGGCAGTCTGTCGCGTCAGCTCCTCTTCCACGAGGACCAGGTCCTCTCTGACGAGATCGAAAATCTCCCTAACTGTGAGCAGCGCGATGGCCTGCCTCCTGGCCTGCATCAATAATACGATACGTGTAAGCGCGAGCCGATAAGTATCCTGTGTGACCGCACGGGCGTCAAGAACATATGCTGCGGCAACTCATTTGAATTCAACGGCCGCGGATGCTGCCGGCCGCGCAAGCCCCCCGGCCAGACCGAAGAAGCGCCGAAAATTAGCCGCGGTCGCCGACGCCACTTCTTCTGCGCGTAAGTTTCTCACATTCGCGATGGCCTTCGCTACTTCGCCGACGTAGGCCGGCTCGTTGCGCTTGCCGCGATAGGCTTGCGGCGCAAGATACGGCGCGTCTGTCTCAATCAAAATGTTTTCCAAGGGCAAAGCTTTCGCCACGTCGCGAAGGTTCTGCGCTTTCGGATAAGTGGAATTCCCCGCAAAAGAGATCAGAAAGCCCATTTCGAGACCCCGGCGCGCGTCTTCCAGCGTGCTGGTGAAGCAATGCAGAATGCCGCCAAGCCCCGCCGGACGCCAGGCTTCGTCGAGAACGTTGAGACAGTCGGACCAAGCCTCGCGGCAGTGAATGATGATGGGCAGCTTGGCCTGGCGCGCGAGCGCGAGCTGGTCGCGAAAGACTCTGTCCTGAATGTCGCGGGGCGAATGGTCGTAAAAGTAGTCGAGTCCGATCTCGCCCCAAGCGATCACTTTCGGGTGAGTTGCGAGCTTCGAAAGCTGATCGAGATGCTGCTGCGTGACTTCCTTGGCCTCGTGCGGATGGATACCCACGGTAGCGAAGATCCAATCGTGTTGTTCGGCAAAAGGCAGCGCCACATCGAGCTTTTCGGGTCCCGGCCCGGTGCCAATCGCGAGCAGCGTCGATACTCCCGCAGCGCGAGCACGGTCGAGCATGGCATCGCGGTCTTCCGCGAATTGCGGGAAGTCGATGTGCGCGTGTGAGTCGATCAGTTCCATGAGTCGATCGCCATCGAGACCTCAGCAGTAGGGGCGCAGCAGTGCTGCGCCCCTACAACGGACCAGTTATTTGAGACGCGCGCCGACCTCGACGTCTTCGGTGAAGGTGGCGAGGACCGGGCGGCCTTCCGGGCCGACGGTGGCGGCCACGATCATGCCGTTGGACTCGACGCCGCGAAGCTTGCGCGGGACGAGATTGACCACCACGACTACTTTGCGGCCGATCAGCTTGTCCGGCTCGTAATATTGCGCGATGCCGGCGCAAATCTGACGGACTTCGGTGCCGATATCGACGGTGAGCTTGAGCAGCTTGTCCGCGCCTACGATGCGCTCTGCGGTTTTCACCAGACCCACACGCATCTCGACTTTGGCGAAGTCTTCAATGCCGATTTTTTCCGACGCGACAGGCGCCGCGGCGGCGGCACCGGCCGCAGCCGCGGCCGGTGCGGTGGCTGGCGCGCTTGCGGTGGCGGGCGCCGGTTGTTTCGGTGTCTCGTTTTCCATTGCTTCCATCCTCTCTATAGCTTCTGCTTTGTCGATCCTTGGGAAGAGTGCGTGCGATTTGCCCAATGCCGTGCCTGGGTGGATTTGTCCCCAGCGGAGTCCATCCAACTCCAGCGCGCCGAGTTGTCCAGGCTGCCCGAGAAGAGACCAGACCTTCGAGGTGCTCTCCGGCAGGACGGGGTGCGCAAGGACGGTGACGATGCGCAGAACTTCCGCCGTGGTAGACAGAACCGTTGCGCGGCGTTGTTGATCCGCTTCCGTGTTGCCAAGCGCCCAGGGCTGCTCGGAGGTCAGGTACTTATCCGTTGCACCGATCAGCGACCAGATTTCTTCGAGAGCGCGCGAAAAGGTGAGCTTGTTGTAGTGCTCCATGACTTCGCCGATAGTGTTCTGCGCGTGCTTGGCCAACGCGGTGTCTTGCGGCTGAAGCGCGGCGGGCTTCGGGATTTTTCCGCCACAATTTTTCTCGATCATGGCTGCCGTGCGGCTGGCGAGGTTGCCGAGGCCATTGGCCAGGTCGCTGTTGTAGCGCTGAACCAACGCATCGTAGCTAAAGTTGCCATCCTGGCCGAAAACAACCTCGCGGAGAAGAAAATAGCGCAGAGCGTCCATACCGAGAACATTGGCGATCGGACGCGGCAGGATCACATTGCCCTTGGACTTGCTCATTTTGGCGGCGTCCATCAGAAACCAGCCGTGCGCCCACACTTGCTTCGGCAGCGGCAGCATGGCGGCCATGAGGAACGCCGGCCAATACACGGTGTGGAAGCGAATGATGTCCTTGCCAACGAGATGCAGGTCCGCCGGCCACATGCCGCGCTTCTCATGCTCGGGGCCGCCAACGGCGCTGAGATACGCGGTAAGCGCGTCGAACCAGACGTAGAAAACGTGGGATTCCTCGCCGGGAACCGGGATGCCCCAGCGGATCGTGGTGCGCGTGATGCTCAGGTCTTTCAGTCCACCTTCCACGAAACTGATCATTTCGTTGCGGCGCGTTTCAGGCTGGATGAAATTCGGGTTCTTCTTGTAGAAATCGAGAAGAGGTTTCTGGAATGCAGAGAGCTTGAAGAAATAGTTTTGTTCGGTGACGGTTTCCAACGGACGGCCGCAATCGGGGCAGTTTTCGCCAGGTTTCGCCTCGTTCACATAGGCGTTGTCATAAATACAGTACTGGCCGGTGTAGTGTCCCGGATAGATGTAGCCGTTCTCGCGGCAGAGCTTGAAGAGCCACTGCACGGTGCGCGCGTGGCGGACCTCGGTGGTGCGAATGAATTCATCAGCGGGAACACCGAGATCATCCCACAAGGCGCGCCATGCCGCGGCCATCTCGGCGACGAATTCGGATTCGGGGACGCCAGCCTTCTTGGCAGCGCGCTCGACGTTCACACCGTGTTCGTCGGTGCCGGTGGTCATCACCACGTCGTAGCCGAGCATGCGCTTGTAGCGGCGAACGGTATCAGCCACGACCGTGGTGTAGGTGTGGCCGATGTGCGGCAGGCCGTTGGTGTAGTAGATGGGCGTGGTCAGATAGAATTTGGGTTTTTGGTCAGACATTCGTCGTCGTTATTCCTTCCATCGCGCCGGTCCGAAAGGTTGAAATCTCGCCAAGCTGGGGCGCAGCAGTGCTGCGCCCTTACAAAAGAAAAGTCACTCGCTCGACTCGTAACGCCGCAGCGCTTCGTTGATTACGCGTTGGAGCGGCACATTTTTTTCGACGGCTAGCTTGCGGCAGTCTTCGTATTCGGGTGCGACGTGCAGGATGCGGCCATTCACGCGGGACAGCTTGATGCGGACGTCGCCGAAACTCGTCGAGACGCTGACATGCTCGCGCGGCAACGTGCGGCGCTGGGCACGATAGGTGCGCGCGCCGAAAGTCGTGGTCTCGGCGAAGATCAGCGACATGAGCGCGTTCGTATCCTGCGGATTGCAAAGGACGGTGAGCAGCGTGCCCGGACGATTCTTCTTCATTTGGACGGGCGTGGTGTAGACGTCCAGCGCGCCTGCCGACAAGGCCTTCTCCAAAAAGTAGCCGTAAATCTGCGGATTCATGTCGTCGAGATTGGTTTCGATGACGGCGATTTCTTCGTCGTAGCCCGGGACGACTTTTTCCGCGCTTTCGCCAATCATGATGCGCACGACGTTGGGCTGCCCTTCCAGATCGGCGGCGCCCGCTCCGTAGCCGATGGCGCTGACGGTCATGGGCGGCTGCGGCCCGAAGACGTCGCAGAGGGTCGCGACGATGGCGGCGCCCGTTGGCGTGACGAGCTCGCGTTGCACTCCGCTCGAATACGTGGGCTTGCCTTGCAACAGGTTAGCGGTTGCCGGCGCGGGCACGGGCAAAACGCCGTGGGCCATCTTGATAGTGCCGCCACCGACGTTCAGAGGCGAGCACGCAAAGCGCTCAATCCCCAGCGATTGGAAGCCGATACAGGCGCCGACGATGTCTACGATGGCGTCGACGGCGCCGACTTCGTGGAAGTGAATCTTCTCGAGGGATACGTCGTGAACGCGGGCCTCGGCTTCGCCGAGTTTCTGGAAAATAGCGGAGGCGCGGTCGCGCACTTGCGACTCGAGTTGGGAATCCTTCAGTATCTGCAAAATCGCGCTCAACGAGCGGTGCTTCTGCTGGTCCTCCGTCTTCACACGGACGTAGGTGGCGGCCATGCCGTTCTTCCAGACCTTTTCGGCGGACAGCTCCCAGCCAGGAACCTGCAAGCCACGCAGACCAGCGCGGAGATGTTCGATGGCGCAACCCGCGTCCACGAGCGCGCCCAGGGCCATGTCTCCGCTAATGCCCGAAAAACAGTCAAAATACGCGAGTTTCATGGGAATCCGCCGCCGCGCGGGAGACCACTGCCGTGAAAAATGTATCCGCCGGAAGCTGACTGATAGTATCGGCGGAGTGATGGAGTGTCAAACGGAGGTGAGCCGTGCGGCAGCAACACAGGCGGCCGATTGCGCAGGTCGGTCGAGAGTCACCCCCCCACTTTTTTGTAAGAGTGGATTCTAAAGGAGTTAGAGATGGATTTTGCGTAAGAGTGGATTCTACAGGACTTAAAGTCCTTTGTTTTGTGTGAGAGTTCTTGGATTCCGTAAGAGCGGATTCTAAAGGGGTTAAAGTGGCTTGTTTTGATATCGATGCGAGAGGTTCTGTAAGAGTGGCTTCTAAAGGACTTAGCGGAGGGAGAGGATCGCTACGGCGGATCTGGCGAGGCTGGAAGAGATCATTCACGACTAATGATAGCACAAGAATTGTACTATGTCAATAGATAACTATAGCGATACCATAAGTCCTTTCGGATGAGGAGGGTACGCTGGGGTCCGCGATGGTGCGGGGCTGCCGGGAGGTTCGGAGGAGCGGAATTTGACACAGAGGGCGCAGAGAGCACGGAGTGAAGAGGAGGGCTGGTTCGCCGGGCTTAGCCCAGCGCCGACACTCGACCGCCTGTGTTTGACGAGGAGAGCGAGGCGGCTGGACGCACGAGGCGGCTTTGAACGAAGGCTGGGTAAGTCTATACTGATCTGTTTTTTGCAGGTCTGAAGCGACTACAGAGGACACGTGTACCTGACACTGACGAATCGATTGCGAGCGGCCCTGGGGCGGCATATCCGGGAGAAGTACGGCGTGGAGCTGACCGCCGTGCTGGAGCGGCCGCCGAAGATCGAGATGGGGGAGGCGGCTTCGCCGGTGTGTTTTGATTTGGCGAAGCGCTTGAAGCGGGCCCCGCGGCAGATTGCGCAGGAGATTGCAGTGCAGCTGGGGCCGGTGGAAGGAATTGCGCGGTTGGAGGTGGCGGGAGCGGGGTATCTGAACGCGTTTTTTGACCGCGGGGCGTTCTGGGGGAGCGTCCAGCGGGAAGCGGCGGGGAGCTTGGCAGAACACAAGCCGGAAAAGATTATCGTCGAGCACACGAGCATCAATCCGAATAAGGCAGCGCACATTGGGCACGTGCGCAACGCGGTTTTGGGCGACACGATGGCGAGGACCTTGCGGCACGCCGGCTACAACGTGCAAGTGCAAAACTACATCGACAATACGGGCGTGCAGGTGGCGGACGTGGTCATCGGCTTTCTGCACATGGAGCGCAAGACTGCGGCGGAGGTAAAGGCCTTGGCGGGCCAGCCGCGGTTCGACTATCACTGCTGGGACCTTTACGCGCGGGCGACGCAGTTTTTTGGGGAGGACAAGGAACGCGCGGCGAAACTGCGCGGCGAGACGCTGAAGATGATCGAAGACGGGCACGGCGACGCGGCGGAAGTTGGACGGATTGTGGGCGATGCGATTGTGGGGTGCCATCTGCGGACCATGGCGCGGCTGGATATTCGCTACGAACTGCTCGCGAGAGAGAGCGAGATTCTGCACCTACATTTTTGGGATTTGGCGTTTGCGAAATTGAAGGAATCGGGGGCGATTCAACTGGTGGCGGGCGGGAAGATGGCGGGTTGCTGGATTATGCCCTGGAAAGAGAATTCAGGAATTAACACAGAGGACACGGAGAGCACAGAGGACGCAGAGAAGACCGAAGACGAGAATACGCAGGACAAGATTATCGTGCGCTCGAATGGCACCGTCACGTATGTTGGCAAAGACATTGCGTACCAGCTCTGGAAATTCGGGTTACTGGGGAAGGATTTTCATTACACGAAATGGCCGAACGCGCCTGAGGGAGAGACGGTCTGGAGCACAACGAGCGGAGCGGATGATCCGGCGGCGCCGCACTTTGGAGCGCCGGCGAAGACCGTCTATAACGTGATCGATGCGCGGCAAGCGTATTTGCAGGATGTGGTTGCGGAAGGATTGCGGAGGCTGGGGCACGAGGAAGAGGCGAGAAATTCGATTCACTTTGCTTATGAAATTGTGGCGCTGACGGCGCGATGCGCGGCGGAGATGGGTTACGAGCTTTCGCCGGAAGAGGCCAAGAAGCCGTACGTGGAGGTCAGCGGACGCAAAGGGCTGGGGGTGAAGGCGGACGATCTACTCGACAGGCTGGAGGCCGCGACGCTGGCGGAGGTGCGGCAGCGGCATGCGGACATGAGCGAGGCCGAGCAAAGTCAGACGGCGCACGCGATTGCCGTGGGGGCTTTGCGATTTTTTCTGCTGAAGTTCACGCGGAATTCGATCATCGCGTTTGATTTCAACGATGCGTTGAGTTTTGAGGGGGAGACGGGGCCGTATTGCCAGTATGCGGTGGTGCGAATTCGGGGCATCCGGCGCAAGGGAGTGGAGACGGGTGCGACGAAAGTGGAAGTGACGCTGGAGACGGTGCGGGAAGTGCTTGGCGGGTCGGAAGGATTGGGCTTGTGGGAGTTGTTGTTGCTTGCTGGGTCGTTGGACTATGCGGTGGATGCCACGATTGGGGTGCAAGAGCCGGCGTTTTTGGCGAAGTATGCTTTTCAATTGGCGCAGGCGCTTAACAATTTTTATCACAAGTACCATATTTTGTCGGAAGCGGATGAGCAGAAGCGGGGGTTTCTGCTGGGGTTGACGGAATTGGTGGAGGCGCAGTTGGTGCGAGCGTTGTCGCTGCTGGGGATCGAGGCGCCGGAGAAAATGTAGCTTGAACACCATGCACGCCTTCGTGATCATGGCGGACCGTTCGCGCGGAATCATTGGAATTGGGTGCCAAGCTGGGGCGCAGCGTGCTGCGCCCCTACAAGGCGAAACTCAGTAGGACATGACGAGGTTGATGAGGGTGCGGAGGGCGACACCGGTGGGGCCTTTGGCTAGCCAGGGCTTGGCGTCGTCGTTCCAGGCGGTGCCGGCGATGTCGAGATGGATCCAGGGGGTGTCACCCGCGAATTCGCGGATGAACCAAGCGCCGGTGATGGAGCCGCCGCCTTTGCCGCTGCCGATATTCTGGATGTCGGCAACGCTGCCCTTGATGAATTCGCGATACTCGTCGTCCATGGGCATTTGCCACATTTTTTCGCCGACGGCTTTGGCGCTGGCCAGGAGTTTGTCGGTCCAGGGCTGATCGGAGCCGAAGACGCCGACGTTGACGTTGGCGAGGGCGACGACGATGGCGCCGGTGAGGGTGGCGGCGTCAACGAGGTGCGTGGCGCCGAGCTGCTTGATGTAGGTGATGCCGTCGGCGAGGATCAGGCGGCCTTCGGCGTCGGTGTTGAGGACTTCGATGGTTTTGCCGGACATGGCGGTCTGGATGTCGCCGGGCTTTTGGGCTTTGCCGCCGACCATGTTTTCCGTGCTGGGGACGACGCAGATGACTTTGACGTTGGGCTTGAGGGCGGCGAGGGCGCGCATGACGCCGAGCATGGTGGCGCCGCCAGCCATGTCGTACTTCATTTTTTCCATGCCGTCGGCGGGTTTGATGGAGATGCCGCCGGTGTCAAAGGTGACGGCCTTGCCGATGAGGCCAATGACCGGGGCTCCGGGCTTAGGATTCGCAGGAGTGTAGGTTACAACCATCATGCGTGGGGGTTCGACGCTGCCTTGCGCGACGCTGAGTAACGCGCCCATTTTCAGGTCGGCGATTTTCTTTTCGTCGAGAATCTCGATGGCTAGGCCAGCTTCCTTGGCCATGGCCTGGGCTTTTTCCGCCAACATTTTTGGGGTTAGCTTGTTGGAAGGCTCGTTGACGAGGTCGCGGGCGAAATTCTGGGCGTCAGCGATGATGCGGCCGCGGGACAAGCCCTTTTCGCCGGCGGCACGGTCTTTGTCGGAGTAGCCTGCCAGCAAGACGGTGTCGACGAATTTGTCGTTCTTTTTGTCGGTTTTGTACTTGTCGGATTCGAAATTGGCGGCGAGGGCGCCTTCGGTGATGGCTTGCGCGGCGTCCTCGGTCACTTCGCCTTCGCGGACGAGGAAGGCAAATTGCTTGACCGAGCGGGCCTTCAGGTAGCGCAGCGCGGCGCCGGCGATCTTGCGGAGGGTGGCGGCATCGAACTTGTCGCGCTTGCCTGCGCCTACCAGCAGCAGGCGGGCAGCCTTTAGCCCTGCGGGGGCATGCACGAGGGTCATTTCCAGAGACTTGCCGGTCAGTTCGCCGCTCTTGGAAAGTTTGCGCAAGAGGCCGTTGGTGGCCTGGTCGATTTCCGCGACGCGGCCCTGGACGGGGTCGGAGTCCTCAAATAAGTAAGAGACGAGGGCGTCGGTCTCGAGAGTGGCATAGGGCTTGGTATCCAGCGTGATCTGCATGATTAAGTTTATCGCCTCCGGTTGCGATACATAGCTTGATCGGCTTCCCTGCGGGCTTCTTTATCGCGCTCGTCCTGGCGACGGTCCCAGGTCTTTTTGCCCTGGGCCACCGCGATTTCGCATTTGGCGATGCCGTCGCGGAAGTATATGCGCAGGGGAATGACGGTTAAACCTTTAGCCTGGGTACGAGCGGCCAACTTGTAAATCTCGTTCTTGTGAAGGAGCAGCTTGCGAGAGCCGAGGGGTTCGTGGTTCCAGGGGCCCCCTGGCAGGTATTGGGCGATGTGAGCGTTGACGAGCCAGGCGCCGGAGGGCTTGAAGTCGACGAAGGCGTCGCGGATGTTCGCTTTTCCTTCGCGCAAGGCTTTGACCTCGGTACCGTGAAGGACTAGGCCAGCCTCAAATTTCTCCATTAAATGATAATTGTAGGAGGCGGCGCGGTTTTGGGCGACGACCAGCTCTTTGGGCTTCTCAGACTTTTTGGGTGGTTTGGTCACTCGGTCCAATTATATGTGACTGCGACATTAAATCTTAGTAGGAGGGGGTAACATATGCAAGACAGCCAACCTTCCATTGC
>JBGOVR010000173.1:0-8871 GCA_041478205.1 Candidatus Acidiferrum sp.
CGGACGCCATGCAGTACACCCTGCCCCTGAAACAGAAGCAAATCGAGCAGACCAAGCTCGAGGCGCAGGCGCGCAAGGAAGCCACGCTGCAGAATGCCGATGCCGCGGCGCAGGCCAAGGTTATCGATAGCAAGGCGGAACTCGAGCGGCAGAGGAACCTTACCGACGCCGAAGCCAATCACATTCGCGTGACGGCTGCGGCCGACGCGGAACGCTTGAAGTACGAAGCCGCGGTGCTAAAGCAGAACCCCATGCTCATTCAGAAGATCATTGCGGAGCGGCTCTCCGACAAGCTGCAGATCATGATGGTGCCGATGGACGGAAAGAACTTTTTCGCCAACGACGTGATGCGCTCGGCGTTTTCCGGAATCACCGGCGGCAACAATGCGTCGTCGGACGACAGCCCGGATGATCCTGCGCCGACGGTTGCGGCTAGAGCGCAGAAGGGTAAATCGAAAAGACCGTAGGTCCGCATCCCTTCACGGCGGGCCGATCAGATCTATCGGCCCGCCGACCGGGGTGACAGAGTTCTGCCAGTTTTGCCCCTCGCTAGAAAAAGAGAGGGGAAGAGCCGCCCGCCAAAACCCTTGCGGGTGGCTCGGTACGCGACGCTGGAAAGGAGGAAAAATCATGAGCACGAAGCCAAGCACCGCCGCGCTTGACTCTATCGTCAGCCAGAGATTCTTCCGCTGCCAGCGCCGCGCACCGCGCCACCCGGCTCGCGGCCGGCTGCGATCCGTGCGTCACGGTTTTATTTCCGGGTACTTGGGCCTCGACGGGAGTCCTTTGTAATCCTTCAATGCTTCTTTTGCGAGCTCGATGGCCTTCTCGAGCTGCGGATCGTGGCCGCTGACGACCAGGTCGGGGCGCTGTGCAACGACGTAATCGGGATCGACGCCGTGATTTTCCACGATCCATTCGCCGCCGTTGTCCGTGCTCCAGAAACCAAAGCCCGGCGCGGTAACGGCTCCGCCGTCGCGCAGCGGCTGAGAGTTGCCGATCCCCACGAGTCCGCCCCAGGTTCGTTCGCCAACAATCGGTCCGATTTTTTCGCGGCGGAAGAACCAGGGGAACGCATCGCCTCCGGAGCCCGCCAGTTCGTTGACGATCATTATTTTCGGGCCGTAGATCGCCACGGGTGGCCAGGGAGCATCCTTGGTGTCGCGCGCAGCCACCACGGCAAGCAGTTGGCGCTTGAGTTTCTCGGTGTAAAAATCCGGAATCTGGCCGCCGGAGTTGTCGCGCTCGTCTACGATGATGCCGTCCTTGTCGAGCTGCGCGTTGAAGGCTTTGTCGAACTGGATGATGCCGTCAATGGAAGTATCCGGCACGTGCATGTAGCCGATGCGGCCGCCCGTGGCTTCCGCCACTTTCTTGCGATTCGCGTTGATCCAGTCCAAATAACGAACGCCGGCTTCATCGCCGTTCGGCTTCACGGTGATTTCCCATGCGCCGTCGCTGCTCGGCTTGCCGTTCAGCTTCAACGTCACAATTTTTCCGGCGAGGTTCTGGAAGTACGCGTACACATCCTGCGAAGCCTTTGCTTCTTGGCCATTGACGGCGATCACGTAGTCGCCTGCCTTCACCTTGAGTCCCGGTTCGGTGAGCGGCGAACGACTGGCTTCGTTCCAATTTTCGCCCGGATAGATTTTCGCGATGCGGTAGTAGCCGCCGTCGGCTTCGAAGTCGACGCCCAGCAGCCCCACGCCGATTTTTGGGTATTGCGGCTGATCTCCGCCGCCGACGTAGGTGTGCGACGTGCTGAGCTCGGCAATCATCTCGCCGATGAGGTAATTCAAGTCGCTGCGGTGAGCGACCCACGGCAAGAGCGCCTCGTAGCGCTTGCCGATCTGTTCCCAATCGTGGCCGGTCATTTTCGGATCCCAGTAGAAGTCGCGCTCGATGCGCCACGCCTCGCGGAGAATCTGCTTCCATTCTTCGCGGGGATCGATCTTCACCTGCAGCCCGGAAAGATCGAGCTTGCCTTCGCCGGTTTTTGCCTTGCCGGGTTGCGCGTCCTGGATGCCGAAGACCGGTCCCGCTTTGTAGATGACTTTCTTTCCTTCTTTGTCGAGGCCGTAAGCGTCGATGCCCGTCAGAAGCTCTTTGTCTTCGCGCTTTTCGAGATCGTAGATGTGGAGAATGTTGCGCGGCGCGCTGTCTTGCTCCGTGCCGGCTGCTCTTGCTTCCTGGGGTTGCGCCAGGTAGAAAATGTTTCCTTTGCGCGCGGCGAGATTGTTGTAGATGCCCGATGAAATCGGCACTGGAGCCACGCGGCCTTCGATGCCGCCTAAATCGACTTGAATCGGCTTGGGTGGCTCTTCTTTCTTTTCATCTTTCTTGGGTTCTTCTTTATTTTCTTTTCCGGCGGCTTTCGCGTCCTCTTTCTTCTTGTCGTCGTCTTTCTTGTCTTTATCCTTGTCCTTCTCGCTTGCGGCTTTTTCTTCGTCGCTTTGCGGCTTGAATGGCGAAGCTTCGTCCGCCTTAAGCGTCAGCGCGAAGATTCCATCGGAGCTGTAGTAGTTGAAGCGCTGGTCGAGCTGGCCGGCGCTCGGGAAGAAATATCTTTGCGAAAGGAAGAAAATGTATTTTCCCTCGGGATCAAAGACCGGGTTGGCGTCGTTGTAAAACCCGTTCGAAATCGTGGTGCTCCTTTTCTGATCCAGCGAATACAAATACATTTGGCCCGCGCCGCGGCGGTCGTTTTTGGAATAGGCGATCCACAAGCTGTCCGGAGACCAGCTTCCGTCGGTGATGTCGGAATATTCTCCTTCGTCTACCTGTACGGGCTTTTTCTCCTCGACATTTATCCACCACAGCTTGTGCAGTTTGTCCCAGTAGAGAAGTTTCTTGCTGTCTGGCGACCACGCCGGACCGTAGCGATACATGTGCCCGTCAGTCGTAACGCGCGCCTCCGGGCCGCCCATTTGTGGGCGCACATAGAGCTCGTATTCGCCGCTCTTGTCCGACAAATACGCGATCCACTTCCCATCCGGAGACCACGTCGGATCGAGCTCATGCACGCCGGAATTGTCGGTGGTGAGGGTGCGGATGCTGCCGTGCTCCGCCGGCACGGTGAAAACGTTGCCACGAGCCTCGATCACCGCGCGCGCACCCGACGGAGAAAGCCCGAAGGTTCCCACATTCAGCGCAACGTTTTTGAACTCCGGCCGCGTCTCCAAATCCTCACCGCGCACTTCGATGGGAATGTTCCGCGCGTTTCCGCTTTGCAGGTTGAATTCGTAGAGCAGGCCGCCGTTCTCGTACACGATGGCATCCGGGCCGAGGCTCGGCCACTTGATGTCGTACTCCTTGTAGTCCGTGAGCTTCTTCGTCGCTTTCGTTGCCAGATCGTGGCTGTAGAGATTCATCACGCCGTCGCGGTCGCTGATGAAATAGATCGCGTTCCCGTGCCACATGGGGAACATGTCCATGCCGCTCGCTTTCGGAAGCTCTTCGTAAGTGTTTTTCTTCAGGTCGTAAATGGCGATCGGCAGGCTCCAGCCGCCGCGATAGCGTTTCCAGGTGCGGTTCTCCTGAGAGTTCTCGATGTATGCGATCTTGTTGCCGTCCGGCGAGAAACTCGTCAGATCTCCGCGCGGCACCGGCAATACTTTGGCCAGCCCGCCTTGCAGGGGCACGAGAAACAGCCGCGTGTTCCGCTGTGGTGGCGAGGTGATGCGATCGGAGCGGAACAATATGTTTTTTCCGTCAGGAGTCCAGCCCAGCACCACGTCGTTGGACGGATGAAAGGTCAGTCGCCTGGGCTCGCCGCCCTCCGAGGGAACCACGTAAACATCTGGGTTGCCGTCATATTCGGCGGTGAAAGCGATCCACTTCCCGTCCGGAGAGAATTTGGCGTAGAGCTTGTCGCCGGCACCCGAGGTCAGCCTCCGCGCGGCGCCACCTTCGCGCGATGCCGTCCACAAATCCCCGGCGTAGGAAAACACCACCTTGTCTTTAGAAATATCCGCGTATCGCAGCAGCCGCGTCGGTCCGGTTGGCGCTTGTTCCGCCGCCGGAGCGGCCTCACTCTCAGTTCCAGCATGGGTCCACAGAAGAAGGCCCAAGAAAATCGCCACACACGCGGATCTCCGCGCAAATGCGTTACTCATCGGTTTTCTCCAAACCAAAAGTTCACCAGTTCGCTTCGATTTCACGGGAAAATGGCACACCCTGGCGACTAAGCGCCGCCATCCGTATAGACGAAAGCCCCGGCAAAAGGTTCCGTTCATGAGTTGCGAGTTGGACAGTAACGAAATGGCCTTATTCCGAGCCGTGGTATCATCATCCCGCACCCCCGTGTACGCCAAGCAAAATGTTGTCTCGACGAAGCCGGGAAGCCCGAGGCGGCAAGGTCGTGTGGCTGTACCATTGCCGCAGGCCGCGAATCCCAGAGCGTGTCGATGAGCTTCCGCACGAAAATCTTCCTGGTTTTCCTGATTACCGTGCTCGCCTCCGTTTCGGTGGTGGCCTACGGCGTCACCCGCTATACGCGTGCGGCCTTTGAAGAGATGGATGCGCAGCGCACCGAGGCGCTGGTCGCCCAATTCAAGAAGGAATTCGCGCAACGCGGGGATCAGATCGTCCAGCAGGTGAAAAACATCACCGATGCCGATATCACCCTGAGAGTGGCCATCGATTTGGCGCGGCCCAACGCGGACCAATCGCTTTTCGTCCATGACGCGACCGGGGCGGCGCAGGACCACGGGCTCGACTTCGTCGAATTCGTCAATTCCGACGGAACTTTGATTTCTTCCGCGCAATACCCTTCGCGAGTCGGCTACAAGAACGATTGGGTCGCGGCGAAAGATTGGAACGATTCGAGAGCCTTTTTGAAAAAGGAAGAGCTGCCAGACGGTATGGCGCTTTCTCTGACCGCCGTCCGCGCGCTTTCCGGGGGAAATGGCAAGAATCTGTACATCATCGGCGGCGTCCGGTTGGACCAGAACTTTCTTTCATCTCTGGTGCTTCCTTCCGGAATGCGGGCGCTGCTGTATCGCAACCTGGAGCCCGCGTTTGCGGCCACGGCACTTACCGACGCCAATGGCGCGGTCGACCAACCGGAACGCCTTGCGCCGCTCATCCAACAAATTCAGAAGCAGCCCCAAGCGCTCGTCCGCACCATCGATTGGCGCCCAGACGCCGCGTCGGCAGAAACGTTTCACGCGATACCGCTGACAGGACGCAACAATGAGCTCCTCGGCGTCCTCCTCGTTGGCAGTTCGCGCAAGGAACTGGTGCTACTGACGGAGCGCATCGTCGCCATCGCCGCCGCCGTCGCCGCCGTCGCGTTGTTCGTAGGACTATTGATCAGCTTGTGGGTGTCGGCGCGCATCACCCGCCCCGTGTCAGAGCTCGCGGAAGGCGCTCGCGAAGTCGCTGCCGGCAGATGGGAAACGCGGATCGATGTGCGCGGCACCGACGAAATCGGGCAGCTGGGCATCGCGTTTAACGATATGACGCGAACGCTGGCAACGCAGCGCGAGCAACTGCTGCAAACCGAGCGCGTCGCCGCGTGGCGCGAACTGGCCCGGCGTCTGGCGCACGAGCTTCGCAATCCGCTCTTTCCGCTGCAAATCACGGTGGAAAATCTGCAGCGCGCGCGGCAATTGGAAGCCAAGCAGTTCCTGGAAGTCTTTAACGAATCCACGGCCACGCTCAAGGCGGAACTCGCCAATCTGAATGCCATCGTCGGCCGCTTCAGCGATTTCTCCAAAATGCCTGCGCCGCAGTTTGCCCGCGTGGACGTGAATGAATCGTTGCGCAACATCATCCGGCTCTTCGAGCCGCAGTTCAACATAGTGGGCAAACCCACGGTCGCGCCGGAATATTTTCTTACCGAGTCACTCCCCGAGATCGATGCGGACGCTGTTCTTCTGCATCGCGCCTTCCAGAACCTGGTGCTGAATGCCGTGGACGCCATGCCCGCGGGAGGCACGCTCTCCTTGCGAACCTCCGAACATAAGGGGAACGTGCGCATCGAAGTATCCGACACGGGCGAGGGCCTCACGCCAGAAGAGTGCGCGCGCCTTTTTACGCCGTACTACACCACCAAGAACCAGGGCACCGGGCTGGGCCTCGCCATCGTGCAGTCCATCGTCAGCGATCATCACGGCACCATCAGCGTTTCCAGCGAGGAAGGCCACGGCGCGACGTTCCGCATGGAATTGCCGAAGCGGCAAGCGCTTCAACCGGCCAACTCCGCGGAAGATGCGGTCCCTGCCAAGAACTCGCCGCCGACTTTTGCTGCGGCTTCGGATTAGTGCACCAAGAAGCGCGGCACCTGTCCCGGAAGGCGGCCGCCACAAACGATTCAGACGCCAAGATTATCTGAGGATTCTTGCTTGCCACGCAAAGCTCATCTGCTCCTCGTCGACGACGACCCCAACACGCTTGCCTCCCTCTCTCGTGCTTTCCGCCTTGCCGGGCATGAAGCCACCGTCTGTGACAATGTGGCTCGCGCGCTAGAGCTGCTGCGCACCGAGGTATTCGACCTGATCCTCTCCGACGTGGTCATGCCCGGGAAGAGCGGGCTGGAATTTTTGGAGGACCTCAAGAAAGCCGGTGTGAAGACGCCCATTGTCCTCGTCTCCGGCCAGGCCAACATCGAAATCGCCGTGCGCGCCCCAAAACTTGGCGCGCTCGATTTTCTCGAAAAGCCGCTGTCCACCGACAAGCTTCTCGTGACCGTGGAGAACGCGCTGCGCCTCTCGCGCCTCGAAGACGAAAACCGCGAGCTGCGCCACCGCCTCGGCAAGCACGAACTGATCGGCTCCGGTCCGGCCATGGCAAAACTTTTCGCGCAGATCGACCGCGTCGCCGCCAGCGAAACGCGCGTCTGCATTCTAGGCGAGACTGGAACGGGCAAAGAACTGGTCGCCCGCGCCATTCATGAAAAGTCGCCCCGCCGCGAAAACGCTTTCATCACCCTCAATTGCGCCGCCGTTCCCGCCGAACTGATCGAATCCGAGCTCTTTGGACACGAAAAGGGCGCCTTCACCGGCGCTGCCGCCAAGCATCTCGGCAAATTCGAGCAGGCCGACGGCGGCACGCTGTTTCTCGACGAAATCGGCGACATGCCCGTGGCCATGCAAGCGAAGCTTCTGCGGGTTCTGGAAGAAGGCGAAGTCGAGCGCGTCGGCGGCGACAAGCCCATCCGCGTGAATGTCCGCGTCCTTGTGGCGACCCATCGCAATCTGGAAGAGCTCGTGAAGCAGAATGCGTTTCGCCGCGATCTTTTTCACCGCATTTATGTATTTCCACTGCTGCTGCCCCCGCTGCGCGAGCGGCCGGAAGATTTCCCCGCGCTCGTCGAGCATTTCGCCGGGCAAGTGGCCGCCCAGAATGGCTGGAAAGAAAAGCCCTTCGCCGAAGACGCCATCGCCGAGCTGCGCCGGTACGTTTGGCCCGGCAACATCCGCGAGCTTCGCAATGTCGTCGAGCGCCTCGTGCTTCTCGCCGGCGAAGGAGCGGTTACCGCCGCTGACGTTCGGCTCGTGCTGCCCGTCGCGGACCGTCTGGCGGAGCGCGCCGGCGATGCCAGCGGTTCCTCCTCGATGCAATCCGGCACACTCGCCGAGCGCGCCGAAGCCTTTGAAAGGGAAGTGCTCCTCGGCGAAATTCGCCGCCACAATTTCCACATGACCAATGTCGCTCGCGCGCTGGGCTTGGAACGCAGCCACCTCTACAAGAAGTGCCAGCAGCTCGGTATCGACCTTCAGTCCCTCCGCAAGCCCGAATAGCTCAACCTCGCCACACGGCCGGTGTTCCGTTGTAGGGGCGCAGCACCGCTGCGCCCCATCTCGGCAACACCATTCGTATTTGGCACGCGATTCCTGGATGATCCCCACAAATCGATGACAGGAGAAAGCCACGAAAATGGCGTGTCACGAAAATGACACTTTCTTCACATTTCGGCGACATCCAACTTCTCCGTGGGAGCCAATCTATTGGCGGACCCCAAGAATTAATCAATCGTGTATCGCCAATTCAAAGGAGGATCATCATGGATACGCAGAACGTAAATTGCGAGCCACCCGTAAAGAAGACCGTCTTCTTCCGGAGTTCCATTCGACTCGCCCTAGGCATTTGCCTAGGTTTGTTTCTATCCACTCAAACCTTCGCACAGTACGGCGGAGGGAGCGGCGGAACCGGCATGCCCGGCACGCCTGGCTACACCCCACCCAAGGGCGGTTACGGCTCGGGAGCGGCCATCGGCGTTGGCGTGGGCGCTGCCGCGGGCGTCGGCATCCTGTACTTGGCGCTGCACAACCGGGGCGCGGTCACCGGCTGCGTCCGGCGCACCGACGACGGCTTGAGTTTGGTCGACGAAAAAAAGAACAAGACCTACGCGCTCGTGTCCGGCGGCCTCGATCTCAAGCCCGGCGAGCAGGTTCAACTCAAGGGAAAGAAATCGAGCGACGAAAACGGCGCCGCGACCTTTCAAGCGAAAAAAGTGGTAAAGGACTTGGGCGCTTGCAGTGTGGAATCCGCTTTGAGCTCCGCTCATTAACGATCCACGCGGGACCCGCGCAGCGAGCCCACGGCGCGTAAGTTCCACCGCGGCATGAGTCAAACGGAGGCCGTCGGCGCCAACGCCGCATCGGCCTCCGACCTTCTTCCCAGGGACCGTGGTTTACTCAAGCACCGAACCTCTCGGCCGCGCGAGCTTTCCCCTTGGCGGCCTCTTCTTCTCGATTCTTCGGCGGCGCGTTCGTTTCCAGCGTGCGCAGCAGACGCGTCGAGATGCCCGCTATCTCATCGACGGCCGCCAGGAACGAGCCTTCGTTTGCCTTCGATGGTTTGTTAAAGCCGCTGATTTTTCTCACGAACTGCAGCGAAGCCGCTCGCACCTCTTCGGCAGTGACC
>JBGOVR010000163.1:0-9491 GCA_041478205.1 Candidatus Acidiferrum sp.
GTCCTTGATGTTTGAGAAATGGATGCGGTCTTCGTAGCGGAACGGCAGGTACGTGAGCAGGTCTTCGAGCGTGTGCAGGCCGCGCTTTGCCAGCAATTCGGCGCGCTGCGGGCCGACGCCTTTGATCATGCGCACTTCGGTTCCGAGAGTAAGTGGCATTTGTATGCGTAACCGCAGAGCGGTTGACGCTACTTCTTTATATCACTCCCGGCGCGCATCCTCTGTGCCCACGAAACTGCCCCGGGTACCACGCCGGTGGGAAACTTGCGTCCGCGGCATGGGTATCGCTAGAGTGAACGTTCTGCTGGGTTCACGATCCGGGAGGCTTTTGTGGCCAGTGACCGCCTGACGGGTTCCGATAAACGCGCGCTGCTCTTGTGGGTGCTTCTGGGCATCGTGGGCGTGGTGTTTGCGCAGAAGTATTTTTTCCGGGCTTTTCCGGAAGCGTCGGTGGACTTTCGCGTGTCGCGCAGCGAGGCGCTGCAGCGGGCGCGGAGCTTCGCCGGGAGTCTCGGCGAGGACGTGAGCCGCTATCAATCGGCAGTGGTATTCGATGTAGACGAGAATGCCAAGACCTACCTGGAGCGGGAGCTTGGCCTGCAACAAGCGAACCGCATGATGTCTTCCGAGCTGGACATCTGGTATTGGGACGTGCGCTTTTTCCGTCCACAGCAGGAGGAAGAATTTCACGTGCGCGTCAGCCCCGCGGGGAAAATCGCCGGGTACGAGCACAAGGTGGAAGAAGCGCGAGCAGGCGCTGCGCTGGACCGGGCGAGCGCGCAAACGAAAGCACAGAATTTCTTGAGCGCGAAGCTCGGGGTCGATCTGAACGCGTGGGACTTTCTGCCGGAAGAAGCGAATTCCAACAAGAGACCCAACCGCCTGGACTGGTCTTTTACGTGGGAAAAGCACGGCTTCCGGGCCAAAGACGCGCCCTACCGGCTTGCGGCGACGCTACATGGAGACCGCGTCGACGGCAGCGAGGCATACCTGCAAGTGCCGGAGGCTTGGGAGCGTAGCTTCAAACGGATGCGCTCCGGCAACGATTCGCTCGCGCTAGTTTTCACGGTGCCGTACATTCTGCTGATCGGCGCCGCGGTGTGGCTGGGGATCAAGCTTAGCCAGCGGGGACAAACCTCTTGGCGCGGAGCGATATTGCTGGGTCTGCTGGTCGCGGCTTTGCTTTTCCTGCAAAACCTGAACGATTGGCCGCTGTGGGGCGCGAGCTACGACACGAACGCTTCCTACGCCAGCTTCCTGGCCATGAAGCTGGGGAGCGCGCTGCTCATCTCGATGCTGACGGCACTTACCGTCACGCTGGTGCTTCCGGCGGCCGAGCCGCTGTACCGCGCTTCGCAGCCGGGGCGCTTACGGCTTTCGCAAACGTTCACGTTGCGAGGATTGCGGTCGAAGGAGTTTTTTTCCGCGGCGGTGGTGGGGCTGTCCATGGCGGCGGCACATATCGGCTATGTGGTGGCGTTTTACGTGGTGGCCAGCCATTTCGGGGCGTGGGCGCCGCAAGAATTGAACTACGAAGAATCCGTGAACACCGCTTTTCCGTGGATATCCGGAGCAGCGATTGGACTGCTGGCTTCCACGAACGAAGAGTTTACGTTCCGTTTGTTCGCGATCCCGTTTTTCATGCGGATTACGCGGTACCGCTGGGTGGCCGTCGTGGTGCCGGCATTTTTGTGGAGCTTTCTGCACAGCAATTATCCGCAAGAGCCGGCATACATTCGCGGCATCGAGATCGGGCTGGTGGGAGTGGTTGCCGGGATCGTGATGCTGCGGTGGGGCATCCTGGCGACGCTGATCTGGCATTACACGGTGGACGCATCGCTGGTGGGGTTGTTCCTGGTGCGCTCGAACAGTTTTTATTTCAAAGTGTCGGGCATTGTGGTTGCGGCCGCGGCGGTGGCGCCGCTGGCGTTCGCGGGGATTTCGTACCTGACGCGGGGCCGATTCGAAACGAATGAGGATTTGCTGAACAACGCGGTGCCGGCCCCGGACATTAGTTTGGCGGCGGCTCCGGCGGCTGCGGTGACCGGCGCGGCGACGCGGCGATACGATGTGCTGGCGCCGGGAATGCTGGGTTTTCTGGCGGTTTGTTTGCTCGCTGGCGGCTTGCTCGCTTGGCGGCTGAAACCAGAATCGATCGGCGATTATCTGAAGCTGTCGGTGGACGCGCGCACGGCGCGGACGCGAGCCGACGAGATTATTCAGCAGCGCGGCCTCGATCCGAATTCCTACCACCATGCGGCGCTGCTGGTGAACGCGACCGATCCGGTGACGAATGAATTTCTGCGGGAGCGCGGAGGCGTGGCACACCTCAACGAGATCTATGCCAAGCAAGTGCCGGGGGCGCTGTGGCGGGTGCGCTATTTCCGGGACAGCCAGCCGGAAGAATACGCGATCGTTCTCAAGGCCGATGGTTCGCTGCATTCCGTGCGTCATACGCTGGCGGAAGACGCGCCCGGCGTTTCGTTGAGCAAGGATGAAGCCGTGGGAAGCGCGGAGAAATTTCTTCGCGACGAAAAGAAAATCGATCTGAGCCATTGGGCCCTGGTCGAAGCACAGTCCGACAAGCGGCCCCATCGGACCGATCACACGCTGACCTGGCAGCAAGACGCTGCGCTGGACTCGCCGACTGGTTCGTCCGGTGACTCTGCCGGCCACGCCTACGCGCGGATCGAGCTAGCGGTCCACGGCGACGAGGTCACGGACTATCGCACGTATATCAAGATTCCCGACGACTGGCGGCGCAAGCAAGAAGAGCTCACGCTTCCCCGCACGATCCTCAACTACGGAATCCCCATCTTGTTTCTCGGCGGATTGGGAATTACGGCGCTCATTCTGTTTCTCAAGGATCTGCGCTCGGAAGCGGCGCGTTCGATTCCGTGGAGGCGCTTGACCCGGTGGGCTTTCTGGGGGCTCGCCGCTTACGTGCTGGTGTTTGCGCTCGGCAACCGCATTGCAACTTTTCTAAACGCGTATAACACGGCGATTCCTTTGAAGACGACGCTGGGCATTATGGGCATCAGCGTCCTGCTGGGAGGACCGTTCAATTTCGGCTTCCTCGTACTGCTGTTTGGCATTTCGTGGTATTACGCAAAACGCGCGTTTGGAGAAGAGCACTTCCCCAGTTGGACGGGCATGCCCGCAGCTTACTACCGCGACGCACTTTGGATCGGCCTCGGAGGAGCTGGTGCCGTGCTGGGTTTACAGACTCTGCTGCAAATGGCCTCGCAGCACTGGCCGACGGCGCACCGCGTCGCGGAAGCTGGGTTTGGCTCAGATTTTGATGCGATCCTTCCGGCCGCGTCCATTCTGGGAACCACGTTGCTTCATAGCTTGGTGCTGACCGGCACAGTGGCGCTGATCGCCTCCTTCATTGCCGCGCAGCTGCGCGCGAGATGGATGCGCTTCTTGGCATTTTTGCTTGGTGTACTGGCAATTACAGGGAGCGGTTGGGGCAGCCCTGCAGACTTCGCCAAGCAATGGCTGGCACAAGCGATCTTCCTGGCCGTTGTTGTGTTTGGAGTGCGACGGGTGATGCGGTTCAATATTCTTGGCTGTTTTCTTGTTCTGGCCATTCTTGCGCTGGTGGGCGATGCAGCCACATTGCTGCCTCAACCGAATGCTTTCTACCGCGCGAACGGGTACGCGGTGGTTCTGATGCTTGTGCTGCTTCTTGCCTGGCCATTTGTCGCGTGGCGCACGAGTTCGGGGAATGGCGGCGGAGAGCAAGGCTCCTCCGCCTGATCGAACTAGCGCAGAGAGACATGAGGAACACAGGTGACTTCGGAAACAAACAGCCGCTCTCCAACGTTCTACTTGAGGGAAGTGGTTGCTCACCCACTCAGTTGGGGTACGTCCAAATTGGGTGGTCCCGCGCTGGCCTGTCTTCGTCCAGAGGGTTTAGACTTGGGCTAAGGTCTTATGGTCAAAGCCATAACACCCGCGGGCGCGAATAGAAAGCGAATATGCCGCTTCCTCGATTGGGATTGGCTTTGGCGAATGTTCAGGGCCAAGCTGCCGGTGTTGGGGCCGCTTTGGCCACGGTGGCCTCTTTGCCCCATGCTGACGAGCGGTGCCTTGTGGCGGAAGCGCAGGGCGGTAATCGCGCGGCCTTCGAGGAACTCGTCCGCCGCCACGACCGCGACGTTCTGCGCCTCGCGCTGAACCTGATGAAGCGTCCCGAGGACGCCCGCGACGTTTATCAAGAAGCTTTCCTCAAGGTCTACCGCAACCTGCATCGTTTCCGCTTCGAGTGCAGCTTTTATACCTGGCTCTATCGCATCGTCACCAACGTGTGCCTCGACCATCTGCGCCGCCGCCAAGCCCGGCCGGAAGACCAAGCGCCCGAGCTCAATTCCGCGACCCACGACGAAGGCATCAGCGATTTCTTTGAGCGCCAGCGCGAGCACCGCCCGACGCTGGATCCCGAAAGGCAACTCTTCGGAAAGGAAATCCAAGGGCGCATTAACGCGGCGATGGAACTCCTTTCGCCGCGAGAGCGCGTCGTGTTTGAAATGAAGCATTACCAGGGACTGAAGCTGCGAGCCATTGGCGATGCGCTGGGCACCACGGAAGAGACCGTAAAGAATTCGCTCTTCCGAGCAACGCGCAAGCTGCGCAGCCAGTTGGGAGAGCTCCGATGAGCTCGCGCGCCGATTTGACGCGCTGCGCGGATGTGGCACCGCTTCTCGTCTTCTACGCCTGCGACGAGGTCAGCGCGGAGGAGCGCGAACGGATCGATACGCATTTGGCTTCGTGCCCGGCTTGCGGCAAACAACTCGGCGAAGAGCTGAGCATGCAAGCAGCCTTCGCCGGTACGTCGCAGTCCGCCGACCAGCTGGACCCCTCCGGAGCTCTCCTCGCGCAATGCCGCAGCGAACTTTCTGAATTGCTGGACGATCTGTCGGCGCCGCCGGTACGCGAGCACTGGATGCCGTTCGGATGGGTGCGCCAGCGGATGGCGCTCCGGCCGGTATGGAGCGCGGCTTTCCTGGTGTTGCTGGGCCTTGCCGCAGGCACGCAGGCCTCTCTTTGGTTCTCTTCGCGCGACGTCGGCAATGCTTCGAGTGCGGGTATCGGTCAGGCCATGAATATCATGGCCGCACCGCGCCTGACAGACGAGGATCTGTCGAAGATGTCGATCGCGGGAGTCAATTTTGCTTCGGCGTCCGACGCCGCGCCGGGCACATTGCAACTGCAGGTTCGCACCGAGCAGCCCCTGGTGGTTGTTGGGAATGTGGATGACGCGGACGTGCGCCGCGTTTTGACTTACGTGGTGGCAAACGGCGAGCGCTTTGATCCCGGTGTGCGCCTCGACTGTCTGGACGGGCTGAGAGAGCGCAGTGGCGACGTGGAAGTACGCCGCGCGCTGCTTGCGGCGGCACGCAAGGACCAGAATCCCGCAGTGCGCATGAAGGCGTTGGAGCTGCTCCGCGATGCTGCCGGGGACGACGCTGTGCGCGAAACTCTGCTTGAGGCGCTGCAACACGACGCGAATCCGGGTGTGCGCGTCGAAGCCGTAAATTTGCTGGTGCGCTCGTTGGAAGGCGAGATGCTCGATGTGCCGGATGTTCCGGGCGTACCGCCAGCTTCCGAAGCGGTTTCACTTCCCGGCGATCCTTCCGTTGGGCGCGTGGTTCGCGCACTAGAAGAGTTGCAGCGGCACGATCCGAACCGTTACGTGCGGCTGCGCAGCGCCGCGGCTTTGCGGCAGATTGGCCCGCGCGATCTGCAATAGAGGACCGATATTTAGCAGTGCAACGCGAAACGCATCAATTCAGCATTACGACGTCAGCATGAACACGAGATATATCCACACGCTCTTGGCGGCAGTTTCGACCGTTTCGCTGCTGCTTTGTGCGGCGCTGGTGGCGGCGCCTGCCTCGCGGGCGAAACGGATTGAACCCGCTCCCGTCGAGCCCACCAAACCCGATCCGGCGGCGCCACGAGTGTCGGCGGACCGGACCGGGGAATTCCCGACGAAAGATGGGCTGACTCTGCGCCTGACAACGGACCTCGGTTCGGTGAAGATCGTTCCCCTCGAACCCGGCGCCGCTGCGGTGGTGCGTTACACGGTGCACATCGAAACCGATGCGCGAGCGCCCCTGGCGGAGCATCTCCTCGAGCATTACTCCCTCGCGGCAAAGACCACTCCTACGGGCGTCGAAATTAACGGAACGCTTCCGCCGCAGATGGCTCGCTCGTACGCCCTAGGCGCGCAATTCTGGGTGCAATTTGAAGTGTCTGTTCCGCGCGGCTACAGCGTCGAAGTCAAAACTGGCGGCGGCGACATCGAAACGCAGGATATCGGCGGCACCGCGAACCTTTCGACCCAAGGCGGAAATATTCGAACGGGACGCATCGGCATGAATGGTCTCCGCGACGCGGCGGCCGGACATCTCGTAGCCAAGCTGGAAACGGAGGGCGGACACATTCAAGTGCTCGACGTTGCTGGCGACCTGAATGCCTTCACCGCGGGCGGGCACGTCAACGCCGGAAATATTGCGGGGGATGCGCGGCTGCACAGCGGTGGGGGGCACATCCGCGCCGGGCAAATCGGCGGGCGCGCGGATCTGGAGACCGACGGCGGCAACATTACCGTCGGACGCGCGGCGAGCCTCGTCAGCGTGCGCACCGGAGGCGGCCAGATCGATTTCGGCGAAGTGCGTGGCTCCGTGCGCGCTCAGACGGGCGGCGGCGGCATCCGCATCATGTATGTTTCCGGACCGATGGAAGTGGAATCGAGCGCAGGCAGCATTTGCTTGACGCGCGTTGCAGGCACGGTGCGCGCAGCCACGGCCGGCGGAACCATTCGGGCCTGGATCAACCCCGATACACCCTCCTCGGGCGGCACGGTGCATCTGGCGGGCGCTTCCCAGTTGACTTCGGGCAATGGCGACATCGTCGTTTTTCTTCCGCGGAATCTCGCTGCCGACATCGACGCCATGGTGGAGTCCGGCGGCGAGCATCGCATCGAAGCGGACCCCGGATTGGCGCTGACGATCCAAACGGCCAATCATGGCGCCGTCCACGCGCTCGGCGCCTTGAACGGCGGAGGCGCTCCGCTCAAGTTGCGGACGACCTCGGGAACGATCCGGCTGCAGTTCCTCGATTCAGAAATTGCCTTGCGCGAGTCGCTCATCCGCGAGCAAAGAGAACGCCTCACCGAGCGCGGCGTCCAAGTGCTGCTGCCCGCGATGTTCCCACTCTCCGACGGGCCTCATGCACAACCGGAGCCCCAGGCATCGGAGGACAAGAGCGATTGGCTCGATAGCTTGGTGGATAGGCTCGAAGCCGCGTTTACCGGCGGCGTCCGCGAAGATGCGGATGAGTTCAAGAAACACCTGGTGGCTTCTCCGCCGCCGGCTTATCCCGATATCGCACGGCGCGCCGGCGTTCAGGGAGTGGTGAGGCTGCAGGTGCGCGCGACCAAGGATGGTCGGGTGGAAGTGGTGAAATTGCTCGAGGGTTCGCCCAGCCTCGCGGACGCCGCGATTTCGGCAGTCAAGCAGTGGCGGGTGAGTCCTGCGTGGATGAACGGCAAGAAGGCCGACGTCATCTCGACGGTAAGCTTTAATTTTCAGTTGCACTAGGTGTGGTGCACTGGCGCGCAGCGCCGCACGAATTTTCGTCCGGGTCGGTGGGGTACGTATCGTTTACGTCTTCGAAGGGGGTAGAACGCTATGCTGCGCCGTGCTTTGAGTTTCAGCGCGTTTCTTGTATTGGTCCTGGCGACGGCTTCGGCCGCGCCCTGTTTTGCAATCAGCAAAGAATTCAACCAGACCTATCCGCTGCAGGCCGGCGGCACATTCGAGCTGCAGAACGTGAATGGCACCGTGGACGTACAGGCCTGGGATCGCGATGAAATCGAGGTCCGCGCGGTGAAGACGGCGAAACACAAGGAATCGGACCTTGACCTCGTCTCCATCGACGTGGACGCCAAGCCCAACGCCGTATCGGTCGTGACCCGCTATCCGCAAAACGAAGGCGTCGAGGTGGCCGTCGAATACGTCGTGCACGTGCCGCACTGCGCGCACATCGAGCATCTCGGCACGGTCAACGGCACGCTACGCATCTCCGGTGTGGAGGCTGTCGAGGATTTGCGTACCGTCAACGGCAACATCGAGGTCTATGACGGCGGCGGGTCGGTGCACGCGCGCACGACCAATGGCAACGTACACTTGGAACTGCATCAAGTGCATCGCCCTCAGGACAAGACCGGCGCGGTCGCCGAGACCACCAATGGCTCGGTCCTGCTGGCCGTTCCGGCCGATACGCAAGCCGATCTCGAAGCCCTTTGCTTGAATGGCAATTTTTTCTCGGAGCTGCCTCTTTCCCTCGAAAGCACGCAACGTCCCCGCGAAACGCACGGCAAACTGGGAAAAGGTGGCGTGCCCATCCGGCTGCACACCGTCAATGGTGGAATTCGAGTGGTCGTCCTGCGGTCGACGGTTTAGCGTCTGCTGCGTCTAATCCAATAGGGGAGGACCACCATGAAGAAAAACATTTTGCTACTCGCTGGAGGACTCGCGGCACTCGGCTTTGCGCTGGTTGCGCTTCCGGGCGGATCCGCGACGCCTCAAGACCAGAACGAATCCATGCGGCTCGCGGAAGCTCGCGCGCAAGAGGCATCTGAACGGGCTCTCGCTCAGGTCGAGGCAACGATCCAGAGCGTGGAAAGCATGCCCGGGCAGGAGCTTGAGATCTTGATGGACGATGAGGGCCCGAGCTGGCTCGGCGTCGAGACCCGTGAGGTCACTTCCGACAACGCAAAAGAGCTGAAACTCCCCGCCGAACGCGGTGTTGTGATCGGGCGCATTACGCCGGATGGCCCGGCGGCGAAGGCCGGTTTGCAGGAAAAAGACGTCATCACCGAGGTGAATGGCCAGCGCGTCGAAGGCTCGGCACAATTTCGCCGCATGATCCATGAGGTTCCAGCGGGTCGCACCGTTCAGCTTACTGTGTGGCGCGACGCGCGGGCGCAAACGCTAAGCGTCACGCTAGGATTGGCAGAGGAAGGCCACCGCGTCCGGATGAATGCGGCCCCCGGGGCGTTTGCGTTCCGCATGCCGGACATTCCGGAGATTCCGGAAATCCCGCAAATGGATTGGAGTAACGGGATCGCCATGTTCCCCGGCGCTCATCCGCGGCTGGGAATCGATGCCGAAGACGTCAGCGGCCAGCTGGGCGCTTACTTCGGCGCTCCCGGTGGCGAAGGCGTGCTGGTGCGCAACGTGAATGCCGGCTCCGCGGCGGAAAAGGCAGGCGTCAAAGCGGGCGACGTGATTACTTCGTTCAACGGCGAGCGTATCCGCTCTCTCGGCGATCTACGTGAGAAGCTCGCGGCAAAGAATGACGACAAGCCCGCCAAGCTGGGCGTCCTGCGCAACAAGAGCGAAATTACGCTCACCGTGGAGTTGCCGGCGCCCAAACAAAAGACGCTGCACAAAGTCACGCACAGCACGAACATCTAA
>JBGOVR010000106.1:0-16941 GCA_041478205.1 Candidatus Acidiferrum sp.
CCACCCGGCCGCGGTGGAGGCCTGCCGGAGCAAGCTACGCACGCGCGAGGTGTTTCGCGATGCGGGGCTGCGCGTGCCGTGGTTTCGAGCGGTGTCTTTGCAACCGTTGCCGGAGCCCGCCCTCCTCGGAATTTCCTATCCTTGTGTGTTGAAGCCGATGTCGCTTTCGGCGAGCCAGGGAGTGATGCGCGCCAACAATCGAGATGAGTTTCTTGCTGCGGCGATGAGGATTCGCCGGCTGCTGGAATCGCCAGAGATTTTGGCCAGCCGGGAAGCACACCTGGATCAGATGATCGTCGAAGGTTACCTTCCGGGAAGGGAAGTGGCGGTCGAAGGACTGCTTACGGGCGGAGTGCTGCGCGTGCTGGCCATTTTTGACAAGCCCGATCCGCTGGAAGGACCATTTTTCGAAGAGACCATCTACGTCACGCCTTCGCGGCTGACGGAACATCAACAGCGCGACATCGCGCGCGCCGCCGTGGACGCCGTGCGCGCTCTGGGCCTGACCCACGGCCCGGTGCATGCCGAGTTTCGCATCTATGAGGAAGGCGTCTGGCCGTTGGAGGTTGCGCCGCGGCCCATCGGCGGGCTTTGCGCCCGCGCGCTTCGTTTTTGCGCTGCGCAAGACGGCGAGGCCATGGGGTTGGAGGAGTTGCTGCTGCGCCACGCGCTCAGTCTGCCGGGCAGTGATTGGCCGCGAGAGGGCTCGGCGTCGGGGGTAATGATGATCCCGGTGCCGCGCAGCGGAGTCCTGGAAAAGGTTGCGGGTGAAGAAGAGGCTCGCGCGATTCCGGGCATCAGCCAGTTAGAGCTAACCGCGCGCCTTCACGATTATGTTGCCGCGTGGCCGGAAGGATCGAGCTACCTCGGATTTCTGTTTGCCAGGGCGGCCACGGCGGCGGAGGTAGAGAAAGCTCTGCGGCTGGCCCATTCAAAGCTGAGGTTTACGTTGACCGAGCGTCTGGCCGTAGAGCATCCCGCGACCCGGCGGATCGTTGGACAGGGGTGAGGTGAGCGGATGAGTTCTTCGCCGGTCTAGCCTTTCGCCTTGGGCGCAACGTAGCCTTCTGGAAGCTTCGATCCTTCGCCAAAGAAAAACTGCTCCATCTGCTCTTCCATGATTTTCTGTGAATTAGCGTCGAGAGGATTCAGGCGGTACTCGTTCATGACCATCTTGGAATGCTCGATCCACAGCTTCCAAGCTTCTTTCGAAACGCTTTCATACACCCGCTTTCCCAGTTCGCCCTTCCACGGAATGCGATCGAGCCCGGGCATCTCTTTGCCGAATTTTACGCAGTGCACCATGCGGGTGCCTGGTTTTGCCGGCTCATTCGCCGCCGGTGTGTGACCGCAAGATTCATTGGCCATGCTGTTCTCCCTCGCCGCGCTTCTTTTCGACGATACCGCAAGCTCGCGGAAAAGCATAGCGTTCCGGGGACACGCGTCACCCGCGCCGGCAATTCCCCAGCGGTATTCCCTCCAAGGTTAGTTAAGCGCTTGAATGTTTGCTGGCATTTGTAGTTACTGGAGCGTAAGATTCATGGCGAAGCCCAGTTCGAGGAGGCTTCGTGAAGCCGCCAGCTCGGATCCTCACTCTAGGGTCGCTCCAGAAGGCGCATGATCGGGAATTCCACAATCTGATTGCGGCAGAGGCGATCCGTCGACTCTGGGCCAAGGATCCTTCCTTGTGGCCTGCCGATGAGAGCAAAAACCAAGATGTGAACGCGAATCTCGGCTGGCTGGACTTGCCCGCGTGGATCGGCGCGCAGATGGCGCACGTCGCGGAGTTCACTGCCGCCGCGGAGGCCGAAGGCTTCGACACCGTGGTTTTTGTGGCCATGGGCGATTCGAACCTGGCCGCGGAAACGGTCTTGAATCTTTCCGTGGAAAAGCGCGGGAAACGGATTGTCGTGCTGGACAGCACGGACCCGGATAGGGTGCGCTCGGTCGAAAAAGATCTGGACTGGCAACGCACGCTCTTTGTCTTTGCCAACAAGTCCGGAAAACATATTGAAACCCAGGCCCTGCTCCTCTATTTTCTCCAACGGGTAAAAGCAGAGGGCATCAGCTCTCCTGGGCGTCACTTTATTGCCGTGACCGAGAAGGATTCCTATCTCGCGGTGCTCGCGAAAGCGTACCAATTCCGGGAAACCTCTTGCGATCCTCCCGGCATAAAGGGACGGTACTCGAGTCTGATTCATTTCGGACTACTTCTTTCCGCACTTTGCCGGCTCGATCCAGCCAGCTTGCTGAGCGGTGCAGCGGCCATGCGTGATCTTTGCCGTCCTTCGACGCCGCCGGAGGCTAATCCCGCGTTAGCTCTAGCTGCCTTCCTGGCGGCGGGCGCCATCGAAGGCCATGATAAATTTCTCCTTTTCAGCACGAAAACTCTTACAGCGTTGATGTACCGCGTCGCTCAGCTTGTCGGTGTCAGCATGGGCAAGGGCGGACAGGGGCTGATTCCCATTTGCGACAATGCTCGAGACGCGTTTGAGATATCCCAGCGTGGCTGCATTGCTGCAGTCTGGACGATGCAGGGCGACGATGACTCGGCAGTCAAAGAAACCGCGAGACTTCTGCGGCAAGCTAATGTGCCGATGGTCCTTATCGAGCTGAACGGGCCGGAAGAGCTGGGCGCCTCATTGTTCAAATGGGAGCTCGCGACAGCTCTTGCGTGTGCGCTCCTGGATGTGAATCCCTTTACGGAGCCGGACGTGCAGGAGGGCAGAGAGAAAACTGCGGCGCTTCTGGAAGACTTGGTCACTGGGCGCGGACTGCCTTCGAGAACGGTGAGAGTCCAGGAAGCAGGGATTGCATTGTATGCGGAAGGCGCGACCCGGCAGGAAATTTCGACGCTCAGCCTAGCCGATGCTCTTCGCACTTTCTTTGGGCTGAAAAACCCAGACGGATACCTCGCGATACTTGCGTTTGTGGGCCACAATCCCGCACAGGAAAGCGTCCTCTTACTCCTACGTGAACAACTCGCGACCAAGCTGGGAATACCCGTGCTGTTGAGCTTTGGTCCGCGGTATCTTCATTATTTCGGGCAGGTGTATAAAGGAGGGCCGTCGAAAGGACTCTTTTTGATGCTCACGGGTGAACCGGACGAGGATATCGCTATTCCCGGAGCAGGCTACTCTTTTGGGCAGTTGCAGTTGTGTCTGGCGCTGGGTGACTTTGAGTCGCTCGCAAGCCGCAAGAAGCTTGCCGTTCGCTTGCATCTCACGCAAGGTGTAGAGCAAGGGTTGGCCCAGCTTGCGCGGGTCGTCAGCAAGCTCTAAGGAAATCTCGGGTCGTGAAGTAGCGGATATCGCGCACCCTTGCGGGTTAAAATGGCGGTTCTGACGAAGGCCGTACCGGCGGAGGTGTTGCGCGCTTGCCTAAAATCACGACGATGTTTTGGGACATTGGAGGAGTCATCCTCACGAATGGCTGGGATACCAAGTCGCGCCGCGAGGCGGCCACGGTTTTTCAGCTGGACTGGGACGAATTGCACGACCGGCACGATCTGTCCTTTCCCGCTTTCGATTCGGGACATATCACTCTGAATGAATATCTCGACCGGACCGTGTTTTATTGCCCGCGTTCGTTTACGCGCGAGGAGTTCACGGCGTTCATGTTCGCTCAATCGAAAGAGTTTCCAGAATCGCGCGCGATTCTCGATGCGGCGGCGCGCTCGGGGAAATATTTCATCGGCGCGATCAATAATGAGCCGCTGGAGCTCAACCAATACCGCATCGAGGCATTTAACTTGCGCCGGGATTTTCTGGTTTTCTTCAGCTCTTGTTACGTGCGTTCGCGCAAGCCGGAAGAGCTGATTTTTCGCGTGGCGCTGGAGGTCACCCAGCGTCCGGCGGAGCAGTGCGTGTTTATTGATGACCGGCTTCTAAATCTGGAGAGCCCGCGGCGGCTGGGCATGAACGTGATCCATTACCAGAACGCGCAGCAACTGCGGTCTGATCTGCAAAAGTACGACGTTAAGGTATAGTGTCGAGCGCCAGTGATGGCGCACCGAAGAAGTGGAACCGAGGCGAGGGGGGACGACGGCCGTGGATACAAACCTTTCGGGAGCCGGAAGCGTGGCAGAGCCGTGTACCGTAGTTTTGTTCGGGGCGTCGGGCGATCTCGCCAAGCGCAAAGTCATTCCCGCCATGTATGACCTGGCCAGCCACAGTTCGCTGGGACCCCGGTACGCCATAGTGGGTTTTTCCCGGACGTCGATGAGCGACGAGACTTTTCGCGCGGCTTCGGGCGAAGCGGCCAAAAGCATTTCCGAAGTCGGACCGATCGACGCGAACAAGTGGAATGAATTCGCGTCGAATCTCTACTATCAGGCCGGCGAATATGGGAATCCTGAGGATTACGCAAAGCTTGCGAAGCGTTTAGCAGAGATCGAATCGGCAAAGAATCTAGGCGGAAACCGGCTGTTCTATCTTTCCACGCCGCCCGAGGTGTACCACAACATCGTCGAGCAGCTTGGGAAGGCAGGGCTGGCGCGTCCAAGCTCGCCGAATTCCTGGGTGCGCATCATCATTGAAAAGCCGTTTGGGCGGGACCTCGCTTCCGCGAAAGAACTGAACAAGACGGTTCTCAATGTTTTCGAGGAATCGCAGGTGTACCGGATCGACCACTATCTCGGGAAAGATACGGTGCAGAACCTACTGGTGCTGCGCTTCAGCAACGGTATTTTCGAGCCGCTTTGGAACCGCAACTATGTCGACCACGTGCAGATCACCGCGGGGGAGACGCTAGGTGTCGAGCGGCGGGGCGGCTTTTATGAAACCGCGGGCGCGCTCCGGGATATGATTCAGAGCCATGTGCTGCAGCTTACCTCGCTCGTCGCGGTAGAGCCGCCCGCGTCATTCGACGCAACCTCGGTTCGCAACGAAAAGCTGAAGGTGTTGCAATCGATACGGCCCTTCGATCTGGGGATGGTCGCGCAATCCGTGGTTCGCGGGCAATACGCTGTGGGTAACGTCGATGGCAAGTCCGTTCCCGGATACCGCGGGGAACAGAATGTCAATCCTGGGTCACGCACGGAAACGTTCGTGGCCGCGCAGTTGTTGATCGACAACTGGCGTTGGGCGGGCGTGCCGTTCTATCTGCGTACGGGAAAGCGGCTCGCGAAACGCACCACGGAGATCGTCATTCAGTTCAAGCGGGCTCCGCACATCGTCTTTCGGAATCGCGAGGTGGAGCCGAACCGGCTGATCTTGAATATTCAGCCCGATGAAGGCATTTCCGTTTCCTTCGGCGCCAAGCGGCCGGGACCCGAGATGAACATCGGAAACGTAACCATGAATTTCAGCTACCGGGAAGGATTTGGCGACGGCGCGCGAAGCGCCTATGCAACGCTGCTGAGCGACTGCGTCCGCGGCGATGCCACGCTGTTCGATCGCGGCGACAGCGTCGAGGCGGCCTGGTCCCTCGTCGATCCGATCCTTGACGTGTGGACCGCGGCGAAGACGGCAGGCGTTCCGCAATATGCGGCAGGAAGCTGGGGCCCGCGCGAATCCGATCTTCTGCTGGAACGCGAGGGCCGGCAGTGGTGTAATCCTTAGCCGCAGCTCCAAGAACGAAATAGCACGACGAAGCAAACGCAACGACGAGGGGGACAGGTGATCCTTGCGGGAGACGTAGGCGGCACGAAGTGCAATCTGGCGCTCTTCACAGAGAAGAACGGCAAACTCACGACCGTATTCAAGCAGCGGTTTGCGAGCAAGGAATTTGCGCACTTCGACTTGATCGTGAAGGAATTCTCGCGGCAGGCCGCCCCCCACCTTTCTTCCGACCGCATTCTGGCGGCCGGGTTTGGCGTGGCCGGCCCGGTCATCGACAATCATGTGCGCGCGACGAATCTTCCGTGGACCGTCGATGCCAGGATCCTCGAGAAAGAGTTGAACGTTCAGAAGATCGTGCTCATGAACGATCTCGGCGCGACAGGCCACAGCATCGAGCATCTCCCGCAGGAAGAATTCTGCGTCCTCAACGTGGGGAAGCCGGAGCCTGGCGGCACCCGGGCTTTGCTGGCGGCGGGCACGGGTCTCGGCCAGTCCATCTTGGTTTGGGACGGTGCGCGGTATCGTATCGTGCCTTCGGAAGGGGGGCACTCTGATTTCGCGCCGCACACCGAACAACAGATCGAATTGCTGCGGTTCATGCGGCGGCGTTACCCGCAGGTGAGTTGGGAACTCATTCTTTCGGGACGCGGCTTCCGCACCCTTCATGAATTTCTAGCTCCTGAAGTCAAGCATGCTTCTTTCGAAGATCCCGATGCGGACCCGGCGCCGGAGATTACCAGCAAGGGTTTGGCGAAGTCGTGCCCCGTCTGTGTGGAAACCCTCGACCTTTGGACCTCTATTTACGGAGCCGAGGCGGGAAATCTCGCCTTGAAGGTGCTCGCACTGGGCGGAGTGTATGTAGCGGGCGGCATCGCGGTGAAGATCATCGAGAAAATTAAAGACGGAAGGTTCTTTAGCGCGTTTAAGGACAAGTGGAAATTTGAGAGTCTGCTCGCCAATATTCCGGTTTCGGTGGTATTGAACGAGTCTGCTCCACTTCTTGGTGCAGCCTACGAAGCGCTCGCCGCCGTTAAGCGGTAAGCGCGCTGTTCGGTGGTGTGCCCGTCTCGGCTGGCCGTGTTCAAACCTTACACTTTTTTGGTAAGCTGTTTCGGCGGAGATATTCGCGTTACAGGCGTCCGTGCGCGTCGAATTCTGTTCCGCGGGCCAAGGAGCAAGGTATGGGCAGTGTGGTGACAACGCCAGGGCTGGAATTGCAGAATTACGTGAACGGCGGGTGGCGGCGTTCGGCAACCACGGAATATGCGGACGTTACGAATCCCGCGACTGCCGAAGTTCTGGCGCGCACGCCCCTTTCCACAAATGCGGACGTTGACGGCGCGGTGCAGGCCGCCGCCGGTGCGTTTCCCGCCTGGCGCCGCACTCCTCCCGGAGAGCGCATTCAATATCTTTTCAAGCTTAAGAACTTGCTCGAAGAGCATGTCGACGAAGTTGCGCGGCTGACCACGCTGGAAAACGGGAAGACATTTGCCGAGGCCAAAGCGGAGCTGCGCCGCGGCATCGAAAACGTGGAAGTGGCCTGCGGCATTCCAATGATGATGCAGGGCTATAACCTGGAGGATGTAACTCCAGGAGTGGATGAAACCTTGATCCGGCAACCGCTGGGAGTGGTTGCCGCCATCACGCCGTTTAATTTTCCGGCGATGATTCCGTTCTGGTTCCTGCCTTATGCCATTGCGTGCGGCAACACGCTGGTGCTGAAGCCTTCGGAGCATGTGCCTCTTACGATGCGCCGGGCCGTTGAGCTGATCGAGAAGACCGGGCTGCCCAAGGGTGTCGTCAACCTTGTGAATGGCGGGCGCACGGTTGTCGATGCGCTTTGCGATCATCCGCAGGTGCGCGCGATCAGTTTCGTCGGCTCGACGCCGGTGGCCAAACATGTTTACGTGCGTTCGGCAGCCAGTGGCAAGCGCATGCAATGTCAGGGCGGCGCCAAGAATCATGTGATCGTGCTACCCGATGCGGACATGGATTTGGCTAAACAAATCATCAGTGACAGCGCTTTTGGTTGCGCGGGACAGCGGTGTCTGGCGGTTTCCGTCGCCGTGACGATCGGGGAGGCGCAAAAAACTTTCCGGGACGCGATTGCACAAGCGGCTTCTGCCATTCGCGTGGGCAATGGTTTGGATGCCGGGATTCAGATGGGCCCGGTGATCACGCGCGAAAGCAAGCAGCGCATCGAGTCGCTGATTTCCACGGGTGTCAACGAGGGCGCGAAGCCGATAGTCGATGGCCGGAATACCAAAATTTCCAATTACGAGGCCGGCAATTTCTTGAAGCCAACCGTTCTGGATGGCTTGCCGTCTTCGAGCCAGCTTGCACATACCGAAATCTTCGGGCCGGTCCTGAGCCTGGTTCACGCGGACTCCATGGACGAGGCCATGGAGTTCTTGCGGCGCAGTCCTTACGGCAATCAGGCTTCGCTGTTTACGACCAGCGGGGCCGCGGCGCGGCGTTTCCGCTATGAAGCACCCGCAGGGAATATCGGCATCAATATCGGCGTGGCGGCGCCGATGGCCTATTTCCCGTTTAGCGGATGGAAGGAAAGTTTTTTTGGGATTCTCCACGGGCAGGGCCGCGACGCGGTGGAATTTTACACGGAGTCAAAGGTGGTGATCGAGCGCTGGTCGCGGCAGGAAACGCGCAAATTCTAAGCCCGAGTGGACCTCGCATCGGGTCCGCCGTAAAGATGGCTCCTTTATGATTAGCAAACCACTGCATCTGGATGTGAACGAACAGATCGAATGCGCGCACACGCTGGCGTCGCGTTTCTATACCGATCCGGCGATTCTGGAGATTGAGAAGACGCGCATCTTTCGCCGGAGCTGGCAACTGGTTGGAACGCTCAGCCATGCTTGCGGCGAGGTCAACGGCGTGAAGCGCACGATCGCCGATCCGGAGAGTTTTTTCACCGCGGACGTGGGCGGCGAGCCGATCGTGGTGGTTCGCGACAAGCAGGGCGCGCTTCGCGCGTTCAGCAACGTGTGCCGGCACCGCGCCGGGCCAATCGCATCGGGCAGCGGCTGCAAGAACGTGCTGCGCTGCGGGTATCACGGCTGGACGTATGCGCTGGACGGGCGTTTGATCGGCACGCCGGATGTCGAAGGTGTCGAGTTCTTTGACAGAAGCACGATGGGCATGGTGCCACTGCGGCTGGAAACCTGGGAACAGTTTATTTTCGTGAACTTCGACCAGGGTGCGGAGCCGCTTGCTACTTATCTTGGGGACATTCCGGAACAGGCGCGGGGATTTCAGTTTGCAGGCTTGGAATTCGCGGAACGCCGCGACTACGTGATCGACTGCAATTGGAAGGTGTACGTCGACAACTATTCGGAGGGCTATCACATTCCGATCGCGCATCCGGGACTGATGCGCGAGATCGATTATTCACAATACCGGACGGACACTTTCCGGTATCACTCGCAGCAGTTTGCGCCGATCCGGGCAATGAAGGCAGAAGAAGCCGGCGAGCGCTTTTACGCTCCGGCAGGAACCGGACTGCAACAAGCGCTGTACTTCTGGCTTTTTCCGAATTTGATGCTGAACATCTATCCGGACAACATCTCGACGAATTTGATCGTGCCGCTTTCGCAAGACAAAACGCTGACGATTTTCGAGTGGTTCTTCCACGACGTGGCTTCCGCCAAGGTGCAGGAGCGGATGAAGAAGGCAGTGGCCTTCAGCGACGAAGTGCAGCAGGAAGACATCGGACTGTGCGAGAGCGTGCAGCGCGGACTGCGCTCGTCAACCTACGACTGCGGACGCTATTCGGTTAAACGCGAGAACGGCGTGCACCACTTTCATATGCTGCTCGGGGAGTTTCTCGGGCAGGTTTGAGCCACGGGAGAACCCGCAGGGCTGCGCGGACTCCGCCCTGCGCTACAGGTATCTGCTGGCGTCGTACCCCCTACCCCCACTGTTTTTTACAACGTTTTCAATCCAAAGGGTTTATTTCTACGTTGATGCATCGTTTTGATTCCAGGGCAGTTACACGCGCCAATCTTTGGCTGGGGCTTTGGGGTTGTTCGCCCTGATTGAAAACAAAGCACTTGCGGTTGGCGTTTGCGCGCGGCGGCTTGGGATTGAGTTGGGCTACAGGGTCAAAGACGGCGACGAGTCGCCGCACTCCAAAGTTGTACTTCCCAATACTATGGCATGGAAGTTACTTTTTGTCAAGGGTGAAAATGGGTTATTGGGCTGACAAGACCCCTTACGGAGTCTTGCTTTGGCTTAGTTTGGCGGCGGTGGCTAGGTCCGCTTCGCCGAGGGATTTGGTTACGGGGATTTGGGAGTAGATGGTGCCGCGGTCTTCGTAGGGTTCGGGGCGGGTGGGGTATTTGGCGATGAGCTCGTTGTAGGCGCCGAGGGCGTCGAACCAGAGGCGGTGGCCAGTGAAGAGGCGGGCGCGGGCGAGGCCGGCCTCGTAGGGATCGGCGGCGGGGATGGCGGCGAGGGCTTTATCGATGGTTTGACGTTCGTCCGCAGAGACGACGACAAACTCCAAAGGCTCGCTGGCCAAGGTGCTCGGAAGAACCTGAACGCGCCAGTAGTAGGTGTCACCGGGCTTCAGCTTGTTCGCAAGACCGGTGGAATGGTAGAGCGGGTCCTTGAGCTGCTGACGGACGATCTGCGTCTCGTCTTCGTCGGTGACGATTACCACGTAGCCCTCGCTGTGGCCGGCGAACGACCACAGGAAGTCCGCCGATGCGCCGTAGAATTTGGCGCGGTGCGGAGCGAGCAAAGTTGCCGACGGCACGGCGGCCGAGCGGCTGCCGCCGAGCATCGAGGAGACTTTTTTGCCGGATTTATCGTCGGAGACGTCGAAGCCGGAAAGATCGGCATCGAGCTTGCGCTTGGGCCGCGCGGCAGCGTCGGCCTTTTGATCTGGCTTTTGCTGCGCCTGGCCGGCGGCCGCAAGAACAAACAACATCATGCAAGAGAAGAACGCTCGCTTCATGGATGCACCTCGATCGGAGTTTGAGACTGTACGCTGTAAAGCTGGATAGAGTCTGTGAATCCTCGAACTTGGGCGTCACCTAGAGATACGGTGGAAAACTGCCCGCGGATGTGTTCCCAGGTGGCGGGGCTGAGGACAATGGATGACTTGAATTCCTTGGTGAGGGCCTCCAGGCGCGAGGCCAGATTGACGGTGTCGCCGATCACGGAATACTCGAGGCGGTTCGGCGAACCCACGTTGCCCGCAGTGACTTGGCCGGTGTGAATGCCGATGCCGATTTTCAAACTTGGTTCGCCGGAAGGCTTGGTGGCGTTCCATTTGTCGACACTGGCCAGCATTTCCAGGGCGCAGCGAACGGCGCGGCAAGCGTCCTCGCGCGGACCTTCGCTGAGGGGCGCGCCAAAAACGACCATGATGCCGTCTCCGATAAACTTGTTGAGAAAGCCGCGGTTTTTCTTGATGACCTCGTCCATGGCCGTGAGGTAACGGTTGAGCCAAGTCAGGACCTGCTGCGAGGGCACACCCGCGGTCATGGCGGTGAAGCTGCGAATGTCGGAGAAGAGAATGGTGGCGACGCGCTCTTCGCCGACGAGGGTGATGGTGTCGCGATTCTTCCAGATTTCCGCGGCCACGTCGGCGGAGACGTAACGTTCGAAGAGACCCATGAGTTGGTGGCGCTCGGCTTCCATGCGGTTTTTGAGGCGGCGCTCTTCCACGGAACGATAGCCGAGCCCGGCGGGCAGGGCGATGAGCAGCGAGGCTTCGGTGGAGACGAAGGGTAGCCAGAGATGATTGTGGGAGAACAGCAGCACGGCGATCAGGAAGGTGCAAGCCGCGAGGCCAACGTAAACGGCGATGGCGATATACCAGCGATTGCGGAATGCCAGAACGACGAGCACGAAAGCGAGGAATAGACCGAGAGCGATGCGGGGAATCGGCTGGACGGTGCGAAGGGCATTACCGCTGAGAAGGGTTTCGGTGGCGGTGCCGTGAATCTCGGTGCCGGAGAGCATGTGGCGTCGGGCGACGGTGGCAGGGGTGCGAGAAAAGGGGCTGGCGAAGAGATCCTTACCCATTTCGCTGGATTGGCCAACCAGAACGATCTTTCCCTGAAAGATGCGGGGGTCAAAGTCTTCGGAAAGGAGCATGTTCACGGAAATGACGGTGGTTGGCGGGGAAGGATGAAAGTGAATCCAGGCGGTGTCCGGCTGAGTGGTGGCGAGAGGAAGTCTGCGCGAGCCGAAAAGGAGAAAGCCGGGGCCGCCGGGACGGAGATGTTGATCGGAAAAATAGTCGGCCAGGGCCACGGGCAGAGATAAATGTTTGTAGTCGCTCGCGTTGATTTTCAAGAACATGCGGCGGACGGAACCGTCTTCGTCGGTAGGGAGGTCGCCGAAGGCGACACCAGCGGCAGCCTTTTCGAAGCTGGGTAAAGGATCGTTGCGAGGGTGGATGTCGAAGCCGTATTCGCCAATCAGGATGACGTTGCCGGCATCGTCGATCACCTTGGCGAGATGGAGGTCGTCGGCGTCGAGGCGGGGTAGATCCAGGATGATGTCGACGCCGATGACGGCGGGCTTGCCGGAAGAAAGTTTGGCGATGACATCGGCGAGAAGAAGGCGCGGAATGGGAAAAGCGTTGTACTTGCGGACGGTCTCCTCGTCAAAGTCGATGTTGAAGATGCGGCTGCTGGGAGGTTCGGGGCTCTGGAAGGCGACGAGCAGATCGTAGCCTTGCAGGTTGAGAGCGTCGAGGGAGCCGTAATGCTCGAGGGCGGCGACGAGGCTGCCGATCAGCAGGGACAATCCGGCGATCACGATCCAGCCGCGGGGACCAAGGCGGACGTGCGTTTCCGCAGCAGGTTGCGGCGTGCTCTTGGGTTGCGCTTTTTCCGTCATCCGAAGGGGTCGTCCACAGAAATTCTTGACCTGAATTTACCGGCTTTCGCGCCTTGATTGATCTAAAGCCGCGCCGGACAGACTATCGAAGAGCATTGGAATCCAGGCGCTGGCGCGAACGCTTTTGCGGAGGCCGACACCTGAAAGTGGAAGATGCTCCGCCAAGCCGGGAAGCGCCATGGGGCTCTGGCCGCCTTCGGTGGCTTTGTCCACGTTGTCGTGAATATAGGCAAACAGTTCGCCGGCGGTTACCGTGCCATCCTTGTTGAAATCGGCTTCCCCTTTCAAGCCCTTTAACAGGTAATACGTGAAGACGCCGTGGCCGCCACCCCATTTGTCGCCTTCATAAGAGAGTTGGCTGATATCGCTGGCGGTAATCACCGCGCGGTCGGAGTCGTTGGCATAGTGCGCGAGATACTGATTGACGAGATTGTTGGATTTCTTGCCGCGACCTCGCTCGCCGCTGAAGCCGTAGCTGTGGCAGGTGTCGGCAAAGGTGACGACGCGCTTGGCCTTGAGCACGCGGGTGAAAACATCCTGAAGCTGCCACATGGGGAAGGCGGTGCCGCCCATGTCTTCGAGCTTGGTGTCGTAGGTGAGGAGATACAAATTGCGCGGATCGTTAGGATCCGCGGCGCCATGCCCCGCGATATAGAGGACCACTTCGTCCTGCGGCTGGGCTTTGGTCAGGAAGGTGAAAAGGGCGCTGCGGACATTCTGGGAGGTGGCATCCTCGTTCAAGAGCGTGCGAACGTTGTCTTTCGGAAACGAACCGCCATCCGGGGAGAAAAGAAAATCGCGAAAATCACGGGCGTCGCGGTCGGCGAACTGAAGATTGGTCAGACCTCCGCTGGAATCGGAATAGTGAGAAATGCCGACGACCACGGCGTACTTGTCGGCGGCGGCGCGTTCTGGAGCGATAGCAACGCGTTTCGTAGCGCCTCTGGCACCGCTATCTTCGGCGGTCTGCAGTAGAAACGAGGCGTAGTGAATGCGTGTTTGGGTGTCGGTAAAGGATATTTCCACCGAATTTCGGCCCTTATGGAGTTGGAAACCCGCGCGGTGACCAAGATCCAATTTACAGAGAATCCCGTCCGCCATGGTCGTAGTGGTCATAATGATGTTGGCGGCATCGGTGTTGACCTTGGTAAAGATGCTCCCGGGAGTTATCTGGCTGGGGCGCTTGGTGAGGTGGATGAGCAATTGATCGACATCGGCGGAGGCGATGACAGCGGCGCTATCGGGTTCCATTTGCAATTGGAACTGTGGGACTTCGAGAGTGATGGGCTCGCCGCTGTTATCCGCCGCAGTGGCCGGCAACATCAGCACAATCGCAAGCAGCGCCAACGAAAGACCTGAGTAGAAGCGCATTAAGCTCACCAAGTTAGGCAAAGTGTAGTGGAACGCCGGGTGGTTGTCATTGTGCAATACGAGCATTTCGCTTGACAATCTCGTTGTGCGGTCTTAGTACCGTGGTAGCCTCTTCCCAGCTAGATTGTTGGAATTCTTGGAAAGCGAACGACACTCCCGCAATGCGGTTTCGCTCGAATTAGGACAGGAGGGACAATTATGATTCGGCCATCGGCTTTCGCTCGATTTGTCATGATGCTTGGCACGCTGGTGTGGGCAGTTTCACCGCTGCTTGCCCAGACGGCGACCGAGTTCAACGACAAGGATAAGAAGAAACTGGCGGAGATCGCCCAACGCCCCGAGGTCATTCACAGGATCCAGGAAACCTGGGATGCCCACCGGCGGGCGGATATGGAATTCGCCTTCAATGTAAACCAGTCCTCGCGAATCGGGGAGCTCTCGCTTTCGGAATTGGCGACGTTCCGCCAGAATTTCGGCGAGCTATATAACAACCCGATTCTCTTGCGGTACGTGAATTCCCTCGGGCAAAAGATCGTTCCGCAGGGCTCGCCGAACTTGTACTCGTTCCGGTTGCTGCTGGATCCCGTTCCGCGAGCGGAAGCGCTATCGACGGGAACGATCTACATTTCGACGGGGCTGGTAGCCATGCTCGACAGCGAAGCCCAACTGGCGTACGTGCTGGGCCACGAAATAGCGCACGTGGAGCGCAGGCATACCTACAACACGATCAAGAACGAAATCCTCGAGGAAGAATTCGACAAGCAAAAAGAGGCGGACGTCGGCAAGAAGCGCGCGATTTTTGGTGCGGTGTCGGCGATTGGCGGCGCAGCGGCTGGCGGAGCCATCGGAGGATTCTCAGGAGCGCTGATCGGAGGCGGCATCGGCGCCGCAGGGGGAATAGCCGGGGGGCTGTTGTTCCGGAACAAGTTCCAGCCCACCCAATGGTCTACCATCTATGAAGATGAAGCGGACGAAGCCGGGCTCAAGTTCATGCTGGACCAAAACTATGATGCGCGGGAGATTCCGCGAATGTACGCGCGGTTGGACAATCTGGTGGGACGCGACAGTCGTGTGGGTTTAGGTTTCATTGGGAAACCCGAACGGACGCGGGAACGTCAGGCGCAAATTACCAAGCTCATCACCACGGCTTACAAGGCCGACCTCGAGGCCAAAATGAAGAAGGGGCTGGTAAGTTCCGGCCCGGAGTTCCAGTTGCTGATGGCGGCCCTCAAGCGCGATAACGGTGTAATTGCGCTCGATTACGATCTGTACGCCGCGGCGCGGGACAACCTCGAGGATGCCGTCAAGTTGCGCTCCAACGACCCACGCGCGCACTACTATCTTGGACAAGTGATGATCATGACGGGCCGCACGCAGGAGGACAAGCAGGCGGCCATGGGTGAATTCCTGCAGGCCATTCAAAACGACTCCGAGCGCGGAGCTTATCCCGAGCCGCATCTGGAGGAGGCGCTCTTCCAAATCGCGCAAAACGATCCCAGCCTCCAGGAGCAGATCAAGAAGGAACTGAAAACCTACGTGGCGCTGTACCAGAGGCAACACACCGGTCAGTTGCCTTCCAACATGTACATCATCTACGACTACTTCCTGCTGATCGGAGACAAGAACTGGTACATGCCGCCTGCAGGAGTCGTGAGTACGAAAAACGTCGAATCTCTGAACGTGACGCAGGTGTCGACCACGCCCGCGTCCAGCGCGGCGGAAGTCGTAACCCGGGCGACCGGGAATGCCGAGGGCAGTAGGGGAGCAGCCGCTCCGGATGCAGCGAGGGCCGCGAAACCTCCCGTGAAGAAAACCACCGCGGCTCCAGCGCCGCACTAGGGCTCGTCAGCATCCGGGAGGTGCGCAGCGACTGCGCACCTCCTGAGTATTTTTGGAGGGATTTGAGATGAGATTTGCACGCATCTTCCTTGCTTGCTCGTTGTTTGTCTGCTGCGGCCGGACAGAGGCGCAGACCACCGGCGGGAAGAGAATTGTCGGCATCATGCCTGTTTTTGACATTTCGGGAGATTCTTTCGGACAACAGTTTGCGCAGAATCTGACGGCGATGATTTACGAAAAGTTGGAAGGCGCGCCGTTTGAAGTGGTGCTTCTGAATCCCGGCGGGCTCTACAGCCCTTTGATTCCGGAATCGCTGCCGGAGTACGCGCAGGCGGCTGGCGTGGACACGGTGCTGGTGACCACGCTGCAGCAGACGGACAAGCCGCAAAAAGGCGATTTCATCCTGCACGTGGAAGCCAAGCTCATGGACGTGCAGACGTTGAAGGAAATGACGCCGTCCAATTACAGCGCGAAGGTGAGCCACAACGATGCGCTACTCGACGCCGCGAAGGGCGGCCTGGATTACGGCAGTTCGACGAACAACACGGTGCGGAATAGTCGAAATCTTTACTCCGCCATGGCCCGGACGAACGGGAGCCGGCCGTTTGAGAAGCAGCCGTTGGGAAGAGCGGCATTAGGAATGGCGGATGGCATCCATTCGCAGATGTTGTCTCAGGTGCAGATCGCGAAAGGTGAAGGCGTAACCGCGGTAAAGGGCGGCGCGTGCGCCATCACCGTCAAGGTAGCGTACGTTGCGAAGAAGGCAACGTCGCGAGCGTACGACATCATCGTGAATGGCGAAAGCCAGTCTTTGTGGACTAAAGACGGGGTGACGACGCTGGAGAATGCGAAAGCGGGTCCGATCTTCCTGCAGCTGAGCGTCGCCGATCCGCCATACCGCATGCCCGTGCAAGAGCTGTATCAGGCCAACACCATTCTCGATTGCTCTAAAGCGGAACGCCAATTGTCTCTGGACATCGGCCCGGTAGGAGATGCCCTGCTGCACTGGCGCTAATTCGCGGCTCACGCGGCCGGGCGGACGAAGTGTCCTTATTTACTATGAGATAGCGCGTTGTACGTGCACTTGCCCGCAGCGAGTTGTTCCGCGACCTTGAGACGAACAATAAAATTCGTCATCCCGATTCAAAATATGCTGTTGAACCTCTTTGATAATGTCCCCTTCGGACCTCGATAAAAATGTCCCCTAGACTGCACCTTCCGTTAGGAGGGTGCCGTGAAGAGGACCGCCATGAGCACCAGGGAGTTGCGACGCGTGGAAGTTTTCGGGCAGGTA
>JBGOVR010000038.1:0-31819 GCA_041478205.1 Candidatus Acidiferrum sp.
CATTTTCGCCAAGATAATCGAGACTCGCGAGCATCCCGAGATCGTTGCAATGTCGCGCGGCCTCGATGGCTTCGTCCAGCGTTTCGCCCGCGACGAAGCGCCGCGCCATCCGGCGTGTAGGCCCATTGGAAGTAACCCAGTGAGCGAATCCGGGGCTTTCCGCGAGCTTGAGCAGAGTCGAGCGGAGCATGCCACTTGATTATGACTGTGCGCGAGGTTTGCGACTAGGCGCCTACGAGTGATTGTGTTCTTCCAGGAACTTTTCCGCGTCCATTGCCGCCATGCACCCGGAACCCGCCGCGGTCACCGCCTGGCGGTAGCGATGATCCTGCACGTCGCCGGCAACAAAAACGCCGGGAACCTGCGTCAGGCTGCCGTGCTTCGCAATGAGGTAGCCGTTCGCATCCATTTCGAGTTTGCCTTTGAACACCGTCGTATTGGGATCGTGCCCGATGGTCACGAACACCCCGTCCAGGGCAATCTCGCTTCGTCGGCTGCCTTCCGTATTGCGCACCCGCACGCCTTCCACCAATCCTTTCGGCGCAAGAATCTCTTCCACCACGGCCGGCGTGACGAACTCGATCTTTTCATTGGCCTTCGCGCGGTCGATCATGATCTTCGACGCGCGAAAGTCGCTCCGCCGGTGAATCAGATACACCTTGCTGGCGTACCGCGACAAAAAGTTCGCTTCTTCCATCGCCGAATCCCCGCCGCCAACCACCGCGATGGGCTTGCCGCGGAAAAAATAACCGTCGCAGGTCGCGCACGTGGACACCCCGTGGCCGATCAGCTCTTTCTCGTTCGCCAAGCCCAGCAATCGCGCCGATGCGCCCGCGGCCACAATCAGCGCCTTCGCTTCATAACTATCTTTGCCTGCCACAATCCGGAACGGCCGCTGGCGAACGTCCACTTCCGTCACCACTCCGGCCTTGAACTCCGTTCCAAATTTCTGCGCCTGCTTGCGCATGTTTTCGATCAATTCCGGTCCCATGATGCCGTCCGGAAAGCCAGGGAAATTTTCCACGTGCGTGGTCAGCGAAAGCTGGCCGCCCGGCTCGTGGCCCTCGATCACCAACGGCTTCAGATTCGCCCTCGCGGCGTAAATCGCGGCGGTAAGACCAGCGCAGCCGCTTCCGATAATCACAACTTCATGCATTCGAGTGCTCCCGAATATTTGATTCGCGGCCGCGTGCCGCCGGTACAGCCAAGCCCGTCATTGTAGCATCCTCGCGTTCGCCATTTCCCGAACGCGAAACGTCCAAATTGGAGCAGCAATTCCACCTAAGCTGCGTTACCCTTGCGGAGTGCCGCGGCCATAATCGCGTAACTATCTTGCACGCCGCCGCATGAGGAGAAACAAAAACGTGGACCCGCGCTACCCCATCGGAAAATTTGAGATGCCCAACGGAATGACGCCCCCGCGCCGCCAGCAAGCCATCGACGAAATCGCCGCCACCCCCGCAAAATTGCGCGCCGCCGTAAAAGGCCTGAGCGACGCGCAGCTCGATACGCCGTACCGCGATGGCGGATGGACCGTGCGGCAAGTCGTGCATCACGTCCCGGACAGCCACATGAACGCGTACATCCGTTTGCGCCTGGCTCTCACCGAAGACAAGCCCACGATCCGGCCCTACGAAGAGGCTCGCTGGGCCGAACTCGTCGACGCAAAGTCCGCGCCGCTCGCGGTTTCACAAACGCTTCTAGATTCCCTGCACGATCGCTGGGACCGCCTGTGGCGCTCGTTGAAACCCGAACACTTTGCCCGGCCCCTCATCCACCCAGATCATGGCGAGCGCACCGTCGATTGGCTGCTCTTCGTCTACGAGTGGCACGGCAAACACCATACCGCCCACATCACCGAACTCCGCAAACAAAAAGGCTGGTAGACATCGCTCTCGCCTACACTGCTTCCATGGCCCATCCACAAACTCATTCGCAAACTTGGGATCCCGAACGTTACGCCCGCAACGCCCGCTTCGTCGCCGACCTCGGCGCGCCCGTGGTCGAATTGCTGGCCCCACGCGCAGGTGAGCGCATCCTGGACCTCGGATGTGGCGACGGCGTGCTGACCGCGAAACTCGCCGCCATGGGATGCGACGTCATCGGCGTGGACGCCAGCGCCCCGCAAGTCGAGGCCGCGCAAAACCTCGGCGTGGACGCCCGTGTAATGGACGGAGAACATCTCGGCTTCGACAGTGAATTCGACGCGGTCTTCAGCAACGCCGCTCTGCACTGGATGCGCAATCCTGACAAGGTCATCGCGGGAGTGCGTCGCGCGCTCCGCCCCTACGGACGCTTCGTCGCGGAATTCGGCGGCCACGGCTGCGTTGCCAAAATAAAAAAAGCCCTGGTCGAAGCCCTCAACCGCCGCAACATCAACGGCGAAGCCGCTATCCCCTGGTTTTTCCCCACCGTCGAAGACTATTCGCAGCGGCTAACGAACGGCGGTTTCGCCGTGAACTACATCGCGCTGATCCCCCGCCCCACTCCGCTCCCCGGCGACGTGACCGCCTGGCTCGAAATCTTTGCCGAAAGCTTCACCGCCCCCTTGCCCCCCGCCGACCGCCCCGCCTACCTCGCGGAAGTGCAAGAAGCCCTGCGTCCCCACCTCTGCGACGCCGAAGGCCAGTGGACCGCCGACTACGTCCGCCTCCGCTTCTCCGCGAAAAAACAAGGCTGACGCTCACCCGCCTTTGTTTTTCTCTTCCTCTTTGCATCGCCACATTTTTACTTTTTGCGGTATTCAGGCCTTAGTTAATGGAAGGTATTGGATCTATTTCAAAAACTGGGGGATTGGTGGAGTGGTCGAACTTCACAACAAAGCGATCAAAAAATCCCCTTCTTCGGAGCAAAGCTCCCCATTGAAAATGGTCGATGAACCCGGCATTGACCTCTACAATCCAGTTTGCCTCAATGTGTAAATTGACCCGCTGGAAGTAGGCTTCCGTACTGGCTCCGGGAACGACACCACCAATAGGCTGCTTTATCCCCGTGGATACGTCGATCCCGATACTATGCGCGATATCTGACCGGAAGAGGCAAAATGCCGAACCAGTATCAAGAACTGCGCTAGAGCGAACGCTTGGTTTCGCATGTTTCCTGGCGATACGCACAAACAGCATGGGAACCCATTCCTCTGTCTCGCCCTTGAAGGCAAGATATGGCGGGGTTAGAGGAAGGCGATGATATTGTTTTATCACCGGAGTCAGAAAACTCGCGGTGTCCACTGTTCGGGTGACCAGATCAGAAGAGGATCGTCTACACCGTCTCTTTTTGCATTCGCTTCCGCTTCTTCAGGTGTCGAACCACTTGCGACGATTTTGGTCTTATCTTCGGTCAGGGCGAGCCAGCAATTTCTTGGCGAATCCAGCAGCATCTGAGAGAAGGCCGACATTCTAGCTTCCATGACGAGCACTCCTTACCATCAGACTCTCATAGGCAGTCAGGGGTTGCCAGTACTGCTGCTCAAACCGCTGGCTCGCTCAGTGCCAGTTGCCCTTGTATCTACCACAACGCAACGCGCGGGCCAGGGCCTTGCCGCTCGGATCTCCTATTTGTTTGATGGAATGCGCGAACTGGTAGCGAGAATGGCTGATGCGCGTCTCAACGAGGTCGCAATGCATCTTAGGAGCCGGTCACGGGCCGAATTGACCCGCCGCTTGCGTTCGTGGGACTTCTTTTGGCAATTGCGGAAGCCGCCCATTACGGACAAGAGAGCCAGCGCTTGAGGAGAGTGCCATTATTGTGTTTAAGCGAGACGCTGACGGCCCTGCGCAGGTCGACCGAGTCGTCGTTCGCCGGGCGCTGGCGCTAATCGGATCGCGGGATTGATCAACGCGGACCGATGATCTTGCTCTGTCGCTATGCAACAAAGAGGGATAGATGACGAGCGTGAATGACCCTTACAATCTACAACGCTTTGTGGACGCCCAAAATCCAGTGTTCGAGCGGGTATGCTCTGAATTGCGCGAGGGCCAGAAACAAACCCATTGGATGTGGTTTATTTTCCCTCAAATTACAGGCCTAGGGTACAGCGGTATGGCGACGAGGTTCGCAATCTCTTCGCAACAGGAAGCCGAGGGTTACTTAAAACACCCAGTTCTCGGGCCGCGGCTAAGGCAGTGCAGTCAGCTTGTGACTCTTATAGAGGGCCGTTCGATCAAACAGATTTTCGGATACACAGACCATCTGAAGTTTCGATCTTCGATGACGTTGTTTGCGCTGGCGGGCACCACGCCCGAAGATCAAGTTTTCAAAGACGCCTTACAGAAGTACTTTGCCGGTGAAATTGATCGACTAACTATTGAGCGACTCTGATCATCGAAGGTCACTTTAGATACCCGCTTTGACGAAAAACGCCCCATCTTTCGAACGCCCCTGTGCCAACTCACTTCTTCTCAACAACATCCGCCACGAGCACTATCATTGTATTCGAATATAGTACTATTAAATAATAGCTGTTGACATCGCTAACACTTTGTGCTACGACGGTCCTATGAATGCTCCCCGCGAGCGTCGTTCGATCGCCCACCCCGCTCGGCGTCCTCCCCTTTCTGGGCCGCAATTCGTAACTCCCGCCTTTTCACACTCTTGCGAGATTTCAGCCCCTTACCACAATTCTCTACGGGCAACTCCTTTAGAATCAATCACACATTCGCTAAGTCCTTTAAAGCTCACTCTTACGAGAGGGGTGCTTTCTCGCGCCGATTTTCGGCCTGTAAGTCCCCTGGAATCAAGCGCCATTTTGCTAAGTCCTTTAGAGCTCACTCTTACGAAAAATGCGCTCGTAAGTCCTTTAAAGCTCACTCTTACAAAATCATTGGACTTAAAGTCCCACAGAATCACACTCTTACAAAAAAGGGTGGGAGCCCATCCAGGCCCGCAAGCCCGAGCGCGGGCCCTCCGTTTCGTTACCTCGTTACTTCATTACCTCTTTGCTTCTTCCGGCTTTCTTGTCGTTGCTTCATTACATCTTCTTCGTGAGGAAAACCATGTCAAAACCTGTTCAAGATTCATCTCGCTGCCGGCATCATGACGAATCCGGCCGCCGCTGCCGCACTCCCCGCATCGATACCCACCCGGCTTTCTGCTACCTTCACGCTCAAGCCGAGCGCGAAGTGCGGGACGCCGACCTCCGCCACGGCAAGTTTCTCACCCGCTACGGCACGTTCCAGACCTCCACGGACGTGAATCAGGCGCTCGGCAGGGCCTTCAATTTGCTCGCCCAAGGTCGCCTCCAAGCCCGCGACGCCGTGGCCCTCGCTTACATCTCGCAATTGCTCTTGCAAACCCTCGATGGCGTTAAGTACGAAGCCGAGCTCTCCCTCGGCTGCGCGGGATACGAGAACATTGTTCGCGATGTCGTCGATCCTCTTCCCGATCCTCTGCCCGCAGCTTCTGGCGCTCCCGGCGGCCAAGCCTCGCTCGAAGCAGCCGTCTCCGCTCCGGAAACTGGCGTGCCCATCGAGCCTCGTGTAGGATAAATTGCATCCCACTGAGGAGATTTCATGACGCGACCCGCAGGAACCTACGCTGTTTTTGAAACGTCGCAGGGCAACATCGTCATCCGCCTGCTCGAAAAAGAAGCGCCCAAGACCGTCGAGAATTTCATCGGCCTGGCCGAAGGCACCAAAGAATTCAAAGATGAAAAAACGGGAACGCAGACCAAGAAAAACTACTTCGACGGCCTGAACTTTCACCGCGTGATTCCCGACTTCATGATTCAGGGCGGCTGCCCGCGCGGCGACGGCCGCGGCGGTCCGGGGTACACCTTCCCCGACGAGTTTCACCCAACGCTGAAACATTCCAAGGCCGGCAAACTGTCTATGGCCAACTCCGGTCCAGGCACTAACGGCAGCCAATTTTTTATCACCGTGGCCGCGACTCCGTGGCTGGACAATAAGCACACCATTTTCGGCGAGGTCGTCGAAGGACAAGACGTCGCGGACAAAATTTCCAAGCTGCCGCGCGATTCCAGCGACCGCCCGCGCACTCCGGTGACGCTGCAAAAGGTGCGCATCGAGCGCGGCGCGGCGTAGCCGCCCTCTTCAGAGGGCGGGGTTTAGATGATGCGGAAGCTAAAAACAAACGCTCGTAGAACCAAACGATCGCCTCTCTCTCCGAAGCGGCCCGCTACGGCGCTCAGCTTCGGCCCCGGCTTGGTGAACGGCAATGCTCAAGCCTGAGCGCCTGCTGCGCGTCGTCATCGAGATGATTTTTGTGCTGCTCGGTGCGCTCATCGTGTGGCTGGGCGTAACCAGGCAAATCTTTTTCGACCGCCGCAAGCTTCCGTGGCTGATCCTAAGCGCCGCGTTGATCGTGTGGGGTTTGCGCGCGCTCTATAAGCCCGGCCAGTGGTGGTCGCGCTGGGAGCACCGGACCCGCGGTCTTTCGCTCACGCTTCTCGGCGTCGTGATGCTGGCCATTTCGCGTGTCCCGTTCCTCTGGGTGGGACGCTTGTTCGCCGTCGCCGGCCTTCTCCTGATTCTGCGCGGACTGATCGGATCGTTTCTGGTTTTGCGTCCGCGTTGAACAGGCATTGAGCAGGGTCGTGTTTTTTCGGCCGCGGGGTTCCCCTCTGGATTCCCGCCGCGCGTCGGATATAATCCGCGCAAGGACGACCCTTCCCGCCGCAAATCACCGCGCCGGGGCGGCCGCCTAGCCCAGATCGAAGCGCTAAAGGAGAGGCTGATGCTGAAAGAATTCAAAGAATTCGTGACGCGTGGCAACGTGTTGGACCTCGCGGTCGGCGTGATTATTGGCGCGGCCTTCGGCAAGATCGTATCGTCGCTGGTGGAAGATGTCCTGATGCCGCCGATTGGACGCGTTTTGAACCACGTTAATTTTTCCGACCTATATATCAATCTGGGCGACAAGTCGTACGACAACCTAGCTGCGGCCAAAGCGGCGGGCGCGGCCACGCTGAACTACGGCCTGTTTCTGAACACGGTAATTAATTTTCTGATTGTGGCGTTCTGCGTGTTCATCGTTGTGCGGTTGGTGAATCACTGGATCAAGAAGCCAGCCGCGCCTGCTGCGCCAGCGACCAAAGACTGTCCGCAGTGCGCGATGACCATTCCCATCCAAGCAAAGCGCTGCGGCCACTGCACCACGCAGCTTGCCGCTTAAGCTCGCCCGGGAAAAGTTGGAAACATTGCAGGTAGAAAGATAGATGCGCGGATACTAAGACTTGGGCTTGCGCTTGCTCTGGTTGGCTTCGAGATGTGCCCGCAGGCGGCCCACGACCGCGTCTTCTTGTCCCTCGTCGATTTCTTTTTGCACTTCTTCCAGCGCGAAGTGCACCACGTCGTGATGGTGCAACTCCTCGCGCGCCAGCACGTCGCTGAAGCGCAGCCACAGGCGATGCAAAAGATGGACCTCGTTGGCAGTCAAGTTTGGCGCGTGCGGGCCGAGGACCTTGTAGATTTTGTCGCCGTTGGGCAAATGGACTTCTAGGTTAAACTGCGGCTTCTGATCGCCGAGTTTTTCCCAGGCCTCGCCGATCTGCCGGGCCTGCTCTTCCGTGGCATCCTTCGCCGAACGTCCGGTGACGATGGTGCTGGATTGCAGCGCCGTGGCAGCGCGCAAGATGCCGTCCCACAGATCGTTGGCCGCCACTACCGCGAGGCGAATCGATTTGCCGCGTTTCTCGGCCATGGACAGCGCCTGCGAAAACAGATGCTGTTCGATGCTGCCGAAAAGTTGATCGGCTTCCAGTTCGTTTTCGCCGGACGCGGAACGCCGCAGCAAGCGCACATGCAGGACGACGACATCGCGACGCCCGGGTTTGATGCGATCCAAAACATTCCCGAGATGATAAAGATTGAAGTGGTTGCTGACCGGCACAAGAATATTGCCGGGACGCGCGCCCACCGCCTCGGGACTCAGCTCTTCTTGCAATTCGAGGTTGAACTGATCCATTTCCACGTGGGCGTCGCCACGATTTTTGGCGCGGTGCTCCGATACGGTGAAGACGATGTAAAGAAGAATGGAAAAGGTGCCACCGGCCATGGTGGCGATAGGTTTGGTGAAGAGGTTCACGACGGCGATCAAGAACAGCATGAGTGTGATGAGACCCAGACCCACGGGAATTTGTACGCCGCGTATATGCAAATTGAACGGCACCTGGAAATCCCGGTGACCCGGGCTGGTGTAGCGGAGCACCAGCACGGCCAGACCGTTCATGGCGAAACTCCAGATGACGCCAAAGGCGTAGAGATTCGCGAGGAAGGTCACATCGCCGCGGCTGATGAAAATGGTGACGATCTGCAACCCGACCACGATGTTGATGATGCGGTAGCTGGTTCCAAAACGCGGATGCGGTTGGCGGAACCAGGTACTGAGCACGCCGTCTTCCGAAACGCGATTCAGCACGCCGTTGGAGCCGACGATGGCGGTGTTAACCGCTCCAGCGAGAATGAGAGTCCCGACCACCACGACAAAAGCATGGAAGATCAGCCGTATGTAGATCGGGCCTGCCAAATTCATCGCCAGACCGCCGATCAAATTCTGAAGGAAGCCCTGCCGGATATCATCGGGGATGATCATCACCGCGAAGAACGAGACCAGCGAGGTGAACACCAAGCTATAGACGAAAATTACCAGGCCAGCCTTTTTGAGGTTGGGCAGCTTGGGACTCTCGATTTCGCGATAGACCTGCGCCAGAGATTCCTCGCCGCTCATGGCCAGGACGGAATGGCCGAGGGCGATGAAGATGGCGATGATGCCGAACATGCGCGGCAAGCTGCTATGAGCGAGCCAGCCAAGCGCGCTCGTTGTCAGGTGAAGATTCCTTGGATGCGGTAGCGGCGGCAAAGCCGAATGACGCACAACTACGGTGTAGACGCACCAGGTGATCAAAATCACCACCATCACGGTAACCAACTTCATGATGTGCAGTGCTTTTTCGCTGGATTCCGGAATGCCCTTGGTATTTTCCCACCAGAAATAAAGGGTGACCACAATGGCAAATGCCGTGGCGATGCGGGCGATCGATGCCGGGGAAAACGCTCCGCTCAAGTGGGCCCGTTGGAAAAGATCGCTCAGCAAACCACCCAAGTATTGACCGGCAGCCACGCCGCTGATGGGCCCGGTCAGGATGTAGTCAAACATCAGCGCGGAAACGCTGAACTTCGCCAGCGTTCCGCCGAGGGACTGCTTCACCGCGCGGTAGACGCCGCCGCGGACGAACATGCTGCAGCTTTCCACGTAGACCGCGCGGACCGCGTAGGAAAACAGCATGATTGCGAGGATGAACCACGGCGCGGTTTTGCCGATGTAGCCTTCCGCTTCGCCGCCGGCATAGTAGGCAGAGGAAGCCAAATCGTTCAGAACGATTGCCGCCGCGCGCCAGAAAGAGATGAAGGTCAGGAGGGCGGTGGTGGCTACGATGACGCGCGGGATGCCGTTGCCGCGGCTGCCTGCGGCAGCAGGGCTACTGGGAGTGCTGTTCATTTATGGGTTAGTGTTGACCTGCAGACTAAAATGCTCGCATTTTTTGGACGCGAAGTCTAGCAGATCGGCCATTTGGCAGTGGGGCGTTTTCGATCGGCGCGTTGTGCGGCTACGTGGGTGGCGTCCGAGTGCTGCGTCACTCGGGCGGAACCGTAACACCACGCGCCGGGGTGGCTATCTCTTCCGGCTGGGATCGTCGTCAGGATTGATGTAGTTGAACAGCACGGGGGATACGCCGTGGATCTGGACCACGACTTCTCCACTGGCCATCACGTAGTGGTGCATCTCGGGGTCGAGATAGGCAAAGCTGCCGCCGGGGAAGGCTGCCATCTTGGTCTCGTCAAAGGTGTCTCCCATACCGACTTTGAGGGTCCCAGAAATTATGGTGACGTTTTCACGATGAGGATGCCAGTGCGGCGCGATCCGGTATCCGTCAGGCATCTTCAAACGCACTGTGTAGTCCCCCGTCGTGGCAGCGGGGTTGCCTTCGAGCACGGCGAGTTGCGCGCCTGCGGGCACGAATGCCGGTGCCGGACCGTAGGGAATGGCATCGGGGGTGAAGGCGTTTTTTTCAGAAGAGCCGGCGTGTGCGGCCATGGTGAGGAGCCGGCCCGACCAGCACAGCAAGCCCGCCAGCGCGAGCCCAAGGTACAATTTCCGTTTCATTGTTCTGCCTCCGTGGTCTGCTATTGACCGGTGAGAATGATCTCTTGAGCGCAGAGCAGTTTCAATCGAGAGTAGGTAAAGTTTCTATATCTTTCGTATATCGTCGCAACTTGCTGAAAGCTAGAGGATAATGCCACGCGAGAGCTTCATGTGGAGAACAAAGACGGCAGCCGGCGAAATTGAGCTAGACCTCGGGCGCTACGAACTTCGCCGCCTTGGACGACGGGTGAAGCTCGAGAAGATGCCCATGGAACTGCTGATTTTCCTGGTTGGCCGACGAGACCAGCTCGTTTCTCGCAAGGACATCGTCACGAAACTTTGGCGCTCGGACCTGTTTATCGATACCGGACCGAACATCAACAACGTCGTGAGAAAAATCCGGACAGCTCTGGGCGACGACGCGACGAAACCGCGCTTCCTGGAGACCGTGGTCGGAAAAGGGTATCGATTCATCGGCCCGGTGCACGTGATTGATGCCCGATATGCGCACTCCGATTTCAGACCAAGTGCGGTGCCGGGTGTCAGCCTGGAGCATGGGGCTAGCTGGAGCGAGCGATCGTCGCTCGCCGTGCTGCCACTTTTTCTGGCCGGGAATGCCACGGATGACCGTGGGCTGTGCCTTGGGTTTGCCGACGGACTGGTCTCCCGTCTTGGAAATCTGCAAGGTGTGGATGTTCTGCCGATTTCGGCGGTGCTGAACGTGCCGGCGGAGGCGACGGCTGCGGACATCGCTGCAAGCTTGGGTGTGCGTTTTGTGGTGCATGGCGCGATTCGAGTGTCGAAAGGGCAAGCGCGTCTTTCCGTGGAAGTGTTTGACACGCATTTGCAGGGCGCTTGCTTCACGCGAAAACGTGATCTCGACGTGAACCGCCTGTTCGATCTTGAGGATGAGATCGCGAAGCAAATCGCGGGCGCATTGAACCGGCCGCTGCGTCCCATGGCGGTGCAACACCGCGCGCGGTATAGCAAAGACCCGCTCGCTTATGCGGAGTTCATGCAGGGCTACCGGCTTGGTTCCTCCGGCGATTCTACGCTGCTGGACGAAGCGACCCAGCACCTGAGCAATGCGGTTACTCGAGATCCGGCCTTTTCCCTGGCCCACGCCACACTTTCCTTTGTGTGTGCGACTCGCCACTTCGAGTTCGACCCCGCCAGGATGTGGCTGGAGAAAGCGGAGTTTCACTGCCGACGCGCGCTTGAATTAGATCCGGATTTGCCCGAAGGACACGTGGCCAACGCTCTGCTGCTGTGGGGGCCGTCAAAAAACTTCCAACATCTTGAAGCGATTGCCGAACTCCGGCGGGCGCTGGCCCTGCAGAGCAACCTGCCGCACGCTTACAATCGTCTCGGCACGATCCTGGCACACATCGGGCTGCTCGATCACGCTCGTGAAATGTACGAAAGAGGACGGCCTTTCCATCCGAAAAAGGCGATCAGTCACAGCATCGTCCAGGTCCATATCTGGAGCCGGGAATACGAACTGGCGCGCGAAGAGATTCAAGCGTGGCGGACCGAGAACCCAGGCAACAAGTATCCCGTCTATTTTGCTCCGCAGCCGGCCATGATGACCGGGGATTGGAAAGAGGCGAAGGTTCTGTTGAACGAAGCGATGCACCTCTTGCCCGAAGAACCGCTCATCGTCAGCCTGCAAGGCGTCTTTTACGCTTTGACGGGCAAAGTCGAATTGGCACTCAAGTGCCTGGGCCAGGCTTGTGCGAGCCCAAAATCTTTTGGACACGCTCACCATACCTACTATCAGATCGCTTGCATTCTTGCAGTGCTGGAGCGGCGCGAAGCGGCCTTTGAATGGCTGGAACGGAGCGTCAGCGCCGGGTTTGCATGCTGGCCGCTTTTTCTGAAAGACCCTTGTGTCCAGAATCTGCGGGGTCTTCCCGAGTTTGAACTTTTGGTGAGCTCTTTGCAGGCTAAGTATCCCGACCATCTTGGATTGCTTTAGCTGGGCGCCGCACCCGGACGGTGCACGGGGGTAACCGCGGAAGCGAGCAGCGACCTCGGGAGCCATCCTTCCGCCGCGAGTTGCGCTGCTGGTCGCGCGGAAGGTCTTGGAGCCCTTCGCTGCGTTCAGGAGGAAGCCTTCGCCGCTCTGGGTAAACACTCGGCGCAGGGGCAGATATTGCGGAGGTGGTCGTAGCTGTAGAAGCGGGTGACGTGGCCATCATTGAAGCTGGTCTGGAGGGTGTAGTTGCCGACCTGAGACTCAAGAGCTCGCATTTTTTGGACGCGAAGTCTAGCAGAGCGGCGTTTTGGTAATCGGGGCGTTTCCGATCGGTGTTTTGCGGCTACGTGGATGGCTTCCAGCTGTGCCGTCACTCGGGCGGAGGCCGCGCGTATTTGCGACAAGTGATCCGTTTCAGCGTGTCTGGTTGCGAACCAATTCCGGAACGCTTTCTCAGGGATTCTCCTAGAGCGTATTCAAGAACGCCACGAGGTCATCCTTATCTCCGTCGGAAAGGTGCAACTGGAACCGTGTGTCGTAGAAATTGACGGCGTCCAGCAACGTCGCTGCCGAGCCGTTATGAAAATAGGGCGCGCGGCCGGCGAGACCGCGAAGAATCGGACCCTTGAATTTGCCGATGTCGGCACACTTACCTGTAACCATCGCTCGGCCCAGGTCGCTCACTTGAACGATCTGTCCAGTGGCATTGCACATGACGCTGACAAGAGGAAGATCGGGGGTGCGGCGCGAGGCGTCAGCAAGGCCAATGTTGAGAGGAGCAGGCACGGAATGGTCGCCCACGTTTGGCGAATCATGGCAGGTACCGCAGAACCCGTTGATGGTGTCCACGTGCAAGACGTCGTTGAGACCGGCGACGCCCGTGATGGGAATAGGAAGGGTGTTAAACAGATGCTCCCCGCGGGCGATGGCTCTGCGCGCAGCGGTGTGCTCGTCGTAGTCGCGATCGTCGATGCGCCGCCACTTGCGATAGATGTCGAAGATTTGAGATGTGAACGGCGCACCGGTGGGGTTCAAGCCGAGGGGGTCGTTAATGCCGATGAAGAAATCCTGCTTGGAGAGATGGAAAGGACCGCCCTTGGCGCCGTCATCATCTAACTCGCCGGCGCGATGGTCGCGAGTCTGTGCCGTAAAAATTTTGGTTTCGAAGTCGACAATCTGCTGGACTTGTACGGGCGTTGGCACCTGGCCTTGGGCGTGGCCGGTAGTGGCATCGACCGCCTGATGCGCCAAATCGAAAGAAACTGGCTGGAAATTGCCGCTGGCGTCTTTGAGAGTTTCGCGGCCGTCCCACATGACGGTGCTCAGAAAGAGCAGATTGGTGGCAGGAAGCGGCCGCCGGTAGGCTGAGATAGCACTGGTGCTGGTGCAACCATAGGGGTTGTCGTTATTCAAGACGGTAAATTCCGGTTTCGGGGGCATCTGCTGCTCGATGCGGATTAGTCCTTTGCTCAAGAGGAGGCTATAGGCTTCTCGCCGGGCATCCTCGGTTGACACGTCCTGCGTCGAGCAGCCGGAGCCATCGTTGGGCCGAAAGATGGGATCCGTGCCGCGGGTGGCGTTAAAGCGAGAGCGAATATGGGCTGGCGTCACGGACCAAGCGTCGTTGGCCTGATGACAGGTCACGCAGCGACGGCCATTCGTGCCCAAGTCCTGGAAAAAAGCATTCTTAGACATATCCGTGGGACCACCAAGATTGAGGTTGGCGAAATTGCCTTGTGGGTCGGAGAAGGATTGGAAGACGGGGACGGATTGATTGGAGCTTTGGCCGATCGTCACTACGCTCGCAACCAACAGAAGAAGAGCAGTAATCAAGCCTAGGAAGAGAGATCGCGACACACGTCGAACCTCTTTCTCAGGCGCAGCATTACTCACTCTTCGATCGTAGACAACGGAATTGCCAGTTTTACTTCGCATAAATTTGTACCTTTCCAAGGTACAGCGAGTCGCCATTCCGCAAATTGCCACCCCGCGGCGGCACCAACTGGACAACTCGCTGTGCAGAACTGGGAATCGCACGCTTCGCGGAATCGGTCAATGGGGGGAGCCTGAAGCCTGACTGAAACCGAGCTGAAGGCCCAAGCTGTTGAGAATACGGATTTTGTGTTGGACAGGAAGGAAAACGCAGGGCAAGATTACCCGATCGTCCCCGGGGAACGATGGACAAACCTGCCAAAGTCTTCCGGTTCGGCCCCTTCGAGCTGCGCACCCGGACGCGAGAGCTGTACAAGCACGGGATCAAGCTCAAACTGCGCCCCCAGCCCTTTCAAGTACTCCACGAACTGCTCAACCGGCCGGGAGAGCTAGTCACCCGGGAGGAACTGCGCGAAAAACTGTGGTCGTCGGACACGTTTGTCGATTTCGAGCAGAGTTTGAACACTTCGATCAAGGAACTCCGCGGCGTTCTGGGGGATTCGGCCACGGAGCCGCGCTATGTGGAAACGGTGCCGAGGCTGGGGTATCGCTTTATCGCTCCGGTAGAGGGCGTGGAAGTAGCTGCCCCAAAAGGAGATGCTGCCTACCCGGCCCCTAGCGTCGACCCAGCCGGAACGCAAACGCCTATTCAAACAAGTGGAACTCGGCCCGGCTTCCGGGTGGTCGCGCTGCTCGGCGCCGCTGTAATCATGGTGGGCGCAACCGTTGGTGGCCTTTGGTATCACCGCCGTCCGGGCTTTCAAATCACTCCCAGAAACACCATCGTGCTAGCCGATTTTGCGAATACGACTGGCGAGGGTGTCTTCGACGATGCCCTGAAGCAAGGATTGAATGTCGGCTTGGAGCAGTCCCCGATGATTCAGATCTTATCGGACGAGAAATCAGCGGTAGTTCTGAAACAGATGGGTCATTCGGGTGATCAGTCCATGACGGGCAGCGTAGCGATCGAAGTCTGTCAACGCAGCGGCAGCAGGGTCACGGTACAAGGATTTATCTCCAGCCTGGGGACCGCTTACCTAATCGGCTTGACCGCGATCCGGTGCGACAGCGGTGAACGGATCGCGCACGAACAAGTGGAGGCAAGACGAAAGGAGGAGGTCATTGACGCGCTTGGGAGAGCAACGTCTCAATTGCGCTCGCGACTCGGAGAATCCCTTCCGTCGATTCAGAAGTACGACGCCTCTCTCGAACAGGCTACTACGTCGTCGCTGGAGGCTTTGAAAGCCTACGGATTGGCGCTCGCCGCATGGGACAGGTCCGGTGACTTCGCTGCGGTCTCGCTACTGGAACGGGCCATCGAGCTGGATTCCAATTTTGCTTTGGCATATAGCCAGCTGGCGGCCATCTACGGCAACCGCGGCGAAATCGAACTGGCTCGCAAGTACGCCACCAAGGCATATGAACTCCGGGCCCGGACCACCGAATTCGAACGCCTGTCGATCGAATCCTGGTATCACGCCTACGTAACGGGGGACCTCGAAAAAGCTACCGCCGCCTTTGAAACTACGCGCCAGGCCTATCCGGAAGCACCAAGAACTCTCAACGACTTGGGGACGACTTACGGCAGTTTGGGACTTTTCGATAGAGCCGTTGCTCTCTATCGGGATTCCTTGCGAGTGAGTCCTCTGTCCGAAACAACATCCGGCAATCTCGCCGTCAGCTTGATGGCATTGGGCCGCAACGACGAAGCGGGAGGCGTTCTGGAGGAAGCCGGCAAGCGCGGCCTGCAATCCGACTATCTGCTTCAGGTGAACTATTGGAGAGCGTTTCTTCTCCATGACACCGAGCAGATGAGCCGCCTGCTCTCTCTCTCGGCCGGAGTACCCGGAGCACAATCCACGTTGCTGTCCGAGCAGGCCGACACGGAGGCCTACTCCGGACACTTTAAGAAAGCCCGCCAGCTTTCCCTGGCGGCTGCGAGCCAAATGCAAACGGGAGGACAAAAGGAAGCCGCGGGGCTCTGCTTTGCACGAGCAGCCATTCGTGAAGCCGAGATCGGAGACTCCGCGCGGGCCCGAGATTTTATTTCCAGGGCCTTGGATCTGTCGCATGACCAGAATGTCGTTGTGCTTGCCGCGCTGGTAATGGCCCGCACAGGTGAACCGTTGAAAGCGATTTCTTTGGCCGAACAACTGGACAAGGAAAATCCGTCGAATACTTTCATCCAGAAATACTGGCTGCCCCTCATTCATGCTGAGACGGAAATACACCAAGGTAAGGCCTCACAAGCCGTCGATACGCTGAACGTGGTTGGGCCTCTTGATTGGGCGGCTCCCGACGCACTTGCCGTCAGCACGCTTTTTCCAGCGTACGCGCGCGGCCAAGCCTATCTGGCCGCCGGCGAAGGCAGCAAAGCCGCAGCAGAATTTCAAAAATTGATCGACCACCCCGGCATGGTGCTCAATTTTCCGCTCGGCGCACTGGCTCGCCTCGGTATCGCGCGCGCCCATCGGCTGGCCCACCAAAACACCGCCGCCCTCAAAGAATACGACGCCTTTTTGGCTCTCTGGAAGGATGCCGATCCAGATATCCCCATCCTGCGCCAGGCAAAGCGAGAGTATCAATCGCTACAATAGTCAACGGTGAAGTCGTCTGAATCTCCCAAGCCTTAACTGCAATGATCCTATTTCACTTGGAGACGCGCGGCGTTCGTTACCGCGGCTCGGGGGAAGCCGCTTCGCGGGCGGACGCGTCCGCGCGAGCGAGCAGCAGCTTGCGTTCGCGGGTGTTGCGCGCGAGGGCGGCTGCGCGCTCGAACTCCGCGCGGGCCTCGGCGGAGCGGCCTAGCTTTTTCAGGAGGAAGCCTTCGCAGCCCTGGGTAAACACTCGGGGCAGGGGCAGATATTGCGGAGGTGGTCGTAGCTGTAGATGCCGGTGGCGTGGCCGTCGTTGAAGCTGATTTGAATGGCGTAGTTGCCGACGACGGTGGCGGACTGCGCGCGCGGTTTGGGCTTGAACATCGGGAGCGCGGCGGAGGAGACGGGTCCCGCGGCGGAGGAGGCTTGCTTTTTGATGCGTTCGTCGTTGCAGGTGGCGCAGGGGCATTCTTCGCGGAGGTAGGGAAAGTCGTAGTGACTGGCGTGGCCGTCGGCCCAGGTGATGTCGACGCCGGCGCCGCTGGTGACGTGAACCTTCACGCTGGCTGGTTTTTTGCGCGGATCGATGGGAATGGGCATTTCAGGATTTCACCTTTAACAGTTTACGGCTGCGAAGAAGAAAAAGATAACGCAGAGACGCTGAGGGCGCTGAGGATCGCTGAGAAGAGGAAGAAAGAATTAACACAGAGGACACAGAGACGCGGAGGGCACAAAGTTCACGGAGAGGCTGCGGGTACGAAGGTGAACGCCGTGGGCCGGAAAAGGCTTGGACCGTGCCTCATGGCTTAGGTCCGGGCACGCTGGGCGCAGCAGTGCTGCGCCCCTACAATGGAAAAGGGAAAAGAGAAGCGAGGTTGGGCGAACGACTACGGTTTGGGGCGGGAGTCGCAGCAGTCGCCTGGAGGAATGGGATTGCCGTGGGGACAGGTTTTTGGATGACCGAGAAAAGTGCAGATGCGGTGGTCGAGCTCGGGGCTGATGATGTGCTCGAACTTGCAGGCTTGATTGCGGGCCTCGGTGTCATCGATGGCGAAGGTGTCTTTGAAGAGGCGCTCGGCGAGGCGATGGCGGCGAACGACGTCGCGGGCGCGGCGGCTGCCCACGGGGGTGAGCTGCACATCGCCATTGTGCATTTCCACTAAACGCAACTCGGACATGCGGCCAAGAACCCTGGTAGCGGGTTCATCGGAAACGACGGGGAGGCGTCCGGCGGGGCCGGTGGCGTGAAGGGCGTCCACCAGAGCGGGCTTCCCTTCCTCGCCGCAGATCCAGATTTGCTCGAGGAGATGATCGAAGCGGATTTCGTCGTCCGCGGAAACGCCGGCGCAACAATCGGCGGACGAAACGGCGAGCGGGCAATTGACGGGATGCTGGCCCTGCACGGCGGTGTCAAAGTGGAGGCGGCCGTGCGCGAGCTCGATGCGGCGGTCGGCTTGGCGCGCGATGTCCGGGTCGTGCGTGACCATCAGGATGGTGTGGCCCGAGCTGTGCAGCTCGCGGAAGATTTCAAGGACGACGGTCTCGTTGGCTGCGTCGAGATTGCCGGTGGGCTCGTCGGCGAGAATGAGCTTGGGCTGATTGATCAGCGCGCGGGCAATCGCCACGCGCTGCTGCTCGCCGCCGGAAAGCTGGGCGGGGAGATGCGTCAAGCGATCGCCGAGACCCACGCGGCGGAGGGCTTCTTCCGCTTGCTTCTCGTCGGTAACGCTGTGGAAGTATTGCGCGAGCATGACGTTTTCCAGAGCGGTGAGATACGGGACGAGATGGAACTGCTGGAAGACGAAGCCGATTTTTTCGGCGCGATAGCGAACCATTTGGCTTTCGCTGAGCTTCGAGAGATCCACATCATCGACGATGACGCGGCCGGAGGTCAGCGTGTCGAGACCACCAAGAATATTGATGAGCGTGGTCTTGCCGGAGCCGGAGGGGCCCATCAGCGCGACCCACTCGCCGGGCTCGATGCTGAAGCTGAGGGCATCGACGGCGCGGAGGGCGCCGTATTGCTTGGTCAGCGATTCGATGATGACCTGCGGGGTCACGCGGCACCTCGGGGCGAAGAGCGGGCACGGCGTGCCGTGCCCCTACAAGAAGAGCGGACGGAGCATGCCCCGCCCCTACAAGAGAAGATCGAAATTGACGCGAATGGAAACATGATCATTCGCCTCGAAAGACCGAGGCTGGGCGGATACTGGCGAGCCGCCTGAGCGGATACGCGCCTGCAATCGCGACGAGGATGGTCAGCGCCACAGCTACAGGATACACAATCAAGCGCGGGCGCGCCGCTACACCGAAGACGGCTTTGCCCAGCCAGATCGAGAGCAGCATGCCCGTTGTTGCGCCGAGGACGCCGCCGGCTAGGCCGAGCAGCGCTGCCTCCGCCAGGAAAAGACGCAGGACGCGGCGAGTGGCGCCGCCGATGGCCTTCATGAGGCCGACGTCGTTCTTGCGCTCCATGGCGACGTTGGTCATGGCGGCCATGACGCAAAGTGCGGTGAGGATGAGCACTACGGCGACCGTGGCGGTGAGCAAGCCGCTGATGCGGTTGTAGATTTGGGCTTCCGCTTCGGTGAATTGGCGGATGCCGTGGACGTCAGCGTCAGGCAGCTTTTGCGAGAGTGAGGCGATGTAACTGTTGATCGCTTGGGGCGTGCCGGGAACGCTGATTTGCACCAGGCTGATGCGTCCAGGTAGTGCGGCGAGGCGTTGCGCTGCGTCAAGTCGAAGAGATATCTGAGTGTCTTCTGGACCGCCGGTGGTGTGAATGATCGTAACGTGACACGTCTCTTCCCTGCCCTGGCTTCGCAGGAACAATCGGTCATTCAATTGCAAATGCATTTCCGTGGCAACTTTTGTGCCGAAAGTGCAATTCGTTTCGAAGCGCGAAATGGAACCGATTGCGGACGCTGGCTGAACGGAAGAGACTTCGACTGAGGAGCCGTCTTGTTCGCCGGCAATGACGACATGGGTGGGATTTTTGGAGTCGTAGGAATACGCATCGCCAATTAGATAGAGAAATGCGACGGCGGAAACATGCGGGCCTTCGACGATCTTATTGAGTACAGCTTCATCTAGAGTGGCTGGGTTCGAGCTCGTGACATCGCGCGGGGCGACGATGACGTTGGCGCCGAGGGCGCGGAATTCGGTGGTGAGGCGGCGCTTGGCGTCCACTTGGAGATTGAGGAGGGCGGCGGTGACGGCGGCACCCGCGCCAAGAGCGAGCAGGATGACAAAGAGGCGGCCGCGATTGGCGCCGAGGAGGCGGCGGATGATGCGCCAGAACATGGAGCGATTGATGGAGCGAGAGGACAGCATCATTCGCCTCGCAGGATGGGCGCAGGCTCGTAGCGCGAAGCGCGGCGCAGTGGGAGGGCGCTGCCGAGCAGCGTGACGATGGCGGCCAAGCCAAGAATGACGAGGAGAACGAGCAGCGAGGGTTGTGGTGCGGCGCCGAAGATTTTTTCACCGACCAGCCGAGCGAGAACGATGCCGAGCGCGTAGCCCACGCCGCCGCCAACAAAGGCGAGGAGAAGCTGTTCCGCCGCGAGCAGGAAGCCCACCATGCCGGAGCCTGCGCCGAGCGCCTTCATCAAGCCGATTTCGGTGCGGCGCTCGATGACGGAAGCGGCGGAGGAGGCGCCGACGGCAAGCGCGGCGGCGAGGAGCGCGGCAAACGTTACGAGCCAGAGCAGCGTTTGCACGCGCGTGAGGATGCGGCCTTCGCCTTCGGCGACGCGGCGAATGACGCGCACGTCCGCGCCAGGCAGCACTTGCCCAATCTGCAGCGCGATCGAAGAAACATACGGCGTGCAGTACCAGCGTTCGTAGTCGGCGGGCGCCAGCGTAACCGGATCGCGCCGGCCAAAATCGTCTTCGGGCTTGGTCAGCGCACTGACGTAAAGCTGGCGGTATTGGCCTTGTTTATCGGAAAGCATTTGCGCGACGGACAGAGGCGCCACAATCTTATCTTCCTCGGGACCGCCGGTTTGGAGCAGGCCTACGACTGTCAACTGACGGGAAGACTCGAGGCCACCATTTTTTCGCTCGAAGATCATCAATGCGCTGCCAACGGACAGGTTAAGGCGCCGAGCCAACTTTGTTCCGACAACGCACTCTGTCGGTTTGTTTGCAAACCAACGTCCCTGCACGTGCCACCAGGGATTCGTTTTTTCCACTCCCGTGACATAGGCCGAGCCATCGGGAATGGAAATTTCGTGTTGCGCCCATGTGCCGATCAATCTCACTTCCGTTGTAGGGATATACGACGAGATTTCTGGCACGGAGGCAGGGTTGCCAACCGTAATCGGTATTTCCAGAATCGGTGCGAAGCCAATGATGTTGTTGTGCCAGAAAATTGTTTTCAGTTTGGGAAGATCGGATTCGGGGAGGTAGGCGCCAGCGTTGACGGGGCGATAGTCGACGCCGCCGATTTCGAGCGGAAGCGAATCGGCTTGCGGGGTTACGAGGAGATTTGCGCCGAGGCTGCGGAATTCGTGGGCGAGGCGGTCGCCGACGTCGAGCGAAACGCTGAGCGCGGCGGTGGCTACGGCCATGCCGAGAGCTAGGGCGGCTCCGGTGAGGAGCTTGTGGCGCGGGCGGCGGCGGAAGGAATCGGCGACGAGGCGTAGGAACATAGGTTTCGTGGCTGCTACGGACCTAAAAGCGGGCGGGGCAAGCCCCGCCCCTACAAATTTGGGACCAGCTCATCACCGCGGCACCTCTTGCGCGGCTTGCGTTAGCGAGCCCACGTCCAGCACGAGGTCGCTGCCATCGACGTGGGCGGGCACGCCGATGGGATTGCAGCCGCCCTGGTCGCCGATGGAAGGCACGTAAATCGCGGAGCCGCAGTGGCGGCAGATGACGTTCTGGCCGTCCTGGCGATAACCTTCCGCGCCACAGATGCGGCAGGCGTCCAGCGCGGTGCCGTAGCCATTGGGCTTCTTGATGATCAGGAAGCGCAGGGATTGGCCGCCGGCGGTGATGGTGAAGAGATGAAGGTTGGCATCTTGCACTTCGCTGAGCGGGATGCGCACTTCATTGCCGGTGGCGGTGACGGGGCGTGACGCCGGCGGCGCGGAATTGGCGCGGGCGTAAATGAAATCCGCAGTGAGCACAAGAATTACCACGAGGCACGCGGAAGCGGCGGAAACCATCCAACGGCGCTGGCGGCGATTCTGCGATTCGAGGAGGCGCTTCTCCGCGTCGTTGGCAACCTCCTTCGCTGAATTGGCGTGCGAAGCCGACTGCCACTCGCGCAAGACCAGCAGCGCGGCGGCGCCAAAAATGAACACGAAGAAGAACAGTTCGTTGCGGACGATGGGACCAATGACCGCCATTTCCGTTTTGCTGGAAGGCAGCCATTGGGCTTCGCTCAACTCGTGCAAGCCGCTCAGCGCAAGCTGGAAGGCGACGAGCATCAGGATGACGCTGGTGGCGGCGAAAAAGCGGTGCAACGGCACACGCAGGGTGCCCTTGAAGAAAAACAGTCCGACGGCGACGGCCGCCGCAATGCCGACGAGGGTGCCGACCCAGGTCTGCAGACCCTCGGTGGAAAGCTCGACGGCCCGAAGGATCAGCGCGAGCTCCGCGCCCTCGCGCACGACCATGAGAAACACAAAAAGGAAGATGCCCCAGCCCGCGGCGCTGCCCACGCGGACGGCATATTGTTCGATTTTCTGCTCGAGGTCTTTTTTCAGGTGGCGCGCAACGCGATTCATCCATACGATCATCGTAATGACGAAGACCGCCGCGACCAGGAGCAGCAGCCCCTCAAAGCCGTCTTCGCTGATGCGCCAGCGCTCCAGGGCAATGGCCACAACAAGGCTCAACGCCGTGGCGACCGCGACGCCATACCAGGCAAAACGGGCCAGGTGGGCGCGGCCGGTACGGGAGAGATAGACCAAGATGATGCCTACGACGAGAGAGGCCTCGACGCCTTCACGGAGAGCGATGAGAAAAGCCGAGAGCACAGAGACTCCAGTTGTAAATAAGTTGCAACTACAAATTAAGCTTACCTTTATTAGCTACTTCCGTCAACCGGACTATATTGGTCGTATATCTTCACGCTAGAATACCCTGACCTATGATCCTGCCACAAACCAGCCGACGAGGCGCTTCCCTGCTGCTTTCCTTGCTGCTGGTTTGCGCGCAGGCCCCGGCCCAGAACCCGGCGGGCTTGGCATCGCAAGGGATCGCGCGTCCCGATCCGAAGCGGGCGCAAAAAGCCGCCGAGCGCGGGGACAAGGCCGAGGCGCAAGGCCGCGCGGATGAGGCGCTGATCGCCTACGACGAAGCGGCACGTTACGCGCCCCAGGATCTGGCCATCGTCGGCCGAGGCGCAGCGCTACGCTCGCAACTCGTGCGCAACCACGTAGATGCTGCCGAGCGTCTGGCCCTCGCGGGCAACACCGCGCAAGCTGCCGAAGAGCTGCATGTGGCGATGCGCATCGATCCCAGCAACACGGTGGTTGCCGAGCGGTTGGCGCAGATGGAAACGATGAAGGAAGAGGACGAACCGTCTCCGAGAGCAGAGCAAATTTCCGGCATGCCGCATGTGAAGGCGCAGGAGGGCAAGCACAGCTTGGACATTCGCGGCGATACCAAGAGCGCCTACGAGCAGGTGGCACAAGCCTTTGGCATCAAAGCGGCTTTCGACCCGGACCTGACATCCCGCAACGTGCGGCTGCGCCTGGGTGACGTCGATTTCAATACGGCAATGTCTTTGCTTGGCGAGCAGACTGGAACGTTCTGGCGGCCGTTGGATGCGACGCTGATCTTCGTGGCGCAGGACACCGCGGAGAAGCGCCGGCAGTACGGTTTGCAAGCGGAGCAAACGTTTCTGTTGCCCGCGGCGGTGGCGCCCGAGGAGATGACCGAGTTGCTGCGCGTCTTGCGCGAGATCACCGGCGCAACGCACATTGAGCTGGACACGCACAGCCGCTCGATCACCATGCGCGATGCGCCAGAAAGACTGGAGCTGGCGGGCGAGGTTATCCGGCAAGTCGAAAAGGCGCGCGGCGAAGTCATGCTGGAGATCGAACTCCTGGAAGTGGACCGGAACAAGGCGCGGCAACTGGGCATCACGCCGCCGTCCTCGGCGCAGGCGTTTCTGATCAGCCCGAACGATGTTCGCGCGCTTGCGGCAGCAGCGGACGCGGCAAACTTACTGACAATCGTGGGGCAAATTTTTAACGCGAAGGGTTTTTCGAGTATTCCGGGGTTCACTATTCTCGGCGGGGGCTATTCGAGGTTTCTGCTGACCCTGCCCGGGGTGGCTGCGAATTTTTCAGATGCGCTCACGCTGGTGCAAAGCGGGAGGCAGGTTTTGCTGCGAGCCCAGGATGGCAAGCCGGCGACATTTTTTGTGGGCGACCGCTTTCCCGTCACGCTCTCGCTGCTCTCCGGGAGCCTGGGTACCGGCACGGGCATTGGCGCCCGCCCCGCGCTTACAGGGGTGCCCACTTCCACGACGTTCCCGGAAACAACATTCAACGTCGGCAACAATCCGGTGGCGCTCGTCGCGGGCAACTTCACCGGGGGCACGCTGCCGGAGCTGGCGGTGGCGAATGAGAATGACAATTCGATCAGCATTTTGCTGAATCAGGGCAATGGAAATTTCGCCCAGCAAGGCAACTCGCCTTTCGTCCTTGCCAAGAATGAGACTGCGCCGGTGGCGATTGCCGCTGGGAGCTTGGGCAACACCATCGTCAATTCCACGGGGGTGACCGTGGCGCCGATCGATCTGGTGATCGCCAATGCCACCTCAAATAACGTGACCGTGCTGCTGGGCAACGGCGACGGCACGTTCACGGAGGCGGCGGGCTCGCCCTACACCGTAGGGACCGCTCCCAGCGCGATCGTCGCCGGCGATTTTAACGGCGACGGCAACCCGGATTTCGCCGTGGCAAATAAAGGGGACAATACGGTCTCGGCGTTCAAAGGCGACGGCAAAGGCGGATTCACGCAGTTTCCCGCTTCTCCTTTTGCGCTGCAAAATACCGCCACCATTTCCGAAAAAGGGCCAGTGGCGATGGTCGCCGCGAACTTCCGGAATAAGACGCTGAGCGCGAGTGGCAACACGACGAGCGCTTCCGAGGTGGATCTTGCGGTGGTCAATCAAGCCACGAACAACGTTGCGATCTTGCTGGGATCCGTGGACAGCAGTGGAAACCTTCATTTTACGGAGGCTACGAACTCACCCATCGCTGTGGGCCAATCGCCCGTGGCCATCGCGACGGGCGATTTGAATACCGACGGAGTTTCGGATCTCGCCGTGGTGAATCAGACGGACAACACGGTTTCGATTCTGCTGGGCAGCAGCAACGCGGATGGCACCTTCAGCGCGGCGACGGGTTCGCCGCTGCCGACAGCCACGACGCCGGCGGGCATCGTGATCGCGAATTTTACGGGCGGCAATACTTCGGATCTAGCGGTGACGAATCAGGGTCAGGGCACGCTGGGGATTTACATCGGGCTGGGCTCCGGAACGTTTTCAAACCGCCTCGAAATCGCCACACCCGCAAGTGCCTCCGCGATCATCAGCGCTATTTTGACCAGCAGCGGACTGCCGGACGTCGCGCTCACGGCGCTGGGGACCACAACCAATCAGGGCGTGGTCACCGTGATTCAGGATTCCTCGAGTTTCGCTACGGGCTCGACGCCAACGCAAACTCCTTATCCCGGTTCGGAATACATCGATCTGGGCGTGAAGGTGAAGGCTACGCCCACATTGCATCCGAATCGCGAAGTCACGCTTCAGTTGGAGTTTGAGATTCGCGCGCTTTCGGGGAACAACATCAACGGCATTCCCATCATTTCGAACCGCACGTTGAACCAAACCATTCGCGTAAAGGAAGACGAAACGACTCTGATCGGCGGCCTGCTCGACAAAGAGGAAACGCGCGCTATCACCGGCCTGCCTGGATTCGCCAACCTTCCCGGCGCCGGCTACGCCTTCGGGAACAGAAACAATTCGCTGAGGGATACGGAGTTCCTGATCCTGGTCACCCCACGGAGACTTCGCTCTCCCGTGCGCGAGGCACGCAGCATCTTCGCCGGACGCGGCGACACCAGCACCCGGGGTTCTATCGGAGCGGGCGCACCACCTGTACAGGCCCAGCCTCCCGGGACGCCTCCACAACCTTAAAGTAATCAGGCCAGCGGCTCGAAGACCACGACCGGTTGATAGGTACGCGGGACCACCGCTTCGGCGATGGCGATGAGTTTGTCTTGCTGGCTGAACACGCGAAGACGCGGGGCACGCGGCTCGCCGCCATCGAGTTGCGTGGTGGCGCCCGGAGGCGGCGCAACGCGGCCCGGCTGGATTTGCGCGATGGACACGTTGAACTTCGTTCCGTGCCGCACGCGTCGCTCGATGATGGGAAGCACATTCACCCGCGGGAAATTGGGCAGCAAATTCTCCAGGGGGATGAGATAGTTGGCAAACTTCCCCGCTCGCGTGGCTTCCGCCAGCTCCTCCAGCTTGACGGCCTGCTCGAACGAAAACTCCCCGACGGCGGTGCGGGTGATCTCCGCTAGGTGCGCCCCGCATCCAAGCCTTTGACCCATTTCGTGCGCTAACGCGCGAATGTACGTGCCGGAAGAGCATTCGATGACGAAGCGCGCGATGCTGCCCTCGACGTCGGTAAGCCGGTATTCGAAAAGTTCGACCTCGACAGGCTTTAACTCGACAACCTGTTTTTTTCGCGCCAGCTCGTAGGCCGGGCGGCCATGCACTTTTTTTGCCGAAAAAGCCGGAGGCATTTGTTCAAAACGCCCGACGCGCTCGCCGGCCAGTTTTTCGAGCATGGCCCTGTCGAGAGCGGGCGGCGCATCCGGGCCTTGCGCTTCGCCATCGGCATCGTACGTGTCCGTGGCAAAGCCGAAGCGGAATCCCGCGGAGTAGCGCTTGCGGCGGCCGGCGTAAAACTGCACGAGCCGGGTGGCGCGCCCGAGCAGCAACACCAGGACACCGGTTGCGAGCGGATCAAGCGTTCCGAGGTGGCCGATTTGTCGGAAGCCCGCGAGATGGCGCACGGCATCGACGACGTCGTGCGACGTCTTACCTTTGGGCTTGTCGATCACCAGGGCGCCGTCAAACGGCGCCGGTTGCGGCTGGCGTGGCATTCTGTTGGAACCCTCGGAACAGAGAAAACGAAGATGCCGGCTTAAAGGCCGCCGCTACAAGGTCTGTAGCTCCCCCGGTCCACCCTGGGGCATCCTCACCTTGAAGAACACAGCATACTACCCAACCGCGGAATGCTACGAAGCTGCGGGCTTATCCTTCTTCACTTCTTTCAGGAGCTGCTCGATACGCAGGGTGTACTCCTGCGAAAGGTCCAGCGCGAAATGCAGTTCCGGAGTACGGCGGAGCTGCAGCCGCTCGATCAATTCGCGCCGGATATAGCCCGCAGCATGGTGCAGCGCTTTGATGGCGGCTTCCTGCTCTTGCTCCGTTCCGCTTACGTTGATGAAGACGCGCGCGTGCTTCATATCCGGCTGCACGCGCACTTCGCTGACCACGACCATACCCTCGAGCCGCGGGTCTTTCAGTTCGCCGACAAGCATGGCGTTGACTTCGTGGACAATTTCCTCGCCCACGCGTTCGTGGCGATGATTCGCTGGACTCATGCGTCCCTGCAATACTTCCTAGATGATTTCTATCGCTTGATTGATCAAAAACGAGCCGAGAATACGATCGGCTTCGTCCAAAACTTTTTGCAATACCTCGTTCACGTGCTTCTCTTCATTGGAAATGGTGACGACGCCGACGACCGAGCGCTGCCAAGCGTCGTGGTGCTCCAGCTCCGCCACCGCCACATTGAACTCCCGGCGCAGCTTGTCTTTCAAACTACGCAATACCTGCCTCTTGTCCTTCAGCGATTGCGCGTCCGGGATGTGCAGCTCGAGGGTGAGCAGGCCGACCGGCATGAGCGGCTCCGAGAGCCAATTTTCCTGTACGGCCGCGAGGCGGCCGGCGTGCAGCTTATTTGCGCGACGCGGTGGCGCTGCCCTGGGCCGCGGCGTCCGCGGCGCTCAATTTCGTCACCTGGAAGCATTCCAGAACGTCCCCGACCTTGACGTCGTTGAAATTCGCGATGCCCGCGCCGCACTCGAAGCCCGTGCGCACTTCGCTGGCATCGTCCTTAAAGCGCTTGAGCGAGCTGAGCTTTGAGCTATAGACCACCGCGCCATCGCGCACTACGCGAATCTGCGCGTCGCGCTTGAGCACCCCGTCCACGACGTAGCAACCGGCGACCGTGCCGGCGCCCTTGACGCGGAAAGTGTTGCGCACTTCCGCCCGGCCAACGTACGTTTCTTGAATCACGGGCTCGAGCAGGCCTTCCATGGCCTTCTTAAGCTCGTCGGACACTTCGTAAATGATGGTGTGCGAGCGAATCTCGACGTGCTCTTGCTGCGCCATCTCCGCCGCTTTGCGGTCCGGCCGGATGCCGAAGGCGATGATGATGGCCCCGGAGGCCGAAGCCAGAAGAACGTCGTTCTCGGTGACCGCCCCGACACCCGAGCCGATGATCTTCAGCTTTACTTGATCGTTGGAGAGCTTCGGCAGCATTTCGCTGAGCACTTCCACCGAGCCCTGAACGTCCGCCTTGATGACGATCCCGAGTTCCTTGACGTCACCTGCTTTGAGCTGTTCGTGGAGCTGGTCGAGCGTAATCCGCGAGCCGGAGCTGCGAGCCAGCGAGGCGTCCCGCTGCTTTCCCTGGCGGTATTCGACGATGTGGCGGGCTTTGGCTTCGTCGGTGACCTGGAAGTTGTCGCCCGCGTCCGGTATTCCCTGTAAACCGAGCACTTCGATCGGTGTAGACGGCGGCGCTTCGATGGCAGGCCGCCCGCGATCGTCAAACATCGCGCGCACTTTGCCGAACACGGCGCCGCAGATGAAGAAATCGCCGGGACGCAGCGTGCCGTTTTGCACCAGGATGGTTGCGACCGGGCCGCGGCCCTTGTCCACGCGCGATTCCAGCACGGTGCCGGTGGCCGGCGCATCGGGATTGGCTTTCAACTCGCGCAGGTCGGCTACGAGCAGCAGGGTTTCCAATAGCTTGTCGATGCCCTTTTTCTGCTTGGCCGAAACTTCCACAAATTCCGTGTCGCCGCCCCAGTCGGCAGGCAGTAGACCGACATCGGCAAGCTGTCTTTTCACGCGCTCGATCTGCGCTTCCGGCTTATCGATCTTGTTGATGGCCACGACGATCGGTACATTCGCGGCCTTGGCGTGATCGATGGCTTCTTTCGTCTGGGGCATGACGCCGTCATCAGCGGCAACGACGAGCACCACGATATCCGTGGCTTTTGCGCCGCGCGCACGCATGCGCGTGAAGGCTTCATGGCCCGGCGTATCGATGAACACCACGCTACGGTTGTTCACGAGGACTTTGTAGGCGCCGATGTGCTGGGTGATGCCGCCAGCTTCACCGGCGGCGACGTCCGCTTCGCGGATGGCATCGAGCAGGCTGGTCTTGCCGTGGTCGACGTGACCCATCACGGTCACGACCGGCGGGCGCGGCTTGAGACTTTCCTTGGTCTCTTCCTTGGCGACCTCCAGCACCATCTCCTCTTCCAAGGAGACGACGCTGACGACACCGCTGAACGATTCCGCAAGAGTGGTCGCGGTGGGAACGTCGAGCGCCTGGTTGATGCTGGCAAAAACGCCGCGGTCCAGCAGATTCTTCAACAGCTCCTTGGCGCGCACATCGAGCTTTTCGGCGAGCTCGCGAATGGTGATGCCTTCGGTGATGGTAACTTCGCGCGGCGCACGCGGCTCTGGTGGCGCAATAACGGCGGCGGCCATGCGGCCTGCGCCCGGGCGCTGACGCGTCGGGTGGAGCTTGCGCTCGCCCTCCATCTCGCGCTTATCGGAAACGGGACGCTGGCGCTGCGTCGGCTTGCGGGTGTAGAGCGGCTTGCCCGGCTCCGCCTTTGGCGGCATTTTTTCCGGGAACGCCGGCAGCATGCCGGGACGTCCTGGCGCGCGCGGGCCGGGACGCGTGCCTGTCGGCATGGGCCCACGGCGTTGCTCAAAAGGTCTCGCAGGCTGGCCGCTTGGTCCGCCGGGGCCGCCTTGACGAGGAGGAAATGGCCGTCCACCTTGGCCGCCGGACTGCGGGCGCATTGGCTGCCCTGGTCGCGGGCCTCCCGGACGGTCTTGCCGCTGGTGGCTCCCCGGAGCTGTGCCGGGCACTGGCCCCCGATTGCCCGTGGGCATCGGTGGACGCGAAGGAACTGCGGGCCGGGCGCCGGGCGCAGCTGCAGCCGGACGCATAGCGGAGGGCTGCGTGCCCGTTCCTTGGCCAGGCCGCGGCGGCGGTGCTCCAGGCCGTTGTTGCGGAGGCGCAGGGCGCGTTGCCGCGGGAGCAACGCCCGTCTGTCCCGTCGGTGCAGCCGGGCGAATAGGAATAACCGCAGGCGCACTGGGCGCAGGCGCAACCGGCGGCGGTGCCGCTGGTTTTACCGCGGGCGATTCGCTCGCAGGGATCCGCGCGGGTGTTGCTGCTGCGGGTGCGGTCGCTGCCGGCGCGGCTTGTGCAGGTCGAGGAACAACACCCGTCGCCGGCGCCACAGCTGCAGGCGGAGGTACCGCCGCTACGGGCGCAGCCGGTTTGGGTGCCACGGGAGCCACCGCCGCAGGCGGAGGAGGAGCGGCTGGCGCCGCGGCCGGTCTCATCCGCGCGGCCTTTGCCGCGGCTTCCTTCGCTTCTTTTTCCGCCCTGGCCGCTGCTTCCGCCGAGGCTTCGGCATCGGCCACTCCCTGGATGTGCTTGCGGACTTTCTCCGCGACATCCACGGTGACCGAGCTCGAGTGCGTCTTCTTCTCGGCGACGCCATACCCCGGCAATAGGTCGATGATGGCCTTGGCCTTAACCTCAAGTTCCCGGGCCAGCTCGTTAATTCGTACTTGATTTGCGTCAGTCATGCGTTCTTAAGATTTAGCCTCTTCCGGGTGCTCTCCGGCGCTTTCGCTGGTACCTTCGTCTTTGCCCTCGGCCTCCGCGGACGCCCCACCCTCAGCGTTTCCGCTCTCGGCCGGCGTTTCTTGCGTCGCGCCCGCCGCCGTTTCGGCAACCTCATCCTTGCTCTCGCCGGTAGGCTCCGCAGACTCGGCGCTGGCTTCTTGCGCCGGCGCGGCATCTTCCGCCAGCGCATCGGTGTTTTCCACCGGTTCGGCCGCAGCCGCCGCTTCACCACCTTCGTAGAAGCGGTTCACCGCCTGATAGATCTTGTCGACCATTTTCTCGCCGATGCCGGGAATCTCCATCAACTGCTCCGGCGTCATCCCCGCGAGCTTCTCGACGTTCGTAATTCCCGCCGCTTCGATCTTTTCGATGGTCTTCGGACCGACCCCGGCGAGCGCCGTCAGCGGTGTCGTCGGCGCCGTCAGCGCCGTCATCTGCTCTTCGATCTCGCGGCGCTTTTCTTCCTCGCTCTTGATGTCGATGTCCCAGCCGATCAATTTGCTGGCCAGCCGGACGTTCTGCCCCTTTTTGCCGATCGCCAGAGAAAGCTGCGAATCCTCGACGATCACTTCGAGCTTGCGGTTCTCCGCATCGACGATCTGCACGCGCGAAACTTTTGCCGGGCTCAGCGCCTTCTGCGCGAACGCCACCGTCTCTTCGCTGTACGGGATGATGTCGATTTTCTCGCCGCGCAGTTCGCGAATAATCGACTGCACCCGCATGCCCTTCATGCCCACGCACGCGCCCACCGGATCCACATCTTTGTCCCGGCTCTGCACCGCCACCTTGGTTCGTTCGCCGGCCTCGCGCGCCGCAAAGCGGATCTGCACCGTGCCGTCGTAAATTTCCGGCACTTCCATCTCAAACAAACGCTGCACCAAGTGCGCGTCCGCGCGCGAAACGATCACCTGCGGCCCCTTCGCCGCGCGGTCCACCATTTTGATCACCACGCGCAAACGTTCGCCAATGTTGTACGTCTCCAATTTCGACTGTTCGCGCTTCGGCAGCCGCGCTTCCGTGCGGCCCATATCCACGATCAGGTCCGGCCCCTCGGCGCGCTTGACGATCACCGTCACCAGCTCGCCCACGCGCGTGTGATACTCGTTGTAAATCGTGTCGCGCGCGGCCGCGCGCACAATATTCAAAAAAAACAGCGTGGCCCTCTGCGCGGCGCTGCGCCCAAGAAACACGGTGGGGGTCGTGGCCACCCAAAACCTGCC
>JBGOVR010000220.1:0-5831 GCA_041478205.1 Candidatus Acidiferrum sp.
AATGATACATCCGTTTCAGCCGGAAACTCCTCACGATGGGTAGGAACATCCCGATGGGCTCGACGACGTAGGGAATGTTGCGATGGCGGCAGACCGCGGCAACCGCGGGCCCCAGGAAATCGTAGACGCCGAAAATGTGCGCGACATCATAGTTCTGCAGCCGCGCGCGGCAGAAACGCTTCACCGCTGGATTCCAGCTCAACGCGCGATAGCGCAACCATGTCGGAAGATAGATGGCCTGCACTCCATTTTTTTCTTGGCGCCAGCCAAAAGGCGAGCGTTCCATGTCGTTCCCTTCACCGCCGCTGGCCACACGCGATTCCATTCCCCAATCGGCGGTTAACACCGTTACTTGATGGCCGCGCCGCGCCAAGGCCTCCGATAGCCCGCGAACTTTCACCGGCGGGCCGCCGAATTCCAGAAACGGCGCGTAGGTTTGGGTAACGTTCAGGATTCGCATAGTTCGCGAAGGATTTTCTTTAGCGATTTGGCGAAAACACTGAAGCGGAAATCGCGCGCCACGCGCTCGCGGCCGCGTGCGCCCATCTCGCGCCCCAGGGCGGGGTCCGCGAGCAGCGTTTCGATGGACGTGGCGAGCTGCGGTGCATCGCCATGATGCACCAAATAACCGGTTTTGCCATCTTCAATGACTTCCGGCGCGCCTCCGTGCGCGCCGCCAATCACGGGCTTGCCACGCGCCATCGCCTCCAGGTACACCAGGCCAAAGCCCTCGCCACCACTTGGCAATGCAAAAATCTCGCACGCGGAATAACACGCGGCGAGCTCCGGATAGCTCAGGCCGCTCAGAAAGTGCACGTGAGAGCGCACACCGCATCCGTCCGCGAGTTGTTCGAGCCATCCTTGGTCGTCGCCTTCGCCGACGGCCACAAGCTGCAGATCGGGCCAGTCCGCCAGCAGGCGTGGCAGCGCGGCGATCAGTGTGTCCATGCCTTTGTAGCGTTCGTTGGCCAGCCAGCGGCCCACCGTAAGGATTACGCGTCCCGCGGGAAAATTCGCCGGCAGCGCTGGTTGCGAAGCCGCGGCCACCAGTGCTTCGAACTGCGGATCGAGCGCCCAGGGCAGCACGCGAATGCGGTCTTGAGGGATTCGCTGCTGCGTGGCAACGTGATCCGCGGTATCGCGGCTGGGCGCGAGAATGAGATTGGCGTAACGCAACGCGCGGCGCCGCAGCGCGGACAGCGGCTCCCAAACTTCCAGGCCGTGCGCGCACACGATGGACTTCAGCCGCGGCGCCGACAGGCGCATGGCCTGCACCACCGGCGCGAGATTCGGATGCGCGGCAAGAACCAGCTTGGCGTGCCGCCGCGCCGTGCGCAGCGCCGTCGCGGTAAAGCGGGCCTTCGCGCGCGCGCTGCCGGTGAAAACGAATTCGCGCGTTCCCACGGACATGCGGTGCAGTTCCGGAGTGTCGTTCAGGCTAAGCAGCCGGCATTCCATGCCGCGGCTGGAAGCGAATTCGGTCAGTACCGCCGCCAGGTGGCGCCCGGCGCGCTGCACTCCGCCGGCGGATTCCAACTCTGGAAAGAGGCCGATGATCACGCGCAGAGTCTGCCAAGGGCCGCGCCAGAAGGCAAGACGCCAATTGCAGCATTCTTGAAATTTCGGTCGCGTGCTCTTGGCCCACGACCGGCGCGGCGAACCGCGCCGCAACGTCTTACACTTAATTTCACCCGTGCCGAGTAGTGAGGTCGCCCGCGACCAGAGGCACGAGATCGGTGATGCTGTCCAGATAGACGTCCGCCGGGTACAGATTGCGATCGTGAACGCCGAAGCCGTAATTTACCGCCGCGGCCAGCGTGCCCGCGTTGCGCGCCGTTTGAATATCGACTTCGGAATCGCCGATGACCATGGTGGATTGCGGTGCGGCTCCCAACTCTCCAAGGATGGTGTTTGCGCCAAGCGGATCGGGTTTCTTCGTTTCAAAGCTGTTGCCGCCGTAGATCGCGCGAAAATAACCCGCCAGCCCCAGTGCGTCGAGAATGCGCACGCTGATGCGCGCCGGCTTGTTCGTCAGAATCGCCATGGGCAGGGCCTTGCGTTGCAATTGCGCGAGTGTTTCCGCCACTCCCGGATAGGCGCAGGTGGTGTCCATCTTGTGTTCCTCGTAGTAGCCGAGGAAAAACTGCAACGCGTGCGTCGATTCGTCCTGCGTCGCGCTGCCGCCGAGCGCGCGGGCCACCAACTGGGGGGCGCCGTGCCCGATGTAGCCGGAGATGGTCTCTTCGGCGAGTTGCTGGCGGCCCATTTCCTGAAGCATGGCGTTGACGGAATGGATCAGGTCGCGCTTGGAATCGATCAGCGTGCCGTCCAAGTCAAAAATAAGCGCGTGCACCGGGGTGATTTTAAGGAAAGACATCAAACTAGCATTCTAGTATGTCCCCGGTTATTCAACAGCCGTCAATCTCCCGTCAAAGTTCGCGGGCCACGCTCTTTTCAGAAATGCCAGCAGTTCGCGTAAACTAGAGGACCTGCAATGCATGCAGCATAAACCGACATCGGAGACCCCATGGCCCAGGTTTATCCCTTTCGCGCCTTTCGTTACAACCCGGCACACGCGCCGTTCGATCGCGTGCTGACGCAGCCCTACGACAAGATTTCGCCGGCCATGCAGGAAAAGTATTACGCGGCGGACCCCCACAATCTGATCGCCGTGGAGAAGGGCCGCACTTTCCCGGATGACGCCCCGCAAAGCAACGTTTACACGCGAGCCGCCGCCGCGCTGGAAGCCTGGATTCGCAACAACGTTGTCGTGCAGGACCCCGCGCCGTCGTTCTATGCCTACACGCAGGAATACAGCGTGCCGGGCACGAACGTGCGCAGTACGCGGCGCGGATTTATCGGCGCGGGGAAACTCGAAGAGTATTCGGCGGGCGTGGTGTTCCGTCACGAGCAGACGCTTTCCGGACCCAAGGCGGACCGTCTCGAACTTCTTCGCCATACGCGCACGCACACCGGCCAGCTCTTCCTGCTGTACTCCGACGAGCAGCGGCGCGTCGACGCCATTCTCGCCGAAGCGGAGGCGGCAGCGCCCCCGGCCACGGAGATGCGCGACGAATACGGCGTGGTGCACCGCCTGTGGGTCATCGCGGAACCCCAGCGCGTGGCCGCCATCCAGGAAGCCATGGCCGCGCAGAAATTGGTGATCGCCGACGGGCATCACCGCTATGAGACCGCGCTGAATTACCGCAACGAGCGCCGCGCCCACACCAGTGATACCAGCCCGAACGCGCCGTACGAGCGCGCCATGATGACCTTCGTCAACACGCGCAGCGAAGGCCTGACGATTTTGCCGGGGCACCGCGTCGCGGCGCATCTCGATGATTTTTCCTGGGCCAGCGTGCGGCGGTACCTGGAGCCGTGGTTCGCGGCCGAAGCGTTTCCGTTTGCGAACGACGGCGCGAAAGCCGAGGCCCGCGCCAAGTTTCTGCTGCGGCTCGTGGAAGCCCGCCAACAACGAGCCATCGGCGTTTATCCGTCGACCGAACCGGAGAAGCGCGCCTTTTACGTTTTGACCGTGCGCCCCGGTGTGGACCTGGCGCTGCTTCTGCCGAATGTTTCGCCTTTGCAGCGGGAGCTGGACGTCGTGCTGCTCCATGACGGAATCCTCGAGCCGGCGCTGGGCATAACGCCGGAAGCGGTGACGGCGGAGAAAAACCTGACCTACGAGCGCGAAGCCTCCGCAGCCCTGGACGCCGTAGATCGCGGCGCGGCGCAGATCGCGTTTCTGCTGAATGCGTGCGATGTGGAGCAGGTGATGCGCATCGCTACCGCCGGCGAAGTGATGCCGCAAAAATCCACTGATTTCTACCCCAAGCTCCTCAGCGGCATCACCATGTACCGCCTCGATTGCTGACCGCCGGAGAGCTTGCCCGGTGACGGATCTCAGGGCAAGCGTGATGTGGAGAAGAGAAGCAGATCCCTCGACTCCCGTTGGCCGCTCGGGATAGACATCCTTCAACCATGGGATAGTAAGAGAGATCCCTCGGTCGCGATGCTCCGTCGGGATAGAAATCCTTCTTGGGATTTCTAGTTAACAGTTTGCCCCCCTCCCCCCTTTTTTTGTAAGTGCGGATTCTAAAGGGTTTTAAGTCCTTTAGATTTGTAAGTGCGGATTCTAAAAGAGTTACGGGCACATTTTGCGGAAGTGCGGATTCTAAAAGACTTAGCCTCAAGAATGGCTTTTGGTCAGAGATACCAATACACCCCTCCGTTGTTTTTGAAAGAGTGCGGAACGTACTGATTCCAGAAGGTGTGCGCGACTTTTCAGTGAGGAGAAGTGTGCAGGGAGTGTGGAAAGACAAGAAAAGACAAGAGTTAGAGGAAGCAGGGTAGAAAAAGGACGAAAAGAAGGCGCAGGAGTGGGGCGTCCGGTTCGCTATGCGGGAGCGGGTTCGAGCATACACAACCCGTAATAGCACAGGAAATATACTATGTCAATGAATTTATCGTATAGTACTGCGTTCGAATCGTGGTGTAGTACTTTCGAACGCACGCACCCTTCAAAACTCGAAGGAATCGGGCACGCGAAGTCCCGTTGCCGCATTCCAAAGCCGAAGGGGTGGGTCACTCAGAATTCTTCCTGGGGCATGAAGGAACGGCCGCCCCTGCAAGACCCCCGTAAGGGGTCACCCCATGGAATAATTCTGCGTCGTAACACGATAGCGAGTCTGAGTATTTCCTATATTAATCGTTTTAGTTGACTAATATAAATATACGGTGTAATAAAAGAATATATACGTTCTTTTAAAGCATCGTAATTATGTATTGTTCTCATAAAACAACTATGATATTATTTGCTGTATGAGCCTGGCAGAAGAACTGGAATTGCTAAGGGCCCGTGGTTTCGACGAAGACCGGGCCCAGATCATCGTTCTGATGCGGGAGGCCGCAATACTGCTGTTCCAAGCTTTTCCTGATTCTTTCCTACTCTATGGAGGGGCCAACCTGATCCTTTTTCACGACAGTCTGCGGACCTCGAGGGACCTGGACTTGCTTTCGCAAGATGCCGCACTTCCGAAAGCGGAGGACGTCACCCGGGTTTTGTCGGATGGCCTGCAAGAATTGGGGAAACTGCTCGGAATCGCGCCACTCCGGGTGAAAGTGGAAATCGCAAAGCCAGCTTTTCTCAAACTCGAAGTGGCCAGCAAAGATGACCGAAGTCTATTTACCGTCGATCTCGGGGGACTCGGCTCCGTTCTCAAGTCCGGCATTGAAGAACATGCGATGGAGGCAGTTTCCCTCAACATGAAAGCAACAATCAGGTCGGTCTCCCGGGATCACCTCTTACTGCAAAAGGCAGAAGCCTTCGTGTTCCGGCCCGGGGTCAAAGCGCGAGACGCTTACGACATCAAGCTGTTGCTGGACGCGGGAGGAACATTGTCCGGCGAACTAGAAAACCACCTTACGGATGCCCTGACAATGCGGGAAATCGGGCGTGAGGAACTAATAGCCCGCATCGAGCAAGTGACAGCAAGGTTGTGTCGAGGGCAACTGGCGGACGTACTACGCGCTGAGGAGTATAGAGCCCTGGAACGCGCCGACTTCCAGCCTTTGAGGTCCGCCGTGCAGAAACTATTCCAAACGTGGTTGTAGGGTGACGAGCTCATGGATTGGGTAACGACACTAGCGGCGGAGGCCAGGACGAGCCCGCTCGTTGGCATCCGCGAAACTGCGTCCAAGCATGGCTTGTCAAACGCCGCGGTCACGCAAGCGCTCAAAAGGCAGGAGGGGAGAGGCCTTTTAGAGAAGCTCGCAGACGGCGTCTATTTGAACAAACTGGCGACGTCGGTCAACGCGCGTGACGTCGTCAA
>JBGOVR010000145.1:0-10783 GCA_041478205.1 Candidatus Acidiferrum sp.
ACTGGCCGTCCGCTTCTTCTCCCATCTCGATGTAAGAAATGGGATATCCGCGTTTCTCAATGTAAGCAATCTGCGCCGCGGAGTCTTCCGGCGTGCCATACAGCAGCGCGATGGGCACCATGGCCGGCAACCCGCGGGTAATTCCACTCGTATAGAAGAGATCGAAGCCCGGCTGGTCTCCCGACTCCATGTGGTCCGGCGCGACGAGCAGATCCGAGGGCTGATGCCACGGATCGACCGAAGAGCAATAAGTGGCGGACTGTTTTTGGTCCGAAGAGTGGCGCATCAAATCTTTGAATTTTTCTTTTGTGTCGATGGTTCCCAAATAAAGCTCTTTTATTGCATAGCCGACGCAGTTACGCCGGTCGCTTGCTCCATGCGTGTCGCAAGTATTTGACGATTGCGTCATCAGAACGCGCACAAACCTTGCGCCCACCGCCGAGGAATCAAGGCGCAGAGTTGCCGTACCTCCTTTGCCGTTCGCCACAACTCCAGATTTGAATTTCTTCCATTTCCCCGAAGCTTGCTCATCCATGGCATCGCCGCTGCCCGTCCAATACTGCACTTCGTACGCTCTCGCGTAGGGCTCGGCCCAATCGATGCGGATAGCATTGATGGCTTGCTTCGCTTCCAAATCGATGACCACCCACTGCGGATGCAGCGCGTCATCCTCGCCCGTAAAAAACTTAGTGAGATACGGATTGCTCTTCCAATAGCTGTTGGGATCACCGTCGTTCAGCCGCGAGAAACCTGTGTCCTCCGTTCCGCCGTTGCGCGTGAAGCCTCGGTGCTGCAACGCATAGCCATAAGAGTGCCGGATCGTCTCGGTCGGATTAGAATCCCCAGTGAAATAACCTTTGCCTGCGGGATCGCTCCAGGTTCCTTTCGGGTTCCAATGCCAGGCTTGCACGAACAGCTCGGTGTTTTGGCGATAGCTGATCGCGCCCCATCCCGCCGACAAGATCTCCTTGAGGGCTTCGGGCTTGAAAAATGCGTCGGTGGCGTTGCTAGGAATTCGATCGACCGTCGAGCCCAACGCGTACGGGGGACTGAATGAGTTCACGACGTGGCTTGGCGTAGCGTCCACTCGAACCGTTTGCGCCTTGCTCTGTCCGGCAAGCAGCAGGGCCGCAATCGTGAATAGAGCAAGCAGCAGGCCGGCCTTGGCGGTGAGCTCTCTGTGTGGTGCCAATGCTGTTCTTGCCGCGTTTTGGTTTTCCATGCTCGGCTCCCATGATACATTGCGATCTTCGCGCGCACTCATCCAGCGAGTTTGTTTTCACTGGATGAAAGGCGATTACGGCAGACGAGAAGAGAACATCATGCACCTGATATGATGTCAAGGCTTCGGCACGATTTTTCCAGACAAAATCATCAGTGGTTTTGCTTGTGCAGGGCGAAGATTGCCGGTGGGGAGAGTCACAAATGGTTCTGAAGGTTTTCGATGACAAGGTTTCACTCGGCAGGGCAGCGGCCGCACAAGCGGCAGCGGCGATTCGCCGCGCGATCGCGGATCGTGGACAAGCACGCGTCGTAGCCGCCAGCGCCGCGTCTCAGTTTGAGTTCCTCGAAGCCTTGACCGGAACGCCGGACATCGATTGGAAACGCGTCGAGCTCTTTCATCTGGACGAATACATCGGTCTGCCAATGACTCATCCCGCGAGCTTCTGCAAATTCCTCCAGGAGCGTTTGATCGGCAAGACGGGAATCACCAACACGCACCTGCTCAACCCCGAAGAGGACCCCGCGGACGTCATTGGGCGCACGAGCAAGGCCATCGGCGCGTCGCCGATCGATGTGTCATTCGTCGGAATTGGAGAAAACGGCCACCTCGCTTTCAACGATCCGCCGGCCGATTTCGAGACGGAAGAGCCTTACATCGTGGTGAACCTCGATGAGGCCTGCCGCCAACAGCAGGTGGCCGAAGGATGGTTTAAAGACCTGTCCGCCGTACCGCAGCGAGCGATCTCGATGTCGGTGCGCCAGGTCCTGAAAGCCAGGGAAATACTCGCCGTGGTGCCCGGCCCCCGCAAAGCGCAGGCGATCAAGGCCTGCTTCGATGGCCCCATCAGTCCGATGGCGCCTTCCTCGATCTTGCGCACGCATCCCCAAGCCACGATTTATCTCGACAAGCAATCCGCTGCGTTGCTTAGCCCGGCAACGCTGTCCGCGCTCGCCGCATCGGCCTGATCGATGGCTACAAATCATTCTTCGTCGACAATCTCTTTCTAATGGAGCGCGCCGCGCAAACCGGCTCCACGCAACCAGATTCTGGCGGGCGGCGGGCCATCCGTTCGCTGCGATGGTGGATCGGCGGAATCTTGTTCGCCTCGACGGTCATCAACTACATCGACCGGCAGACGCTCTCTCTTCTCGCGCCTTATCTGAAGCAGGACTATCACTGGACCAACACCGATTACGCCAATATCGTGGTGGCGTTTCGCGTGGCCTATTCCATCGGCCAGACGCTTTGCGGAAGGCTGATGGATCGCGTGGGAACGAAACGCGGTTTGACCATCACCGTTTTGTGGTATTCGATCGTTTCGATCTTCACGCCACTGGCGAGAGGCTTTTACAGTTTCCTGGGGTTTCGATTTCTTCTCGGCGCGGGCGAATCGGGCAATTGGCCGGGCGCGACCAAGGCGGTTTCCGAGTGGTTTCCCAAACACGAGCGCGGATTGGCGACCGCATTGTTCGATAGTGGCTCTTCCCTCGGCGGCGCTATCGCGCCGTTCATCGTTCTGTGGCTCTACTTCCGGTGGGGATTGCGTGCTGCATTCGTCGTTCCCGGTTTGCTCGGTCTGCTCTGGCTGATCGTCTGGCGCTGGCTCTACTACCAGCCTCAAGAACATCCGCGCATCAGCGATGCCGAGCTGCGGATGATCCTGGCCGACACGAAGGATGACAACGTGCAAGGAAAAGCGCGCCCGCGATGGCGCGATCTTCTCAAGCTTCCGCAAACGTGGGGAACCATTATTGCCAGGACCTTCACCGACCCGGTCTTCTTTTTCATCGCGGATTGGTTTCCGATCTACCTGGTTGCCAAGGGCATCGCTCTAAAGAGCGGCTTGATTGCCGTCTGGATTCCCTTCGTCGCCGCGGATCTGGGCAATTTCTTTGGTGGCGGAATGTCGGGCTACTTGATCAAGCGCGGCTGGTCGGTCGGAAACGCGCGCAAGGCGCTGGTGGTATTTGGCGGCGTCGGGGTTACGCTGCTTATCCCCACCGTGTTCACCGTAAACCTGTACATGCTCACGCTGCTTTTTGGACTTGCAACATTTTCTTACGCATCTTTTACCACCATCGCCAACGTGTTACCTTCTGACCTTTACACCAGTGAGTCGGTAGCTTCCGTCAGCGGTTTGAGCGGAACGGGAGCCGCCATTGGCACCATCATCGTGTTCGAGTTGGCTGGGCATCTCTCCGACGCGCGCCTCGCTACCGGCACGCATTTGTTCGATCCGCTCATGATCATTGCCGGGCTGATTCCGTTTGCCGGGATGATTCTCGTGCTGCTGCTGGTTCGCAATACAGAGGCGACAGAACGCGGACTGGTGCGCAGGATTTGAAGTGCAAGGTGATCGAATGAGCCTCGAAGCGTTCCAACTCCACGGCAAGAATGCGCTCGTTACAGGTTCGCGCAAAGGACTCGGCGCAGCGATCGCGCTGGCCCTCGCGCAGGCTGGCGCGAACGTCGTTTGCCACGGACGCGACCCGGAACCTTCCGCCATTTGCGATGAGATCCGCGCTTTGGGGCGACGCACGTCTTACTTGGCCGGCGACGTTGCGGATGCGGGCGTGTGTTCCGCTTTGGTCGAGAAGACCGTCGCCGAATTTGGCTCCATCGATATTCTGGTGAACAATGCCGGAACGATCCGCCGCGGGCCCGCGGCCGAATACCCGATGGAATATTGGGACGAGATGCTCGCCGTCCATCTCACGGCTGTTTTTCGCCTCTCGCAGCTTGCCGGTCAGCAGATGCTCAAGCAAGGAAAACCCGGAAAGATCGTAAGCATCGCATCGCTGCTTTCTTTCCAGGGAGGAATTCGCGTGCCTGGCTACGCGGCCGCCAAGGGGGGTGTCGCGCTGCTGACGAAAGCTTTAGCAAACGAATGGGCCGCCAAAGGGATCAACGTGAATGCCATCGCCCCAGGCTATATGGTAACCGACAACACGGAGGCCCTGCGGAGCGACCCCGTCCGTAGCCAGCAGATCCTCGAACGCATTCCCGCAGGCCGCTGGGGTGAGCCAGCCGACCTTGCGGGAGCAGCCGTCTTTCTGTGCTCCGCCGCAAGCGACTACGTTCATGGGCATGTTTTGGTCGTTGATGGCGGATGGCTGTCGCGGTGACACTTAGCAGGTGGACGGCAGCCTGCAGACGCGGCCACGACGAATCCGCTTCGAAAAAGCGGCGCTAATTCGATATTAGGCGCGGGTGGATTCTCGCACCGCCAACGCCAGGTTCTTTTTCAGGACGTCAAGTACGGCGTGGATATCCTCGAGGGTGTTGTAGACATGAAATGAGGTGCGCAGGCCGTCCATGCGGCTCGAAACAACGATTTGCGCATCGGCGAGTGCTTTTACCATTGCTTCAGCGTTTTTCATCCGGGATACAACCAGCGGCCCCCGGCTATCCGGCGGCGTTTTCGCCTGAATCCCTAACTCTTTGAGGCCTTGCAGAAACGTTTGCGTGAGTCCCGAGATGTGTTCGGCGATCCGCTCGAATCCAATGCCGCCTAAAAGAGCGAGGGCAGCGGAAATCGCATAAACATGCGGAACCGGCGGCGAGCCGGATTCAAAGCGGCGCGCATTGGGCGCGGGATCCAAGTTTTTGGTGTCGAAGGCAAAGGGATTGCGTTGAGCGAACCAGCCCGTGATGGTGGGCGTTAAGGACTCGATCAGCCGCCGGCGAACGTAAAGAAAGGCTATTCCGGAAGGAGCGAGAAGATACTTGAGCGCTCCGGTCACGTAAAAGTCCAGATTGAGATCCCTTACATTAATCGGGCGGGTTCCGGAGTCTTGATAGTCATCGAGCATCACGAGCGCGCCGCGGTCGTGGGCAATTCGCGTGACACCGGAGACGTCCGAGCGATACCCGTTCATGAAGCAGACGTGCGTCAGAGGGACGATCAGGGTTTGTTCGTCGACGGCTTGCCTATAGCATTCCGCGGGAAGCCGGTCCTGGCTGCTCTGCAGAAACTGTATTTTCGCGCCCCGCGGCTGCTGCGCGAGCCAGATCTGGCCCATGGTCGGAAATTCAAACTCGCCCATTACCACTTTTTTGCGCACTCGGAAATCGAGCGCGCTGGCAATGGAGTTGATTCCGGCGGACGCGCAGGGAACGATGGCGACCTCGTCGGCATCGGCTCCGATGAACCGGGCGAAGGCGGCACGCGCGGCTTCGTATTTTTCTACCCACAACTCCCACGGGGAACCCGAGTCGTGCCAATGCTGCGCGTGTTCTTGCAGCGAGGCCTCCACCGCATCGCTGAGAGCCCCTTGCGAGCAAGAGTTGAGATAGATTTTCTTGCGAAACACGGGAAATTGCGATCGGATGGCAAGCACTTGAGAGTTGCTGAGCATATTCGGATCACCGTTCGCTTGTCGAACCACGAGCTCCGCCCCACAGCAGCATGGACGCCTTACACCGCGACGCGAGCCGCGTCACGGCTCGCGTCGCACTCCGGCTGGTTGGCAGGTGAGCTTCTCGCTAGAAGTGGAATCTCACCCCGAACTGGCCCTGTAGCGGCGGTGTAATGATGTTGATGGGCTTCTTGAAATTATTGCTGGCGACGTTGTCGTTATAGTTCTGGCCGTAGTTCGCTTTGTTCGTGAGGTTGAAGACCTCGAACAACAATTCGAGGTTCGAGTTCGAGAATTTCTCGAACTGGAAAATCTTGGCGATGCGCATGTCCCAGGTGAAAGTGGGGTCACCGCGGAGCGAGCCGCGTGGGCCGGACCGGTCACCGTCGGTGTTGAACGTGCGCGAGCCGCCCGGTCCGTCGTCAACCGCTCCGAAGACGGTAGGTACTCCATCATTGTTCGCATCGCAACCTCCGCATAGGACCGGCGTATAGGCTCGGGCGGACGCGGCGTTGAGGATGGTGGACCACTGGATGCCGTAGGGCAAACGAACAAGCCCGGAAAGCACCAGGCGGTGACGCTCGTCCAGATTTGTGGGGCCGAGCTCACCCGAGGCGTGCGGATTGAGCTGGTTCAGAACGACGAAGTCGAATTGATCGGTGTCGGTGGTGCCCTGCGAAAAAGTGTAGCTGGCAAAGAGCTGGTACCACTTGGTGAGATTTTTTCGGGCGGAGATAATCAACGCTTCGTAATTGTTGCGGCCCGTGGTGTCTTCCAGGAAAATCTGTCTTGGAAGGTTGGAATTTGGATCGAACGCTCCAGCCTGCGGGAAATTTACTCCAGTGGGGGTGAAACTTCCATTCAGGCAGTTGGGATCGTTGTTGACGCAGAAATTGAGGTTACGCCCCTGTGTGAGCGCCCTGGTGCGGGAGTAAACGCCGTCCACATCGAACGCCAATCCCGCCAAGCGTCCTTCCTTGAACTGGTGGGAAAATCCGCCGTGGATCTGATCGGCGTACGCCACTTGGCTGTCGGGCGAGGTCACGAAACCGATCGGAAACCCGTCCCCGAATATGTTAGTGGGAGCCACCGCAGGCTGGCAGCTTGCGACCAGCGGCCGCGTGGCCGCGCAAGAGACTCCAGGAAAAAACTTCGCCACCGATCCAGGAACAAAGACGAAATTGAACGGCGGATTACCGTTTACCTGCGTCACTTCCAGGTCGGCAAACAATGAGCCCGAGAGAAGCGACGAAGGATCGTAAAGCCGCCCGTAGCCGGCGCGGATGACGGTCCGGCCATCGCCATTGAGGTCCCACGCCACCGCGACTCTTGGGCCGAAGTTCGTTTTGTCATCGTGGGGTGTCTTACCCCTCGGTCCGCCGGGGGTCACGCTGCCGAATTGTGTGACCAGGCTCTCGGCGAGCGTGCCGCGGAAATACAAAAGATTATGGAAGTAGTCGTACCGCAGCCCAGCCGAGAGGGTCACCCTCCCCAGACGGATATCGTCTTGAAAGTAATACCCGAAGTGCGTCAACGGCTTATTAAAAATGTCAAACGCCGGCGAAGTCCACGACCGGAAGTTGGCGATCTGCTGCGGGACGAGGTTCCCCCCGATCGTCTGGGTCCCAGAGAGAACCGTTCCCGTGGCGGGGTCAAAGAGGTCGTTGGTAAAAGTGTAGCGATTGTGGCGGAAGTCACCCGTGATGCCTAGCCGCGGGCGGTACACCACGTCGCCGCCAAAGCTTATGCTATGCCGGCCGTGAACCCAGGAGAAGCTGTCGCTCCACTGCCACATATTTTCTTTGGGAGCTTGGGTTCCAGCCTGGCTGGCGCCGAAACTAGCGTCGGGAAGAATAATCGTGGGCACAACGAGAGAGCTGACCTTGTCGGTGATGGAATTTTGCCAGTACTGGTAGTGCATCCGGAAATCGTTGACCTTGTTAGAGCCGAAGAGCGTGGTTAGCGCGGCCACAGCGTCGTGGAGTTTGTTGGTTTCATTGGCTCCGGCATTGGGCCCGGGTGCTTCCTGGTCGCTAAAGAACTCGTTGCCCGTGATGTTGTCTTGCTCCGAGTAACGTAAAAACCAATTATTGTTTGGATTGATGCGCCCGTCCAGGCGGGCGGTGTGCAGATTCTGGCGGAAGGGTTCCGAAGTGGCGGTGCCATCGAGGGAGGGAAAAGCACCGTTGCTGTTGAAGACGCGCGAGGTGGTGTTGCGGTCGCGTTCGTAGCTGTAAAAGAAAAAGAGCTTGTCCTGAATGATCGGGCCACCGATGGTGCCGCCAAACTGCTGGCTGCTGAAGGGTGGCTTGGGCTTATGAGCGCCTGCGGAAATGGCGTCAATGGCTTCGTACGCGTCGTTGCGGAAATAACCAAAGCCCGACCCGTGAAAAGTGTTGGAGCCGGATTTGGTCACCACGGTCACGACTCCGCCGATGCCGCGCATGTATTGCGCTTTGGGGTCGTGGGTGATGACGTCGAATTCTTGCACGGCCTCAAGCGACAAGTTGATGTTCTGGCCGCCCATGAACAGGTCGGTGTTGTCGCCGCCGTCGAGGGACATGAACAGGTTTCGTCCGCTTTGGCCGTTGATCGAGATGGCTGGAACATTGCGCTTGGTAGGATCGTAATTTTGGTTCACGGCGGTGTTGCCGCTGGTCACCCCGGGGACCAGCGTTGCCAGCGTCGTAAAATCGCGGCCGTCGATGGGCAACTCCGCGACCTGCAGAGGCGTGATGGCACTATGCAACGTGGCGGTATTGGTCTCGACGAGCGGCACCGACACCGCTACATTCACTTCCTGTTGCTGGCCGGCGGGCCGAAGCTCAAGATTTAGATCCAGGGACTGGGAAACCAGCAGGGGCACTTCCTGGGACCAGTTACCGAAGCCCGTATAGGCTGCCTCGATGCGGTAATTTCCAGGAAGAAGGTTGATGATTGCGAAAACGCCGTCGCTGTCACTTTGCGCGGTGCGCTTCGAACCGGTGTCCACGTTGGTGACGGTGATCGTGGCCCCGCTGAGCACGCCGCCGCTGGCGTCTCGTACGTGGCCGAGGATGTTGGCGCCGCCGGATTGCGCGAGCGTAGGAGCGGGAAGAAACAGCACACTGAGGCCCAGCAGGCTAAAGACAACGAAAAGACGGAACCTGTGCGTAGCTCGGGACATAAACACCTCCGTGGAAGATTGACGGTAGAAAGCGAAGACGATACTCCGTGCTGCCCACGATCCCCTCCGCGGCCCCGAGCCCTCGACGAAAACTCCGACCGAGAGGGGAATACGCGCGAAAGGTATACCGCACACTCTAGGCATGTCAAGAACATATTTGTGGTATACCACAAATATTCAAGTTTCTGCGCGCGGCGCTGGCGCACAATCACACGGAGGTGGGCAGTACCCTGACACACGCGGCGGAGGAAGCTTAACCTGCCGGGCAGCAGGGTTTTCGCAATGGGGAAACGGGCGCCAAGGCTTTATTTGCAAAACGCGCTGAGACCGTATCGTGCCCGCGTCTAGCGGACGGTTTCCACTTCTTGCTGGGTATCGGACGTCTGTCCTCGCGTCCGCCGAACCTTCCAATAGGCCAGGGAAATGAGCAATAAAAACGGCGCAAATGCGGGAACCGTGTATTGCAATCCGTCTACATAAAATGTGCTCGCGGCAAGTCCTAGCAGCGCGGCGATGCCGAGGAGCGTCGAATAGGGGAAAAAGTGCAAACGCATCGGAAGCCGGGCGATACGTTCCGGGCCAAGGGCGCGCCGAAACGCGATGTGCGTCAGAAGGATGATCACCCAGACAAAAAACATGCCGGCGACGGCCACGCCATAGAGCATCAAGAAAGCGCGGCTCGGTGCGTAAATCGCCAGCAGGATCGCGGCAATCATGCCGCCGGTGGAAACGGCGAGAGCCCGATGAGGAACTCCGGTATTACTTAGACGCCCGAGCCACGCCGGAGCGTAGCGGCCGCGAGCGAGCGAGAAGAGCATGCGCGTGGTGAGATAGAGATCCGTATTGCAACTGGAGAGCGCCGCGGTGATCACCACCAGATTCATGATGCTGGCCGCGTAGGGAATACCTACGCTGGAAAAGGCGCTGACAAACGGGCTTCCAGTGATGCCGCTGCCAGCTTTGTTCCAGGGTGTCATCGCCAGCATGACGGTGATGGCCAGGACATAAAAAAGAATCAGCCGAAACACGATCGTGCGCATGGCACGCGGAATAGATTTCTCCGGCTCTTTTGCTTCACCGGCCGTGACAGCAATGACTTCAATGCCCATGTAGCTGGTGAGAGCCAGCGTCAGCGCCAGCCAGACACCCTTCCAGCCGAACGGCAGGAATCCTCCGTAGGCCGTGAGATTTTTCAGGCCGATCGCGGGCCTGGGTCCTAGCCCGAAAATCAAACCCACGCCGACAACGATGAAAACAACGATGGCCACAACTTTTATCAGCGCGAACCAATATTCAAATTCGCCGAAGCGGCTTACCTGCAGCGTGTTGAGCGCCACCAGAGCTATCGAAACGCCCACCACCCAGATCCACTGCGGAACTCCGGGAAACCAAAAACTAAAGTAGATGGCCACCGCGGTCACTTCCGCGCCGATGGCGATGATCTGCACGAGGCCGTAGGTGGCGCGCACGGTGAATCCTGCCCAGGGGTTGAGATAGGTTTGCGCATAGACGCCGAACGACCCTGCAACAGGATGAACGACGGCCATTTCGACCAGTGAATACGCGACGATCAGGGCGATGACTGCTCCAAGCAGATAGGACACGATCACGCCTGGGCCGGCGAGTCGCATGGTCACGCTGCTTCCGAGGAACAAGCCAACGCCGATGGCTCCGCCAATGGCGAGCATGCTCAGTTGCCGCTGGCTCAGCTTGCGCTTGAGCTCTTCGCTGGGCTGCGGGGCATCTTGAGGAACTTCACTCATGCTAGCTCAAATCCAGCAGAACATTGCCGAAACGATGAATCTCTTCCGTGGTGTTGTAGTGCACCAGAGAAGCGCGGACTGCGCCGCTGTCCGGACGCAAGCCGAGGCGCTTCATGAGCCGCGGTGAATACATGTGACCATCTCGAATGCCGATGCCGGCGCGCGCGCTCGTTTCGCAGACCATCGCCGGAGCGGTGTTCTTCAAATTGAAGCACATCGTCGGCACTCGTTCGTGTACGCGCCGTTCTTCGCGAATGCCGTAAACCGTCGC
>JBGOVR010000222.1:0-5673 GCA_041478205.1 Candidatus Acidiferrum sp.
CGCTTGAGGAAGGTCCACAATGGTTTGAGCGGCTGTACGCGCGCGAACCCAACTTGATGAAAGTTGTGCTTACGCCCGGGATGATTTCGTGAACGGCGGGCTCTTCGATCTTGGGGGCCAGACGGCGATCGTGACGGGCACCAGCCGGGGTCTTGGCCAGTATCTGGCGCGTGCGCTGGCGAAGGCCGGCGCGGATATTGTTCTTACTAGCCGCAATCGCGATCATCTGCGGGCGTTTGAAGCGGAGATCCAGGCGCTTGGGCGCCGCGCGATTTCACTGGAACTCGACGTCCGGAGCCACGAAAGCATTGAGCGGATGGCGACGGACGCCGAAGAGGCGTTTGGCCATCTGAACATCCTCGTGAACAACGCGGGTTGCAATGTCCGCAAACCTGCGCTCGACGTGACTTGGGAAGACTGGAACCTGATCTTAGACACCAACCTGCGCGGGAGTTTTTTTGTCGCGCAAGCGGTGGCGCGCCGCATGATCGCGCGTGGATACGGACGGATCATCAATATTGGATCGGTCACCAGCGTCTTCGGTTATGCGGGTCTCGCACCCTATGGAGCCAGCCGAGGCGGCATTCGGCAACTGACCATGAGCTTGGCCGACGATTGGGGTAAGCACGGAATCACTGTTAACTGCCTGGCTCCGGGCTGGTTTCGCACGGAACAGAACAGGGCTCTTTACGAGAACAAGGAGTGGGTCGAGTATCTTTGCGACCGAATCCCGGTCAAGCGCCCTGGAGAACCTCAAGATCTGGATGCCGCGGTTGTATTCCTTGCGGCGGAGTCCAGCCGCTACATAACGGGGCAGACCTTGCTTGTGGATGGCGGCATCTCTACAGGTGCAACACGCGCACTCATGCAGCCGGCGCGAGGTGGGCCAGAAAATTCGGAGAAATCGAGGCAGGAGTGAGAAAAATATATTTCCGTGCGAGCCACAACGGCGTCCCGCACCTGCCCGAAACAACTACACCGCTTCTGGAGAGACGGCAGCGATTTCGAAACGCACCTGTTGAGCACCGAGCTGCGGATGTGTTGCGGTGAGCCGCGCCGTTCCCGGTTGTTCTTTCGCGCGAATCCAGATCGCGCCAGTGCCGCCAATGAGTGCGAAGGGATTGTCGCCAATAATTTCCGCAGGCCCCTCCAAATCCAGCTTGATGGCGTCGTTCGCAAAGGGCCGGATGGCGCCGAATTCATCGGTAACGCGCAAAACGACGCGCGTTGCGTCGGCTCCGTCCGCGTTCAGACGGGTGTCGTCGGGCAGAAGCGCGAATTTTTGGTCGACACCCCTGCCGGAATAACTCTTAACAATCGCTTGCTTGCCTTGCAGATAGCCCTCGATGCGCAGGTCTCCCCAGTGGCCGACGGCCTCGCCCAAATCGGCAACAAACGGCGCATAGCGAAGGTGGGCAAAGTCGGCTTTGTTAGGATCGGCTTCGGCCACCAGCTTGCCGGCGATATAAAACTTAAGGTGGTCGCAGTTAGAACAAACCACGGCCTTGGTGAATCCTATCGATTCATCGCCACGCGCCCAGTGGAATGCGGGCTCAAGCACCACTTCTTCCGAAGGATCGCACTGCGACTTGTAGAAGCCGGCAGCGGGCTTGGGTTCGCGAAAAATGTCGGTCACCCCGTGATAGCAGATGCGGTCGCCGGTACCGAAGTCGCCGTGGGTGTTGTAGTCGAAGGCGCACCAGCCAATGCCGCCGGCGTATTGCGGATTGGAAGCAAGCTGGTCGTGAATACGCGCATGACGCAGCGTGTGCTCGGTGAGGCGCTCCACTTGATCGATGGTCTTGGTGGGATAAGTGTGACCCACGAATTCCGTGTTCAGGTAGCGCGGGTGGTTCGGCGGCTTCAAGGGGAAGCCGAAATCGTTCATGGTGAAAACGTCTTCTAGAAATTCGGAAGATTGGAAATAGCGAATGCCTCCCGTCGGCCGGGTAGGGTCGAGACGGTGGGCTAACGCGTTGGTGCGCGTGTAGAAATCGTGGTCGTCCTTCGATTCGTTGATGCGCACGCCCCACAAAATGACGCTGGGGTGATTCCAGTCTCGGCGGATCATGCGGCCGACGTTATCGATGGAGATCTGCTTCCACGGTTCATCCCCGATGTGCTGCCAGCCTGGGATTTCTTCCAGGACCAGGAGTCCCATCTCGTCGCAGGCATCGAGGAAATGCCGGGATTGGGGATAGTGCGACGTGCGAACGATGTTGCACTTCAGGTTGTTGCGGAGGATTCGCGCGTCGCTGCGCTGGGCGCGGCCCGGCATCGCCCGGCCAACGAACGGAAACGTCTGATGACGGTCTAGGCCACGCAACTTGATGACCTTGCCGTTCAGCTCGAAACCGTGGTCGGTGAACTGTGCCTCGCGAAAGCCAACCGTGCGGGTGTCCCGATCGACCAGCTGTGTGCCCCGCAGCAGACGGACTTGGACGGAATACAGATTGGGATGCGCGAGGTCCCACAGTTTGATCGCGCCGAGGTTGTCGAAGTGCACCGTGTGCGCCACCGGGTCTGGCGCGGCCTCCGACGGCGGAACACGCTGCGTGGCTTTGGCCAGGACGCGATCGCCGTCCCGAAGGTCAACCTCCAGGGTGAGCGGCTCGCGCGACGCTTCCAGATGCTGCAGAAAGCAGTCCACATCCAGGCCGGGATGCCCGCTGAGGACATCTTTGGACTTCGCAAAAATATTTTCAATGAACGTAGTTGGAACGACGCGCAGCCAGACTTCGCGGTAAATGCCCCCGAAAGTAAGGTAGTCGATTTGATTGCCAAAGGGCGGGATATCCGGCCGCTCACGGGAGTCTACATCTACTGCGAGCACGTTCTCTCCGCCAAAGTCGATGTGCGGGGTGAGATCGAAAGAAAAAGGCGTGTAGCCACCCTTGTACTCGCCCAGGCGCACACCATTGATCCAGACCGTAGAGGCGGTCATGACGCCTTCAAAGTCCACGAAAACGCGCCGGCCGTGCGCTTCCGCCGGCAGTCGAAAGCGCCGACGGTAAATGGAGACAAACTCATACTGCTTGTCGTCGAAACTATGCCAGGGCAGCCGAACATTCGTGTGAGGGACAACGACGCGATCAAATCCAGAGTCGTCGAATTCCCGCCCGTGCGCCCCTTCGACAAACGCGCAGTTGTAACGCCAATTCCGGTTGATTGGAAAAACCAGCCGGCCCTCGGCGTTGGAAGCGCCAGACAGGGCCGGATGGCCTGCAAGGGTGCCCGGCGCAAGTGTGGCGCCCGCAATAACAGTACTTGTCGTCTTCAGGAAGTCACGTCGGTCCATAATGTCCTTTTCGACCGCGCTTCGCTAAGAAAGAGGCGCGAGAGGTTTGTGCCGCGAATTTTATCAGGTTCGGCGCCCATCTTTGACGATTCTTCTGCCCACCAGCACAACCCGGCCTTGACGCCACCCAGTGTCAGCGTATCGCGCTAACGCCGACCTTGCGAATGCGGTCTCACTCGAACACCGCTGACACTCGGAACCTTCTATTGCTGCATTAAGTGACTTGTTTTCATAGGATTATGACAGGAGGGTGGGGATCGAAGCCATTAAGTAGGCATCTCAACGACCTACGAAGTAGAGTCCGGCATGAAATCGAAGGCTCGTGCACGGCTCCAGGCGCCGCGTGCGGATGTCCGTCGGCGTTCGGATGTCAGCCTTCGACTCGAATCCTGAGATCGAACAGGCGAATTCTCTGGGGGGTTCAGCAAACGCACGAGTGCGCCAACGATTGACTCCTTCGCGCTCATCGAGGTCCGTGGCATAGCGGTTGATTCCCTCGCAGGAATACTCGCGTGCCAGTCTTTGGGCAATTGTGCTGCCCCTAGATGTATTGACGAAATGTTTACAATCGATGCATTAATTTGACTTGTCGCGCTCCTAGCCGCGCACGAAAAGTTCGTTGACAGACAGGGCAAAAAGACATAGCGTCCCAATGCTGTCCTCAGCTATCCACGTTTCTGTATTCGTAATCTGACTGTCAAGCAACACCGCGAGCAACAAACATGTGCGAAGACTTTTTCGGACTTAGCGAGAATTGTTTCCAGGGAATCGCATGCTGCAGACGGGCGCGCAGATGATCCGGAGAAGACCAGGTTTTTCAGGCAGTTACGCCCATCTTAGAGGAATCTCTTGCGACCCTTCGAGCTCTTTGCCCTTACGGACAGTAGTAAACCGGCCCCTGCCATTGCCCTCATCTGTGTCTTGTGTCCAGTTACGCTCGATTCAGTATCCCAGTAGGCTAACGATGCGTAGGGGAACGCGGTCGGGGCTTTTTGCCTCCCCGCAGGCATGAACGTCACACCCACTGGTGAAAGAATAATGTTGATTGCCATTCGCTCCGCAAGAGACATCACCCACGGAATTTTGGTTCTGCTTGTTCTCCTGTTCGTCACGATTTCGAGCCTCGGTTTGAGCGGCTGCGCAGCAGTGGTCAGCGGCAACGGCGTAGTGCCGCCGAGCGCACTAACGATCACAAATGTGCAGGCGAGCGCCGCAACCGTTTCCGGCTTCCAGTTGAGCTGGACGACCAGCGTGCCTGCTACTTCAGGAATCGATTTCGGCACGACTGCAGCCTACGGATCCAGCACGCCCGTCAGTTCCGCGATGGTCACGACGCACCAGATGGCCCTCACGAGCTTGGCTGTCGCAACGCTATACCATTACCGCGTCCGTTCGACCGACGCGAGCAACAACAGCGCAGTCAGCAGCGATCAGACGTTCGCCACGATGAGCGACGCAACGCCGCCGACGGTCGCGATCACTTCGCCCGCCGCGGGCGCCACCCTGTCAGGCAACGTGAATGTCACCGCGACCGCTACGGATAACGTTTCTGTGGCTAGCGTCCAGTTCAAGTTGGATGGCACGAATACTGGTGCCAGCCTAACTGGCGCTCCTTATGCGTATTTGATGAATTCGACCGCGCTCTCCAATGGCAACCACACGCTCACCGCGGTAGCAACTGACGAAGCGGGGAATGCGACGACCAGCGCGGCGATTGCGGTGAAGGTGGACAACACGACGCCGGATACGACGCCGCCAACGGTTTCGCTGACGGCGCCGGCAAGCGGTGCGACGCTTTCCGGGACGGTCGCAGTTTCCGCGAACGCCACGGATAACGTAAGCGTGGCCAGCGTGCAGTTCCAGCTGGATGGAGCCAATGTCGGAAGTTTGGAGATGGCTTCACCCTACGCATTTAGCTGGGACACCACGAAAGCGAGCAACGGAACTCACAAACTGGATGCCATTGCCAAGGACGCCGCCGGGAATAGCACCACCAGCACGATCGTGACGGTGACGGTCAGCAATACCACGCCGGACACGACGCCACCGACGGTGTCGCTGACCGCGCCAGCAAATGCCGCAACGGTTTCGGGCTCCGTGAATGTGACCGCGAATGCCGCGGACAACGTCGGGGTAGCCAGCGTGCAGTTCCAGCTGGATGGAGCCAACGTCGGAACCCTGGACACCGCCTCGCCGTTTGCCTTTAGCTGGGACACCACGAAGACCAGCAACGGGACTCACAAACTAGACGCCATTGCCAAGGACGCCGCCGGGAATAGCACCACCAGCACGGTGGTGACGGTGACGGTCAGCAATACCACGCCGGACACGACGCCACCGACGGTGTCGCTGACCGCGCCAGCAAATGCCGCAAC
>JBGOVR010000053.1:0-28308 GCA_041478205.1 Candidatus Acidiferrum sp.
CAAGACGCACCATTCGCAGGCGGACACGCTGGACCGCGTGCGCTGGGACGATCTGACGGAAGGAGCGCAGGTGCTAGCCGTATTCGCGTACAACGTCGCCCAGTTGCCGGAAATGCTGCCGCGAAAAGTGGGGAAGTCGAAACAACGCGACTAGCCTAATCACCCAAATGCGAGCCGTACTACAAAGAGTGAGCCGTGCCCGCGTAACGGTTGAGGCGCGCGTAACGGGCGAGATCGGCGCGGGCCTGATGATTCTGCTCGGCGTGGGCCGCGACGATACTTCCGCCGTTGCCGCGTCGATGGCCGAGAAAGCCGCGAACCTGCGCATCTTCGAAGACGAACAGGGAAAGATGAACCGCTCGCTGCTGGACGTGAAGGGCGCCGCGCTGGTAGTTTCGCAATTTACACTGTACGGTGATGCACGCGGCCAGCGACGGCCAAGTTTTTTAGCGGCAGCGCCACCGGACAAAGCCGTAGCGCTGTACGAGGAATTCAACGCCGCGCTGCGCGGCCTGGGTATCACGGTGGCGACAGGAATTTTTCAAGCCATGATGTCCGTGGAGTTAGTCAATGAAGGCCCGGTCACGATCCTCCTCGATTCCGACAAAACGTTCTAGCCGCGCTCAGCGCACCGCCGAGCGCTGGACGAAAGCCGCGGTTCTTGCGGAACTCAAGAGAGCCGCCGACCCTAAGGTGCGCGCGAAAATGGCGTACTTCGGCGTAAACGTGCCGAAGGCCCATGGCATCTCCGCGCCCATTCTTCACAAGCTAGCGAAACATATTGGAAGAGACCAAGAACTTGCCGAAGAACTCTGGGCATCGGGCATTCACGAGGCTCGGATCCTGGCCACGATGATCGGTGAATCGGAAAAAGTCACCGCGAAACAAATGGAACGCTGGGTCCGCGATTTTAATTCCTGGGACGTTGTGGATGCGGCGTGCTGCTACCTGTACGCGGCTGCCGCTCCGGCGTGGACCAAGATCGATGCGTGGAGCCGCCGCCCGGAGGAGTTCGTGAAGCGCGCGGCGTTTTCCCTGGCCGCGTATTTGAGTTACAAGGACAAGAAAGCGCCTACCGCCCGGTTCGAGCACCTCCTGCGCGTCATCGAGCGGGAAGCCCATGACGAGCGGAATTTTGTAAAAAAGGCGGTGAATTGGGCGCTGCGTCAAATCGGCAAAAGAAACGTGCCGCTGAATCGGGCAGCGATTCAAACGGCAGAGCGGATTCGTCGGCAAGACTCGCGAGCGGCGCGCTGGATCGCGGCGGATGCGTTGCGCGAGTTGAAGAGCGACGCCGTGCAGAAGCGCTTGCGGCGGAAGCGAGTTTGAATCGATGCCACGTGCGATCAAACGATCGGAGGTCAAGATTCGCCGCGCAAGAAGCAGCGATGCCGCGCGGCTCGCGGTGCTGTCCGGTGAGTTGGGATATCCGGCGACGCCGAGCGAGATGAAGTCCCGGCTGAGCCGGCTCACGCAGGCCAGCGACAATGCCGTCTTTGTGGCGGAGAACGACGAGCGCGAAGTGATTGGCTGGCTGCATGCCAGCGTGTCGCGTTTGCTGGAGGTCCCGCTGCGCGCGGAAGTGAATGGCCTGGTTGTATCGGAGGGCCAGAGGAGCAAAGGAGCGGGAGCGGAATTGCTGCAAGCCGCCGAGCGTTGGGCACGAAGCAAAAAGTGCGTGAGCATGTCCGTCCGCTCCAATGTGCTTCGCGAGCGGGCGCACGGATTCTACGAGCGTCATGGCTACGAGCACTACAAGACGCAGAAGGCGTTTCGCAAAGCGCTTTAATTTTCTTGATTCTCGGATCTACCGCTCTTGCGGCTCGCTTTCCAGCTTAATCTCGATGATTTCGGGCCAGTTCTTGCCGGTGACAAAGATTCTGTGCGCTTCCCGGTCATAGGCGATGCCGTTCAGCACATCTTCGTCGCCGCTCTGTTCTTTCGCCTCAAGCGGTGCGAGGTCGATCCACGCGAGGACCTTTCCGGAGTGCGGATCGATGCGGGCGATTCGTGAGGAGTGCCACACGTTGGAGAAAATCTCGCCGTCGATGTATTCCAGCTCGTTGAGGTTGGCGACGGCTACGTCTCCTGCATACACTTCCATGGTTCTGGTCACCGCGAACGAAACCGGATCGATGAACTGAAGTGTATTTGTGCCGTCGCTCATGATTAGAGACGTATCGTCATGCGTGAGGCCCCAGCCTTCGGACTCGTAGTGGAATTCCCCAATCTGACGGAAACTGGCAAGGTCGTAGATGAAACCCGTCTTCGACAGCCAGGTGAGCTGATAAATCTTTCCACGGAAAATCGTCAGCCCTTCCCCGAAATATTGCGAGGGAAGGCTAGTCTGCTTGAGCACCGCGCCGGTCGCTAAAGCGACTTTGCGCAGCGCTGATGCACCCTTCAATCCGGTGCTTTCGTAGAGATATCCGCCGTAATATTCCAACCCTTGCGTGAAAGCGTGCGGATCGTGGGGATAAGTCTTGATCACCTTCGCGCTAAATACCGGTATGTGCTCTTTCTGCTTCTCAACGCCTCGCGTGTCCGAAGCAGAGTTTCTTGCGTTGCCGCCTTGTGTGAAACCGCAGCCACTCTGGACGAGGCCGATCAGAATCGACAGTAGCGTCAGGCAAGTGAACGGCAAGTGCCACAGATATCGTGTGTGTTTCATCTGTTGACCGCGCTCCGAGGCCACGGCAGAAGCCGCTGGGATTATCACTTGGAACGCGCGGGAAAGCGAAGTGGTCCAGTATATCGCACTACGATATACTGGAGGCGTGGCGACGGAGATCACAACGGACGAATATCGGGCTCTGGCGGAGCTGCGTTACCGCATCCGCCATTTCTTGCGCGAAGGAGATGCCGTGGCGCAAGCCGCAGGGCTGGAACCCCAGCAGTATTCGCTCTTGCTGACGATTCGCGGACTGCCGGCGGGGAAGGAAGCGACCATTCGGACGCTAGCGGAGCGGCTGGCGCTGAAACATCACAGCGCCGTGGAACTGATCGACCGCCTGGAGGTGCACGGTTACGTGCGGCGGAGCCGCGGCCGCGATGACCGGCGGCGGGTGCTGGTGTCGCTGCTCCCGCGCGGAGAGCGCCTGCTCGAGGAAGTTGCGCGGCATCGCATCAACGAACTGCGGTCCTACGGCCACGAACTGGTCCGCGCGATCGACCAACTGCTGGAGAAGACGCGCAAGCCAGGAAGTCGCAATCACGCCAAGAAATCAGCGGCGAAGCGTCCGCGCGGCAAGTGTGAGTAACAGTGCGGATGAGGAGTGGATTTGGAAGGGCACCCCACCCCCGTTGTGTAGAAAAGAGTGCGGAAGCCGCTGATCTAAATAGTTAAGCTCTGTGCCGTGGCGAAAAAGAGTGTGTAACGCATTGATTCTAAGTCGCTTGAATGAAAGCTTGCACTGGAATGAGGCAATTTGCTGTCAACCAGCTGATTCCAAGGGAGTTCGTGTCACTGTTGCCAGCTGAAGCTTGGTCTCGCCGCCTCGCTTCACCGCTTGAAGCGTCGCAGACCCTCGAAAATGCGGAGGCTGGGGTGCGAAGGCGATGCTCGGTCGTGATTGGGTGTTGGGCTACAAACGAAAAAGCGGAACCGGGCTGCCGCACTCCAAAGTCCGTGCGGAATAACTCAGACGTAATAGTACCTTGGAAGGGACCTAATGTCAGGGGGAAATGGGGCTGTGTGTGTCAGGCTTTGAGACTCTTCGGCAGGGCTAGAAGGCAGCCCATCCTCCGCGACGTAGGTGAGGGACGATTGAAATCCTGCCCTTGGAAAGCGGCGCCGAGCCGCCGCACTCCATAGTTAGAAGCCGCCGCCGCCACCGCCACCGAAGCCGCCGCCGGAGGAGCCGCCGCCACCCGAGAAGCCGGAACCGCCGGAGCTGCGGGGGGCGGAAGTCATGGCGCTGCTGGCTTGGGTGGACATGTAGTTGAGGTCGTTGACGAAATAGATGGGGTAGAAATTGGGGCCGTACGAGGAGCCGCGATACCACTCCGGCGGCTCTTTCAAAATTCCCTGGAAGGCCTTGCTCCAGTTTTTCTCTACGCCAAGCGCCATGGCGAAGGGCAAGAACTTTTCAAACATTTCCGGGGTCCTGATCATCTTGTTGAAGCGGTCGGACTCCACGTGAACGAGGAAGTCTTCGAAGCCGAGGACGCCCTCAAGGGCACGTGCGCCCTGTTCGGTGTGCGCGGGCATGAACCATCCAAAGCCGGCGATGATCGCGCCTGTCAGAATTCCAGCGATGATGAATGCCGGCGGAGCCATGCCCATGCCGGCGGCAAGCTTGAGCCCGCCGAACACCAGCAAAAAGCCCACGACGCCACCAATGCCGAGATACGTGGAGCGCACGCTGTCGGGACGCTGCTTGTAATAGCCGTGCGTCACCAGAGAGCTGAAAATGTTGTTCTTGATGCCTGGCAAAGCCGTGTAGAAATGGTTTTCCAAACTTGACATCGAAACGGACTCGCCCACGGTTCCGGTGGTGAACAATCCGGCCAGTAGCGTTTGTTCGTGGGGCTTGAGCTTGGCCCATTCGGAGCGGTCTTTGCGAACGATGAAGTTGTAATCCTTGTGGTGCATGAGGCCGAGCATGGTGTCTTTTTGATGCTCTTCGATGGTGATGTAGCCGCGCACGGCGAGATCGACGATGGACGCGGTGATGTCGCGCATGTCCGCGGAGTTGTCGACCAGCGTTCCGGCTTCGCCCGGCGTGAGCTGGTCGGGCGGCTCGTATTGCGCGGCGATGGGGCGGAGGCGTGGATCGCGCCCACGGGTCCACCAAAGATAGAACATCACTGCGAACACGAACACTGGCAGGACCAGCGGCCAGTTGCTGCGCAGAAAGAGAGAAATTTTGTCGGCGGCGGTGGGTTCGTGGACGAAACCCTTGTCGAACGCGACGGCGAGGGTGAGGCCTTCGTGGATGCCCAATGGTTCGCGGGTGCGCACTTCGACGCTATTTCCGGCGATTTCGACATCGGCGTCCTGGGCGCGAGAGCGGTACGCGCCGGTAAAGGGATTGGCGCGGATGTTGGTGGTTCCTGCGGGAAGGACAATGCGGGCGCTGGCGGCCTGGATGGGAGCGGTCCATTCGTCGCCCGTGACGTTCCAATAGAGCTCGTCGTGATCGTCGGGGAAGCGCAGAGCGTCGGAGACGGTGTATTCGATGGAGATCGTCTGCGTGGAGTTGTCGGCGTCGGGAATGTAAATCTTCAGCTTGCGATAGTGGCGCTCGCGGCTGGTATCGAATTTGAGAAAGCGGCCACTCGCGTCGGTGACGCGCTTCACGGTCAGGAAAAGCGAATAGTTAAAGCCCTGCGGCGTGACGTACTCGACGGGGATGGAGCGGTAGAGCCCGTGCCAGGGACCGCCCAGGAAATGAGCCTGAATGGTTTCCGTGACGTCGATGGAGCTGTCCGCCATGACGATGACTTCGGAGTGGAAGTTTTCGATGCGGAGCTCACGGGTGGTTAGCGCCGAGGCGGAGGGAAAAAAGAGAACCGCAAGAAGCGCCGTGGCGAAGAGCAACCGGATCGGATGTAGGCGCAAGCGCATAGTGCGGGCCACAGTTCGGTAGTTACGACGCGGTGGGGGCGTTGAAGCTGACCTTGGGAGCTTCGCGCTCGGCCGGTGCGGACACTTCGAAGAATTCGCGGGGCTTGAAGCCGAGCATGTTGGCGAAGATATTGGAGGGGAATTGCTGGATCTTGGTGTTGAGGTCGCGAACGACGGCGTTGTAGTAGCGGCGCGCGTTCTGGACGGTGTCCTCGATCTGGGTGAGGGTGTTTTGCAGCGACGTGAAGCTCTCGATGGCGCGGAGCTGGGGATAGGCTTCGGAGAGCGCGAAGAGGCTTTTTAGGGCGCCGGAGAGCATGTTCTCGGCCTGAGCTTTGTCACCGGGGCCGGTCGCGGTCATGGCGCGGTTGCGGGCATTGATGACGGCCTCGAGGGTGCCCTTTTCGTGAGCCGCGTAGCCTTTTACGGTCTCGACGAGGTTCGGAATGAGGTCGTAACGGCGCTTGAGCTGAACGTCGATGTCGGCCCAAGCGTTGTCGCAGGTGACCTTGAGGCGCACCAGGCCGTTGTACATGCCGACCAGGAAAATGACGATCAGTACGAGGGCACCGAGAATAACCCAGCCAATCATTAGCAAACCTCACGCAAGGTAGAGTACTTGCAGTCGATGTGGTCAATATACGTGGCGCTGGCGCGGGTGTAAAGCGAGGCTCGCCCGGCAGGGATGCCGGAAAGCCGAAGTACCTCTGGCGTATAGTAGCAAAATAGTTTATGCTGCACTGAGCCGTTTTGCAGCCGCCCCCCACGATGCTCTTCAAAACACTGAGCGCTTCGGTTTACGGAATCGATGCCTACCTCGTTGAGGTGGAGGTAGACGTGGGTTCCGCGCGCATGCAGGACTTTAACGTGGTGGGCTTGCCGGACAACGCGGTGAAGGAAAGCCGCGAGCGCATCAAGTCCGCGCTGCGGAATTGCAACTTCGAGTTTCCCCACGGGCAGGGCGTAACCATCAACCTGGCGCCGGCGGACGTGCGGAAGGAAGGCTCGGCGTTCGACCTGCCGATGGCGCTGGGTTTGGCCGGGTGCATGGGGCATTTTTTCGGCAAGACGCTGGACAAGTGCATGTTCCTGGGGGAACTGTCGCTGGACGGAAGCGTCCGGTCGGTGCGCGGGGCGCTGTCCGCGACGCTGGCGGCGCGGGAGTGTGGGCTGAAGGCGATTGCCGTGCCGGAGGCCAATGCGCGCGAGGCGGCGGTGGTGGAAGGCATGGACGTGTTTGCGCTGAAGTCGCTGCCGCAGGCGGTGGACCTGGTGAATTCGCCGGAATCGTTTCAGCCGGTGCGCGTGGACGCGCGGCTGCTGCTTTCCGAGGCGGCGCAGTACGCCGTGGACCTGCGCGACGTTCACGGACAGCAGGCGGCCAAGCGGGCGCTGGAAGTGGCGTGCGCGGGCGGGCACAACATTTTGTTTATCGGGCCGCCTGGCGCGGGCAAGACCATGCTGGCGAAGCGCATTCCGACGATTCTGCCGCCGATGTCGCTGGAGGAGGCGATTGAGACGACGCGAATCCATAGCGTGGCCGGCGTGCTGGAAGACAGTCGTGGCTTGGTGGGCACGCGGCCATTTCGCTCGCCGCATCACACGATCAGCGACGCCGGGTTGATCGGCGGGGGAGCGGTGCCGCGTCCTGGAGAAGTCTCGCTGGGACACAACGGCGTGGTGTTTTTGGACGAGTTGCCGGAGTTTCAGCGCAACGTGCTGGAGGTGATGCGCCAGCCGTTGGAGGACGGCTCGGTGACCATTGCGAGGGCGGCGGTGTCCGTAACGTTTCCCGCGCGATTCATGCTGGCGGCGGCAATGAATCCGTGTCCTTGCGGATATTTTGGAGATCCGACGAGGGAGTGCCGTTGCACGCCGCCGATGATCCAGCGGTACGTCTCGAAGATTTCGGGGCCGCTGCTGGATCGGATCGATATTCAGATCGAAGTGCCGGCGGTGAAGTACAAGGAGCTGCGGGCACCTTCTTCGTCCGAGGATTCGGCGGCGGTGCGCCAGCGGGTGATCAGGGCGCGCGAGCGGCAGATGGAACGCTACCGGAACGAAAAGAAAACCTATGCCAACGCGCAAATGATGCCGAAGATGCTGCGGAAATTCTGCGCCATCTCCGCGGACGGGGAAAAACTGCTGGAGAACGCGATTACGCGGCTGGGGCTTTCGGCGCGAGCGCATGACCGCATCTTGAAAGTGGCGCGCACGATCGCGGATCTGGAAGGCGTCGAGAATATTGAGCCGAAGCATTTGAGTGAGGCGATTCAGTACCGGACGCTCGATCGTTCGTACTGGGCGTAGGCCGAAACAAGTCCAAGACGGAAAGCCAAAAGAACATTCGGTGAGGAGTCGTTTAGTAGCTTGCGGCCATGGCTAGCGATTTGCCGGCTGCTTCGCGGCTTTGGTGCCTGCGATAGTGCTGCACTCGGTGGAGCAACTCGCGAAGACGTTTGCGAGCCTTGTGCAACTGGGATTTCGAGTTGCCGACCGAGCAGCCCAGAAGCTTGGCGATCTCGTTGTGCTCGTAGCCATGAATATCGTGGAGGACGAACATGGACTTGTAGCCCTCCGGCAATTGCTCGATGGCCGCCTGGAGGTTGACGCGGTCGAACACACCGCTCAGCCGCAGGTCGGGGCCGCCGATCTCGTGTCGAGGCATGTCGCGTTCCTCATCGGTTCTGATGACCTCGTCGAGTGAAGTAGCCACGGGCCTCTTTTTGCGGAAGCGCATCAGCACCACGTTGGCAGTCAAGCGATGCAGCCAGGAAGAGAACGCCGACTCGCCGCGAAACGTATGAATCTTGCGGAAAAGTTGCAGGAAGGCTTCCTGGGCCAGATCCTCGGCTTCCACCGGATCTCGCAGCATACGCAGGCAAAGCGCATACACACGCTGGCTATGCAGCCGGTAAATGCTTTCAAACGCCTGTGCGTCGCCTTGCTGAGCCCGGCGGATGGTTTCACTGAGGGATCCATTGTCGGGCTTAAGCTGCATTGCGTTTGCCGGCTCAGTCTCCGTTCCAGACGAGCGTCTGTTCGTGCTTGAGAAACGCCGCGCCGGTTGTTGCGGGCGGCTCGCCAAGCCAGCTTCCGCCCGCCCGAAGGAGCCGGTGCGGCGGCAAGAATTGGTTGCGGTATTCATGGAAACGATCGACCCTGCCCTTCTCGGACGCGGAACGTTTGGTCGCTAGGCGCCTAGGGTGCACATGCTGACGGATGGGGCCGTTGGCCTTGTCATACTGGAGTCAAATGCGTGTCATCTTTGTCCGGGTTTGGCAGGCGGGGTTTGTTACAGGACGGCCGCGATCCTTTAACTGATTCGCCAATGCGGTGGGTGTGCCTGCTATGCTCTTCCTTTCGCGCTGAGGGGGTGTCATGCAGACCGCATCCGTGAAATGGATTGGCGAACAGAAATTTGTGGCGACCAGCCCTTCGGGTCACGCCATCACGATCGATTCGGATCGCCAATCCAACCAGGCGCCCGGCCCGATGGAGCTGCTGCTCATGGCGCTGGGTGCCTGCACCGCCACCGACATCGTCATCGTGCTGGAAAAGAAGCGGCAAAAACTCGAATCCCTGGAAGTCATTTGTTCCGGCGAGCGCGCGGCCGAGCCGCCCACCGTGTGGACCAAGCTCGAAGTCCTCTATCGGCTCCGCGGCAAGCTCGACGATGCCGCCGTCAAACACGCCATCGAGCTCAGTGATGAAAAATACTGTTCCGTTTCGGCAACCCTTAAGAAAAGCGCCACGCTTACCTGGCGGTATGAGATTCTCCCGCCGGGCTCCTGAGCGTGCCGCCGCTAAGGGTGGTGCTCCGGAGCAAGCCGCGCGGCGCGCCTTGTCACTTCGCTGCGGCATCGCATAGAATTCTTTGAGCCTTTGCAGTTGAGGGAGCTCCAAGGAGCGCTATGTCCCATCGCATCGCGGCCAAGATTAGCGGCGTCGCGGGTTACGTTCCGCCCAAGGTGCTGACCAACGCCGACCTGGAAAAGATGGTGGACACGAATGACGAGTGGATCCGCACACGCACGGGCATCCGCGAGCGTCATATCGTGGAGAACGGCGCGGCCACTTCGGACATGGCGACCGAAGCCGCCAAGGTGCTGCTGGCGCAAACGAACACGAATCCCGCCGATATCGATCTCATTGTGGTAGCCAGCGTTACACCGGACATGTTTTTTCCGGCGACCGCCTGCCTGGTGCAGAACCGCCTGGGCGCAAAAAAGGCCTGGGGCTTTGATCTTTCCGCGGCATGTTCGGGTTTCGCCTACGCACTAACAGTTGGGGCTCAGTTTGTCGGTTCGGGGGCGCACAAGAAAGTTCTGGTGATCGGCAGCGACGCGATGAGCACCATTCTGGACTATAAGGACCGCGCCACATGCGTCCTCTTCGGCGACGGCGCCGGCGCCGCATTGCTGGAACCCGCGCGCGATGGCGAGGGCATTCTCGATTTCTCGCATGACGTCGACGGTTCGGGCGGGCACTCCCTGTACATGCCGGGCGGCGGGTCACGGAATCCGTCCACGCACGAAACTGTCGAGAAAAACATGCACGTGGTACATCAGGAAGGCTCGCAGGTGTTCAAGTACGCGGTGCGGCGCATGGCGGAGGTGGCGGAGTGTCTGCTGAAACGCAACGGCTTCACTATAGACGACCTTGCGTTGGTGGTGCCGCATCAAGCCAACCTACGGATTATTCGTGCGATGCAGGAACGGCTCGGCGTGGACGATTCGAAGGTCATGGTGAATATCGATCGCTATGGCAACACCACCGCGGGCACGATTCCGCTGGGCCTGCGCGATGCCGTAGAGCAGGGCCGCTTGCGAAAAGGCGATCTGGTGCTTCTTGCCGCGGTGGGCGCGGGCTACACCACGGGCGGCGTGCTCCTCCGCTGGGCGTATTGAAGAGCGGTAACGCGTGATGGGTAGCCCGCTATCGCATCAAGGGCCAGCCTGCCACTGTGCATCGGACTCGATTTGAACGGCGCCGTGCTGCTTAGCCCAGGAGAGGAATTGCTCGGGTGCGTTCTTGACCCTATAAATATTTGCGTTCTTAAGGCTGCGGATGTCGCGCCAGCGAAGATGGGTGAGATTCGTGTTGCGTAGGTCGGCGTTGGTGAGGGTCGCACTAGAGAAATCGGCTTCACTCAGGTCAGCGCCCGAGAGGTCTGCGTCCTCGAGATTGGCACGCTGAAAACCGGCGTTGCGCAAATTGCTTTGGCGAAAATTGGCGGCGTGCAGGTCCGCATCGGAAAGGTCAGCGAAAGCAAAATCGCTGTCGCGGATGTCCGCTGCGCTGAAATTGGAACGCAGCAGGCGAGCGTGCTCAAGATGCACGCTCTGGAGAAACGCCGCAGAAACATCGACGCCGACTAGCAGAACGCCGTCCGCGTTGAGTTCCTGCAGGGCCTCGATCCGTCCCCCGCTGCCGCCTTTTCCTTGCGCGACCTGCCACGCTTGATAATGCTTTTGCTTGAGCCGGTCTCCGGATTCGGAAAAATAGAAGGCGACAGCAATTAGGACGCTGAAACTTCCCAGGTGTTCGAGCACCGCGAGAAAAGACCAATTGCCGAGGGCAAAAGCAATCCATTCGCAGAACCATTCGACGGCCCAAAACGGCAAAACCCACTTGTGTTTCCCTTGTCTCTTGCTTGCCCAGGGCTGGGGCCTCTCTCGATGGACTCTTACTTTCATATGGGGCAGCTTACCGTCCTATAGGAAACTCTGTTCCACTGAATTCCGAGTTACATCCTGAGATTCCAAGCTTGGCGAAAAGTGACAGACAGCTTACGCCGGGAGGAAGAATTCTCAGACCGCGTTGCCGCTTAGGACTTCTTGAACGATGCCCGGCGTGTTGAAGACATTGACGAAGCATTCTTACTTGAAAGGAACTCTTCGAGGAGGAGGCGGGCCAGGCTGGCCGGGTTGTGGCGGATGACGCCGTGCTCTTCCAGCAGACTGTCGAGCACGACGCGATAGCCGAGTTTCTGCAGCGCCTCAAGATCAACCGCGACCGGTTCGGCGCCCTGGGCGCGATAGCGCTTGGCGACTTCGGGCGAAACGGGCTGGCGATTGGCGACCACCCAATCGATGATGCGGCGCTCCGTGTGGTGCCGGATAGCGCGAAGGTGATCGGCGAGGGCGTAGCCGGAGGTTTCGCCGGGCTGGGTCATGAGATTGGCAATGTACACGCGCGGGGCCTTGGACTTGGCGATGGCGTTGGCAATTTCCGGGATGAGCAGGTTGGGAAGAATGCTGGTATAGAGCGAGCCGGGGCCCAGAAGAATCAGATCGGCTTCGTGAATGGCTTCGATGGCCTTGGGAAGCGGGCGAACGGAGCGCGGGAAGAGCGCGAGTTTTTTGATGGGCGTGCGGCTGGCGGTGATGCGCGTCTCGCCGTGAACGCGGCGGCCGCCTTCCAGGGTGGCGACCAGCGAAACGTTGGAGAGCGTCGAAGGGAAAATGCGGCCGCGGATGGCCAGGACTTTGCTGCTGACGCGGACGGCTTCGGCGAAATCGCCGGTCACGTGCGTGAGGGCCGCGAGAAAGAGATTACCGAAATTGTGGCCCACGAGACCCCGTCCGGCGTGGAAGCGATATTGAAAAAGACGGCTAAGGAGAGCTTCATCCTGCGAAAGAGCCACCATGCAGTTGCGAATGTCGCCAGGAGGAAGGATGCGATTCTCGCGGCGAAGGCGGCCGGAGCTGCCGCCGTCATCGGTGACGGTGACGATGGCGGTGAGACTGTTGATGGGCTGGAGCTGGCTGGCGGGTTCGTCCCGGCGGCGAGTCAGGAGTTCTTTGAGGCCGCGAAGAAGCGTCGAGAGGCCCGTGCCGCCGCCGAGGGCGACAACGTTGAAGCCGCGAGAGGATGGTTTCGAGTTGGAGGCGCGTTTGTTCACGGCGCAGCAGGTATCCAGTCATTCTACAGCGAAAGAATTGAACACGGAGGTCACAAAGAGCACAGAGATCGCTGAGCCGAACGATCCAATGGCCCATCGCCATCGTTCGATGACTGCACATTTGAGATTAGCTGGGAGACGGCCTCGAGATCCGGTCAGCCGGCGGTGCCGTCTTTCTCCGGATAGAGCAGCTCGGTGAAGCGCGGATCTTCCTGGAGGAATGCGAAGTCTTCGTCGTTGCGCGCGTGATAGCGATTTTCCGGGCGCAGCTCGATAGCGACCTTTAGATTTTTCATGGCGGACTCAGCTTCGCCAGTGAGGCAATCGAGTGCGGCCAGCGCGTAGTGGATGTAGTCGGCCTTGGGTGCCGCCTTGCGAGCCTTGTCCAGGCTTTCGCGGGCATCGTCCCAGCGGCCGATGTTCATCATAGCGACGCCGCGCTGATAATGCTCGTCGGCGGTGCGGGGATTTTGCTCGTGGCTGGGCTTCATGCGCTGTTCGGCAATCTTCACGTGCATGCGAGCGCGATCGGCGAGTTCTTTGCTGGGGCCCTCGACAACTTTTTCCAGCTCTTGCTTGGCCTTGGCGAATTTCTGCTGGTGAAAAAGCGCCAAGGCTTCGTCATAGAGCTTGAGCTGGGCTTGCACGAGAGGATCGACCATCTCTACGCCGCCCCGCTGCGGGGGGTGCTGGGGTGTTAAGCTCTTTTTCTTCAACGGTTTAGCCTGACTATGTGAAGAGCCCTTGGAGCGACTGGAGGATCGCGAAGAGGACTTATGGGCTTTTGCCATGCCGCGAATGTAGCAGAGGAGGTACCGCGCGTCAACGAGCGGTCGATAACATAGATATAACGCTTGCGTCACGCCCCTGCGGGAGGCCGCGAAATATCTTACCCGGTACGGAGTAAAGTCGAGGACACTAGATGCGAGTATTCTACATGCGACACCTCATGGCCTGAAACACTGGCCTGCCTTTAGCGCGTATGCTATAAGTTTCTGCCTAGGACTCGGACTGACGACACGTGCCTTTCATCAATTTTCCTGCCCGCGAAATTAACTGCAAGTTGGTGTACTACGGTCCAGGTCTGGGCGGAAAGACCGCGAACCTGCAGTGGATCTACGACCACACCGGACAAAATCAGAAGGGCAAAATGGTTTCGCTGGCTACGGAGACCGACCGGACGCTGTTCTTTGACTTTCTGCCGCTGGACCTGGGGACGGTGCGGGGGTTCAAGACTCGGTTCCACCTGTATACCGTGCCCGGACAGGTGTTCTATGAAGCCAGCCGCAAGCTCATTTTGAAGGGCGCGGATGGCGTGGTGTTCGTGGCGGATTCGCAGGAAGAGCGGCTGGACGCGAATTTCGAAACGATGGAAAACCTGCAGGAACACCTGAAAGAGCACAACCTGAATTTTGAGACCATTCCCTACGTCCTGCAATTGAATAAGCGGGATTTGCCGAATGCGCTGCCAATACCGGAGTTAACCAAACAGTTGCAGAAAAAGGGCGAGCCAGTGCTGGAGGGAGTGGCGGTTACGGGACAGGGCGTGTTCGAGACGCTGAAAGAACTGGCGAAGCTGGTGCTAGGGGAATTGAAAAAGGGCGGGTAGAAATATCCGCTACATGTTTGGATGTTTTTGAGTTAGTTCGGGGCAAGACGAAACGTCACTGCGATTGGGACCTCTGCTGGAACGGCCTTTCCCTCCTTATCCATCGTAGGTTTAAACCTCCACTTGCAACAGTCTCGATGGCCTTCTCTGCCAGTTCATAGCCGGAACCCTTCACCATCGCAATTTTTCGGCGTGTCCGCCGGTGGAAATAGCGACCGAGAGAGGGGACATCGATACAGAGGGTTGTTTCGAACAAGACAAGACTTACGCGAAGTGGGTGAGAGCGGAGGAGTCGGAGTCGAAGGTGGGAATGGCTTCGACGAGGCGGGTGACGGTGAGGGCGTCGCGGACGCGGCCGGTGCCGCAAACGAGGTGTAGCGCGCCGCCTTCGCGGGCCAGCTGGATGGAGATGCGAACCAGCGAGGAAATGCCGGAACTGTCGATCTGGGGCACGCCGTTGAGATTGACGACGACTTTGCGGCCGCCGCGCTGAACCACGGATTGCAGCGCGTCGTTGAGCTGCTCGCTGGACTCTCCAATGGTCAGACGGCCGCGGACTTCCAGCAAATGGACGCCGTTCGATTCGCGGACGGCAATCTCCATGGGGACATGGTCGGTCATTCGGTGATCTCTTTCACGGAGTGGTCACGTCATTCTGTTCGAAGAAAAGTCCTTTCAAGGACTACGCCCTTCTCAGGGTATTTTCCAATGAAATGACGGCGTGTGTCGAACCCGGTCACAGAAAAGCGCTTGACGTGGGCGTTCCGTGGCCGCAGGGCATTATACGATGATGGCGGCGCGGGACAAGTGGAGCCTGCGGGAAGAAGGCGTCCCTGGAAACGTAGTGAGGAGCATATTTTAGGAGTTTCTAATGGCGAGCAGGCCCTTCCCGGCCGCAGGGCGCTCCGAGGCAACGCCAACGATTGACAGGTACGCGCGTCAGATGGAGAGTAGACCTCAGCGTATTGGCGGTCAGGACCGGGGGCGGCTGTGAAGTGGGCTATCCGCAAATTTCCGATGAAAGCAGTGCTCGTTCTGTTCGCCCTAAGCCTGCTTGCGTGGCCGAAAACTACGGCGGCGCAAATACCCACGCCGACCGTAGGTGGAGCGAGCGGGCAGATCAGTGTGCGCGTCCAAGAGGGAGGGGCCCCGTTCGGGAGCTTCGCCTCGGTCACGTTGCGCTCTCCCAGCCAATTGACGAACATCACGACGAACACGAGCGACGCCGGCCAGGCGCTTTTCATGGGGCTACCCGCAGGGCAATACACTGTCGAGGTAAGCGCGCCAGGATATCGAACCGTGCAAGAGCCGGCCATCATCGCTGCGGACGGAGAGAAAGAAGATATCTTCGTGGCGATGGTGCCGGACACGGGCGGAATAGGACAACAACGGCCGGGTGGGGCGGTGCTGGCGCCAAAAGCCCTGAAGGAAACGGAAAAGGGACTACAGGCGTTGCAAGCGAGCAACCTGGATGAAGCGGAGGCGCACCTGAAGCGCGCGCTGCAGCTCGCGCCGGGCTTTCCGGACGTGAACTATTTGATGGGTGTGTTGTACATGCAACGGCACGATGCGGGGCAAGCGCGCGGCTACCTGGAAAAGGCCGTGCAGCTTGCGCCAAAACACGCTGCCGCATTGCTGGCGCTGGGCGAAGTGGAGTACCTGCAGCGGGATTACCCGCACGCCATTGAGTCGCTGGAGCAGAGCGCAAACTTGAAACCCGGAGCGTGGCGCGCAAACTGGCTGGCGGGCGTGGCGTACTACCAGCAAGGCGACTACGCAAAGGCGCGAGAACACGCCCAAGCAGCTCTGCTTGTGGGCCAGGACAAAACTGGGAGCGCGCGGCTGCTCTTGGGCGAGGCCCAGGCGGCGCTGGGGGAACGCGAGGCGGCACTCGCGACGCTGGAGCAATGGATGCGCGAGCAGCCCAACGGACCGCAAACCGCGACCGCCCAGAAACTCATCGGGCTGCTACGGGCACCGGAGCGGCCAAAGGCGGAAACTTTGGCGGTGGCAACGAACCCGGCAGCGGGTCGTCCGGCAATGAACGCGCCGGAGAACCTGAGCGGCGTGACCATGCCGCCGATTGCGCCGGTGACGGAAACAAACTGGGCGCCGCCCGACGTGGATGAAGAAAAGTCCGCCGTGGAGGCCGGCGCAAGCTGCGCGATCGATGAAGTGACCGCGGCCGCCGGGGCGCGCGTGGAAGAACTGGTGAAGAATGTCGATCGCTTCACGGCCACCGAAGAGATGGAGCACGAAAGTCTGAGTCCCCTCGGCGTGCAGATCTCCAGAGAGACGCGAACGTTCAACTACTTGGTGGCGATCCGGCAGATTGGAGCGCGCGAGTTGGACGTACAGGAGTACCGCAACGGGTCGGTCTCGATGCAGCAGTTTCCGGCACATCTCGGCACGATTGGACTGCCGGTGCTGGCCTTAATCTTCCATCCGTATTATCGCGGTGAGTACGAATTTGCGTGCGAGGGGCGCGGAGAGTGGCGTGGCAAGCCCGCGTGGATGGTGCACTTCCGCCAACGGAACGACCAGGCGAACGAAATGCGGGTGTACCGTGTGAGCGGAATGTCGTTTCCGGTGCGGTTGAAGGGACGCGCATGGATCGATGTGGAAAGTTCTCAGATTCTGGCGATGGAAGCGGATATGGTGCGGCCGGTGCCGGAGATTCGTCTGCTGCGGGATCACCAGTTGATCGAATATGCGCCCGTGGAATTTCGAAAAGCGAAGACACCGCTGTGGCTTCCGAAAAGTGTGGACTGGTACTGCAATTTGGCGGGACGGCGGTATCACCGGCGCCACAGCTTCAGCCACTTCCTGCTTTTTTCGGTGGACGACTCGCAAAAAATCAGTACGCCCAAAGAACTGAAAGAGCAGTAGCGAAAGTATCGTCTGTGGAGTCTGTAGTTGAGCGCAAATCCAAGCCCACCGTCGTCCTGCGGGCGTGCGGGAGCCCTCACTATCGGAAAATCGAATCGGATCGATGAAAATTTCGAACTACGCGGCCTGACGCCGGCGCGTATAATTCCGCTCGACGAAGCGGAGAGTCCCCGACAAGGCTTTTTTCGCGTGAGTGGGCAGCGGTCACTCGATGTGTGACCTTGACGCGGCTGGGGCTAACTCAAACGCACCGGAGCGGACATAAATCATGACGCGCGTGGGATGCAAGTGTTGTTTTTTCTTCACCCTGGTGCTTTTCGGGGTTCCGCTTTCCGCGCAGCAAGCTCCCTCCGTCGCGGTTCCCGCAACAGCAGCCCCCCTCTCCCAAAGCTCCGCGCCCGAAGTTCCCAAAGCGGTAAACGACAAGCTGGCGCAACTCGATCAGCGCGTGACCGCGGCGCAATCTTCCGCTGACAACGCGTGGATGCTGGTGAGCGCGGCGCTCGTGCTGCTAATGACAGGCCCTGGGCTCGCGCTTTTTTACGGGGGCTTGGTTCGGCGCAAGAACACTCTGGCGATCATGATGCAGAGTTTCATGCTGATGGCGGTGATCTCCGTACTCTGGGCGCTGGTTGGGTACAGCCTGTGCTTCGGCGGGAACGGACCTGTGATTGGTGGATTCGAGCATGCGTTCCTGCGTGGCGTAGGCGCCGATCCGAATCCGGACTATGCGGGAACGATTCCGCAAGCGACGTTCATGGTGTACCAGCTGATGTTCGCGATTATCACGCCGGCACTCATCACGGGCGCCACGGCGGAAAGAATGAAGTTCAGCGGCACCGTGCTTTTTCTGACGCTGTGGTTTCTGGTGGTATACGCACCGTTGGCGCACATGGTGTGGGGCAAGGGTGGGCTGCTAAACGCTTCGCTGGGTGGGAGGTTCCCAACGCTGGATTTTGCGGGTGGGACGGTGGTGCATATCAGCTCGGGAGTTTCCGCGCTGGTGTGCGCGCTGTATCTGAAGAAGAGGACTGGGTTCCCGAAACAGCCGATGCCGCCGCACAGTCTGGTGCTGAGCTTTATTGGTGCGTGCTTGCTGTGGGTCGGATGGTTCGGATTTAACGCCGGAAGCGCGCTGGCTGCAAGCCCCTTGGCGACCAGTGCGTTTATCGCGACACACTTCGCGACGGCGGCGGCAGCGCTGAGTTGGAGCGCGGCGGAATGGATCAAGAACGGGCGGGCAAGTGCGCTGGGCGCGATTTCTGGCGCGGTGGCCGGGCTTGTGGCAATTACGCCGGCGGCGGGATTCGTGGCGCCCATGCCGGCGCTGGCGATTGGCTTTATTGCAGGCGCGGTGTGCTACTGGATGGTGACGAAAGTGAAGTCCGTCTTCGGGTATGATGACGCGCTGGATGCGTTCGGAGTACACGGCGCGGGCGGAACGATCGGTGCGCTGCTCACCGGGATATTTGCGCAGCAAGTCATCAACCCGATTTTTGGCGTTGGAAAAGCTGTCGGCGGACTCGACGGGCACTGGGCACAGGTGGGCAATCAAGTCGTGGGCGTGCTGATCGCATGGACCTTCGCGTTGGTAGGAACGCTCGTGCTGCTGAAAATTACGGACATGATCACCGGCCTGCGCGTGACGGAAGAGCAGGAGATCGCAGGGCTGGACATTACGCAGCATGGGGAAGAGGCGTACAACCTGGAGGCGTGAGGCGTGGCTTCACGCACATGCACGGGCAGCATTGACACTTGGGATCCTTCAGCGAACCGATGAGGTTCGCTAAAGGACGCCGATCCGCTAAAGTTGAGGCTGGCAGCAAGCGCTAGGGTAGGCAGGAGCGCGGGAGCGGAAATCTTCATGATGAAACTTGAAGCGATCATTCAGCCCTCGCGGTTCGAATCCGTGAAAGATGCCTTGCGCGAAGCGGGCATCGAAGGCATGACCGTGACCGAAGTGCGCGGCCATGGGCGGCAAAAGGGACACACGGAGGTCTACCGCGGACGCGAGTATACGGTGGACCTGCTCCCGAAGATCAAATTGGAAATGGTATTGCCGGATAAGCTGGTGAATACCGTTGTGGACACGATTCTAAAGACCGCCAAGACGGGAAAGATTGGCGACGGTAAGATATTCCTATCGAGGGTTGAAGAAGCCATCCGGATCCGCAACGAGGAGCGCGGCGAGAATGCGCTCTGACTGAAATGACGACCGCAGCCCGTCCAGGTCTCCATCCGGTAAGACAACCCTTACGGACCATGCAAGGCTCTCCGACACCTCTGTCTGTCCTCGGCCCGCAAGCCGACGACGAGCGACAACGTATCCGGCAACAGTTCGAAGCGGGTGTGAGCGCGCGGGAAACCGTACGCGCGCTGTGTGATTTGGCGGACAACAATATCCGGCAAATTTTCGGCGAGGTAGTGCGGGTCCACAGCACTCCTCCGGCGGGTTTGTGCCTGCTGGCCCTTGGCGGATACGGCCGCAAGCTTCTCTTTCCGTACTCGGACCTCGACATATTATTTCTTTTCGGAAACGAGAAGGCGGAACAGGAATTCCGCCCGCTGATTTCGGACTTCTCCCGCACACTGTGGGACCTGGGATTCCGCGTGAGCTCGGCAGGCCGCACCATCGAGGAATGCAAGCGCATCGAAGAAGACAACGCCGAATTTCACCTGGCGCTGCTGGACCGCAGGTTTCTAGCGGGCGACACCGAAATTTTCGAGAAACTCGATGCGCGCGTGCTGCCGGGATCGGAAAAGCAGGCGCGGCCATTCCTGCTCGCGGAGCTTCACAAGCTTACGAAAGAGCGGCTGTCGCGCTACGGCAACACCATCTTTCACCTCGAGCCAAACGTGAAAGAAGCACCGGGAGGACTGCGCGACTACCAGGCGGCCGTCTGGTTGCGTCAGGTCGCGGGCGAGAACAAGGAAATACTGAACAGCAGCGCCGTCGAAGAGGAATCAGCATCTGGTGCGGTGGACTTCCTCAGCGCCATCCGATGTTTCCTGCACTACAGCAACGCGCGGAATGACAATACGCTGACGTACGAATTACAAGCTGCCGCTGCGGAGCGCTCTCTGGGAGTTGTGGATGGGCTGCCGCGCAGCACAGCGGAATGGATGCGGCTGTATTTCCGTCACGCGCGGGCGCTGAACCGGCAGCTACTGCGCTACCTGGAACAGAAAGCCACGGCGCCGCAGACTTTGCGGCAGCGATTGTTCAGTGCGGCGCGCGGAGCAAAGTTTGAGCCGAGCAACGGGAAACCCTTTGCGGTGCGCGACGGTTTATTTGAAGTGCTCGATCAGGCGGCCCTATCGGACCGCGCGGTAACGTTTTCGCTCTTCACGGAGGCGGCGCGAACCGGCGTTCCGCTCAGCCGGAGGGCGGAACGCGGTATCGGGTACATTATGAAGCATCCGGAACTCCCGGTGCGAAACGCGGAAGTGACCTGGCCGGCGTTGCGGGAAATTCTGGGTGCGGACTATCCGGGCGTTGCGCTGCGTCCCCTGCAGCGGCTTGGGTTGTTGACGGAAATCCTGCCGGAATTCAGCCGGATCGATTCGCTGGTGGTCCGCGATTTCTATCACCGCTATACCGTGGACGAGCACTCGCTGCGAACGATCGAGCATCTTCAAGAATTAGCCGAACCGCCGGACGAGCGAGGGGCCCACTTCCAAGCGCTGTGGAAGACCGTGGAGCGGCGAGACCTGCTGATCCTGTCCTTGCTGTTGCACGACGTCGGCAAGGGCATGCCCGTCGAGAACCATGTGGCCGGGAGCCTCGAGGCTCTCGATAGTGTTGCCGAGCGGCTGAAGCTTTCGGCGGAAGAAAGAAGCGAGGTGTACTTCCTGATCGAGCACCACCTAGACATGTCCGAAACGATGCAGCGCCGGGACATTTTCGACCCAGCGACCGTGTCCGCGTTTGCCGCCACGGTCGTGAACCAGGAACGCCTGCAGCGGCTGTGCCTGCTGACCTACGCGGACATTCACTCGGTGAACCCGGAAGCGCTGACACCCTGGAAGGCGGAAATGCTGTGGCAGCTCTTCGTGGCCACGTCGAACCACTTCAGCCGCACGCTGGATACCGACCGGCTGCATGCTTCCGAAGAGTTTTCGTTGCTCGAGCAGGTACGCAAGCAAACGGCCGCTGCCACCATCCAGGAAATTGAACGGTTCCTCGAAGGGTTCCCCAGGCGCTATCTCGCCGTGCATTCCGCGGCGGAGATCGCCACGCATTTCGCGTTGCATCAAAAGCTCCACACTGAACCCGTCCAGGTGGACTTGCAAGCGACGCGGCACGCGTTTTCGCTGACGATATTGACGGCCGATCGGCCTAGGCTCTTCGCGACCATTGCCGGCGTCCTGGCGGGTTGGGGCATGAACATCATCAAGGCGGATGCGTTTGCCAATGCCGCCGGCATCGTCCTGGACACCTTTCACTTTGCGGATCTGCACCGCACTCTGGAGCTGAACCCCAGCGAGGTCGAGAGGTTCCGGCGAAGCTTGGCTGACGTGGTCAATGGCAGGGCGCCGCTGGAGCCGTTGCTGAAGGGCCGGGAGAGCGCAAGCCGTGCGCGCCCGCTGAAGGTCGCCATCGAGACGCGCATAAGCTTTGACGACACTTCGTCGGCACACAGTACGCTGCTCGAGGTCGTGGCCCAGGACCGCCCCGGACTGCTCTACGACATGGGTTCGACCCTGGCGCTGCTGGGATGCAACATCGAAGTCGCGCTGATCGATACCGAAGGACAGAAAGCGATCGATGTGTTCTATCTCACGGAACAAGGGAAGAAGCTTGGCGCCGGGAAGCAGGAGTCGCTCCGGGAAGCGCTACAGGGAACCCTGGGATAGCTCCAGGTCGCAGGTCAAACACGGGCTCATATCCCCCGTGACATTTAGAAGTGCCTGAAAATGGTGGACGTGCCTGGGATCGACCGGCGACCCCTGCTTGCAAAGACGAGAACAAAACTTTATCTTATTGGCCCGCTTGGCTTTACTCTGTTCCTCAGTAGTCAGTTTTGGACCTAATTTGGCAACATTGGACCCAAGTTTTGAGGTGAACTGGAGCTATCCGGAGAGTGGCGAAACCATGGTGATCATTGGCTTTACTCTCGCTCATGATCATCAAGACCCCCCCAAGATCGCATTCGCATAAGCACGCTACTTCTTAGTCTTCTTCCGTCTGTTCTTGCATAGAGTTTCCAGCAGATATTTGACGGATGCGGCATTCCCGAATCACAGCTTCCAGCTTCTCTGCGTTACAAGGCAGCGTTGGCCACCGCGCAGTCGCAAGGCGGCTTGACAAAGGATGCGAGTCTGAAGGGCTTCGATAGCCTGTTGAACGTTCTGAATTCGTCGGCGAGCTCGTTCAATAAGCAGTCCGATGAAGTGGCCAAGACGGAAGTCGACGGGCGGATCGCGCAGGTTAGCGATGTAAACGCAACGATTCAGCAAAAGCAGAAAGAGATTGCCGACCTCCAGCAGCAGGCCAGGTCGATGCAGTCCCAAGCCGAAGTCTCACGCTCCAAGTTGCAGGAAGCGAAGGCAAATTTTGCAGCGGCGCTGGATCGCCGCAAGGCCGAGATCCAGCAACAGCGTAAAGAGTACGAGAATATTTTGGAATAGGGAGACGCCGTGGCAGCCAATCCAGGTTCCCCTGTGATGCAGGGCTTAAAGAACTTCTGGCAACGGCCGGAAGGAACGGCCGGCAAAGTGGTGCTGGTTCTCGCTGGTATTGCGGTCACCTATGGATTCGTGCAGATTCTCCCGTTCTTGATTGCGGCGGCGACGGATACTTTGCACCTCGCGATTTTGATCGGGGCGATTTTGCTCCTCATTTTTATAGTTACGGATCAGCGCGTGCGCACGCTGGGGAAGCTCATCTTCCAGAGCGTCATGCGGTTTCTGACCGGGCTGTTTATCGAGTTAGACCCGATCGGCATTCTGAAGAATTACATCGCGGAGATGAAAAAGAATCTCGCGATCATGGATGAACAGCTCGGAAACCTGAATGGCTCGATCCGGACGCTGCAGAACCAGATCGACACGAATCAGAAGGATGCGGAACACAGCATGGCCCTGGCAAACCAGGCCGACAAGAAGATGGCGGCCGGAGGGCTGACATCGCTGGATCAACAGCAATATATGCCAGCCAAGGTCACCAACCAGCGGCACGCCGCCAGCCTGATCAATATCGACAAGTCCCTCACCGATTTGCGCGACAAGCTGAAGATTCTCTACGAACAGCTGATTCGCTGGAGGGCCACGGCCGAGTTTCAGGTCACCAACAAAGAGAACCGCGTCAGCGAGGAAGAGATGCGGCGGAAGGCCCTGAAGAAAGCCTATTCCGTGTTTCAGGCGGCGAAGAAAATCTTCCGGGGCAACGCCGTTGCGAACCAGATTTACGACCAAACGCTGGAATATCTGGCGGACGACGCCGGGCAGATGCTGGGCGAGATGGAGGATTTCAATCGTCTCGCCAACAAGCTGATGACTAACATGGACCTGGAAACTGGGGCGATCAACGACGAAGCCGTCAAGCAGTTCAGTGAATTTCAACAGAAACTTTTACCGGCATCGGTCACGCCAGCGCCTGGCGGTGTACTGGACCAGGCGTCTGCGATGCCTGCGGCCCGGAAAGATGATTTCAGCGATTTGATTAAGTAACGGATATCGCGGAGGGAAGAGCGAAATGTTTAACGATAAGATCTCGACGCCACCAACGGGACACCGCTTGAAGCCGGGCGCAAAGATTATTCTGCTCCTGGTGATCGGCGCAATTCTGTTCTTCGGCTTCCGCGCTGCGGTGAGCCGCGGATGGATTCCCGCGCCGGGCATCGCCAAGTCCATCATTCCTACCAAAGCCGCATTGCCGGACTTGAAGGAAGCGGTGGTAGCCAACGTGGAACCGGCCCCATTCCCCGACACAGCTGTGGCATCGGTCAAAGCTCCGCTGATTCGCACTGAAATTTGGGCATGGAATGCGCAGATGAACTATATCTACGCCAACGGTGGCGTGGATACGACGCGCAACAGCCTGATGGAGAAGCATGGCGCGAACGTGAAGCTCATCCGGCAGGATGACACCAGCCAGATGCAGAACGATTTGATCGCCTGTGCCAAGGATCTTCACGACGGTGCCAATCAGTGCTCGGAGGGCGCCAATTACGTGCTGATCATGGGCGACGGCTCCGGCCAGTTTTTCGCCGCGGTCAATCCTCAGCTTAAGAAGCTGGACAATGGCGCAGGCGAATACATCGCACAGGTGATCGGCTCCACCGGATACTCGCGTGGGGAAGACAAGCTCATGGGTCCGCCGGATTGGAAAGCCGACCCGCAAGCTGCAAAGGGCGGCCTGATTGCCGGCGTGCTTCGCGACGGCGATTGGAATATCGCCATGAAGTGGGCGGCGGACAATCAGATCAAGAACAATCCTGACGAAAAGACGTGGGATCCCAATGCTCTGAATTGGGTCAACGCGCCGGACTACATTAAGGCCGCGGAAATCTATAACGCTAATACTTGTGAAGACCGGAAGGTCGTGCACGATGGCAGGCTGACCGGGGAAACGAAGAATGTCCGCGTAAACGGCGTAGTTACGTGGACCCCAGGCGACGTCAACGTGGCTCACGGGCGCGGCGGGTTGGTCTCCATCGTCTCTTCGAGGCAGTACAGGTCGCAGATGCCGGACGTCATCATCGGGATCAAGAAGTTCAATCAAGACCATCGCAATGAGGTTCAGAGAATGCTGGCGGCCAGTTTCGAAGCGGCGGACCAGCTCAAGGCTTTTCCGGAAGCACTCAAGCGCGCGGCGGCCGTAAGCGCTAAGGTCTACAACGAACAGAACGGCGACTACTGGCTGAAGTATTATAACGGGACGCGCGAACAGGACAAAACCGGAAACTACGTCGACCTGGGCGGTTCCGCTGTCAACAATCTAAATGACAACTTACTGCTGTTCGGGTTGCAGCCGGGCGCCAACAACAACTTCCGATCCACCTATACCGTGTTTGGAAATATTGCGACCCAGCAATACCCCGACCTGTTTAAGGATGCCAACAAGATTCCCGACGTCAAAGAAATTCTCGACACTTCCTACGTCCTCGGGGCTTCTTCCCAACTGTCGCAGTCCGGCGCGGAAGCCGATGTGGCCAGCTTCAGCTCCAACGGGGATACCGGCGCGGTCGTTTCAAAGCGCGACTGGAACATCGAGTTCGATACGGGGAAGGCGACATTTACGGCGGATGGCGAACGCAGGATGTACCAGATCAAAGACGACCTGGCCATCGCGGGAGCTCTGTTCGTGACCGTGAATGGACATACGGACAACACCGGAACCCGCGACGCCAATATGGATTTGGCGCAGCGCCGGGCCCTGGCTGTCAAAGACTGGCTGCAGAGGAAGGCTCCCGCAAACTTCCCTGACGACCGTTTCCGCATCCATGCCTTCGGCGATTCCCGGCCTCTGGCGTCAAACGCCTCCGCCGACGGCCGAGCCAGAAACCGTCGCATCGAGATCATCCTGTCGGGCAAGGAATAGGAAACCCTCGGTGACCACCATGAAGCCGGCGGCCGGGAGTATGGGAGCGAGCGCACCCGCGGTCGGCGGACGAGTCAGCTTTTTGCACGACGTACTCGGTGCATTTTCTCCAAACCGCGTCATTTCGAAGGGAGCCCTCCGGTTTATCATCGCCTTCCAGATCGCGGTATTGCTGGTGGTGTGGGCGACATCGACCTACGTATTCCTGCCCAAGCCGATGGGTGTGTGGCGGGCGTTTGTCGACCTTTGGAACAATGAAGGCCTGGGCCAGGAGCTGATCGTCAGCTTCCTCTTGAATGTGCAAGCCATGGCCTGGGCGACGGTGATTTCACTGGCACTCGCCTATTTGACGGTTGTTCCCGCGTTCCAACCGATCGCGCACGCGGTCTCCAAGGGCAGGTTTCTTGGCATGGTGGGGCTCACCTTCTTCTTTACCGTAATTTTTGCCAGTGGACACCGCTTGAAAGTAAGCCTCCTCGTGTTCGGGGTCGCTGTGTTTTTTGTCACCAGCATGATCGACGTGGTGGCGCAGGTGCCGAAAGAAAAGTTTGACCTGGCCCGCACCCTGCGCATGGGCGAGTGGCGCGTGGTTTGGGAAGTGATCGTGCTCGGCAGGGCCGATGCCGCTTTCGATGCCATGCGCCAGAATGCCGCGATGGGATGGATGATGCTCACGATGGTCGAGGGCATCTCGCGGTCGGAGGGCGGCATCGGAGCGATGCTGCTCAACCAGAATAAACACTTCCGGCTCGAGGCGGTCTTTGCCATTCAAATCGCCATCCTGCTCATCGGCTTGGTTCAGGACTACGCGCTGGGTTTGGCCAAAACATTCCTCTTTCCGTACGCGGATTTGCAACTGGAAAAGAGGTAGCGGTTTAAGCATTTGTGAGGATGACGCTTGCCCCAACGCTGCAAGTACACCGACACGCTTCTCAAGGTTGACCATGTCAGTCTGTCCTACGGCGACAAGGTCATACTTCGCGATGTCAACGCGGAGATCCGCAACATCGTGCGCGACGACTCCACCCAGGGCCAAGTCGTTGGGTTTCTCGGACCCTCGGGTATCGGGAAGACGCAGCTCTTTCGGATTATCGCGGGGCTGAATCAGCCTACCTCCGGACAGGTGCTGGTCAATTCCACGCTCACTCCGGTCAAAGCCGGGATGGTCGGGGTTATCGCGCAGAATTATCCGCTGTTCGAGAATCGCACGATATTCAGCAACCTGATTCTGGCCGCGAAACAGATCGAAAAAAATAGCGATTCCGCCCATAAGAAGGTAATGAAGTACCTGAAGCGGCTGGATATGCTGGATCAGTCGCAGCTCTATCCGGCGCAGATTTCGGGCGGCCAGCGGCAGAGAATCGCCATCGCACAGCAACTTCTTTGCAGTGAGCACTTCTTGTTGATGGATGAACCGTTCTCCGGACTCGACCTGGTGTTGGAAGCCAAGGTCTGCGAGTTAATCAATGAGATTGCCTGCTTGGACGAGCTGAACACCATCATCGTCGTGACCCACGATGTGACGGCGGCGGCGACCGTGGCGGACCACTTGTGGCTGATGGGCCGCGATCGCGATGCCAGCGAGAATATTATCCCCGGCGCGCGCATTCAGGAGACCTACGACCTGATCGAGCGGGACCTGTGCTGGCGTCCGGGCATCACGAACTCCGCGGCGTTTCTGGAATTTGTCCGCGAAGTGAAAGAAAGATTCCAGACGCTATAACCCATGCATCTTCGGAGGCGCGCCTCAGTTCCCTTGCTTGTGGTAGAAATCGGTCAGATCGACAGCGAACAGAAATCACTCACTCGCTCTTAGTCGCAGGGTGCGCACGTAGCGCGCGTGCGATCAGCCCGAGTCCCCCCACGAGCAGGATCAGCATGACGAGAGTGTTGAAGAGGCTGGCCGGCCGAAAATAAATGTGCATGTTGGCAATCACACCCGCCAGGATGAAAAGTGCACCGGCGACGGTCAGAAGCCATCCGATAAGGTTTCGCCCGTTCCAAAATAGGATGCCCACGCCGAACAGCATCGGTACAAGTGTCATGCCGAAAGTGTTTGCGCCGTAGAAACTCCAGTAGGAACCAACGACGCTGACTTGATTCGCCAGGAAGTATCCTCCCACGCAAGCCATGACGAAACCGATCAGGAAGTGTCCGAGGCCGCCTGGCGTCCCACCCACGTCGCCCACAGAACGATTTTCCATGGTTGGAAGATATCAAACCTTGAGCTTTGCTTTTGGAAAAAACGCCGAGCGGAATACCCTTAGAATTTAACGTTATGACAAATAAGCTTTCGGCCTTTCGACGCAGAAGTAGAACGGATCGTCTGGGATTGCGAGAAACCTCAACTGAGGAACGCACCTTGACCTTCCAGGGACACTCATAAATGCGTCTTCGGTGTCCTCGCCCTCGCAAGAAGTCGAAAAGCTTCTTATTGGACCCAAGTTAATGTAGTCGTGCAACGACCAAATTAGTAACAGATTGATTTGAAGGCAGATAGTTGGTGGACGTGACCGGGATTGAACCTGCGACCCTCTGCTTGTAAAGTAAACCAGGAAACACTATGTGGTTTATTCTTCTGGCCTTTACCTAGGTCATGTAGCACGATTTTAGGGGGTGTTTGGACCTTATTTGACCTGCTCCCCGAAATTTAGTCCAGGCAAAACTTAGCTTCTCCGGGTATAAAACCGCGAGAGGAGAAGCGCCATGAAAAGGAGCCGTTTTAGTGAAGAGCAGATCGTCGGAGTGTTGAAAGAGGCGGAAGCCGGAGTTCCCATGAAGGACCTCTG